>JAEZLZ010000043.1 GCA_023415055.1 Bacillota bacterium | reverse complement strand
AGATACGAGTTCGTATGAACTGGTTAAACCAATTCATTCATGAAAATCTATTTTTGAGACTCATGTGTAAGTCTCAAGTTTTTTAGAATTTTCAGGGTTGTTTCACTGTTCAATTATCAAGGTTCATTGTGTTTCCGGCTTGCTTTTTGTTTCATCTAGCAGCGCCGCCAACTTTTTTAGTTTATCACATCCATCGTATTATGTCAACCACTTTTTTATTTTTTTGTTATTTCTTTTTTGTCCTCGAGGTTGTTCATCAACGGTGGATTTTTATTGTACATTCCAAATCGAAAAATGTCAAGATAAAAAACAAACTTTTTTATTCCCTTTTTAATTATTGTTATCCAGCTCTTCCTCTTCCAGTTCTTCTGCGTCAATATTCAGAGTGTGCAAGGATCTTCTCTTTCTCCTTGCTTCTTCAGAAGAAGTAATAATAAAGTCCTTAATATCACTGGAATGCCTGATATGATGTAGGATAAGCTCAGGATGAGTAGTATCCCCTGTGTAACAGGTAATGGTACCAATCTTAAACATTCTCTCTGACAAACTCCTGGTTAATCTTACATCCTGAATCTTATACATCATTGCATCATCTTCTGTAATGTTAAGAAATCCTGATGTAATTGTAAGCTTATCTTCGTTGATGGTATACTTTGTAAAAGTTAATGGTAAACCAAAAAACTTTATACGCTTTCTTTCAACGTAACTCATTGTAACCTCCCTTATGTGCCCTCACACATTATATTATTATTCTTATTACTTTAATTGTTCTTATTATATTAAGCAATAAATCTCATGATGCCATGACATAGTAATCATCAATTATTTAATCTCAATTATCTCGGATCTATCATCTCTGGTTACCATCAAGTTGATATTCTTCATCTCTACATCCTTCTTAACTTCGAAAATTAAAACCACCGTCTTTTCTTCTTTTGCCTTCAAAGTAATATCAATCAGCTTAAGATTATTTTCTAGAAGTGCGAAGGGTGGCTCATATATCGTCCCTACATTGACATCCAGTTGATAGGATATATCCGCTTTCGTTAGATTAAGATTATTCTTCTTATCCAATTTGTTCTTTAACTGGAAAGAGAGTACTATTAACTGATTGCCCTCCCTGGCAGAGATTGAGAAGTAAGCTTCGGTAACGTCCTCGGGATAGCTATCCAGAATATCATATCCGGTATAGGTAAGATCAAAGCCCTTTTCATCTATTACTTCAGATAAAGTATAATTCGGTTCAGGTACGACAGTAGGACTTACGGTTACTTCTGTCTGACCATCCACTGTGTTCTGAGCAGTTCCCGGAGTAGGAGTAGCGATTGCAATTATATCATCCATAGACATCAGAGCGCTATGATAATCGTTATCATATTTTAAAATCAATCCCGCCATATATTCCGCAGCGGCATCCGTCTGGTTATCCGTATACTCATATTTTGGCATGCATCCGGTTAATGTTACCATCAAAAGTAGAATCACAACTAGCTTATAATGCCTCAACCTATATTCCTCCTGTCATTTATAGCCTAATCCGCACCTTCATTTTACAGAATGGTACAGAATACATATTATCACTTTTCCTTCCAAACGGCAACAGAAATTACTTGATATAGGAAAGGATCATGACGATATCTGCAATTGAAACGCAGAAATAGTCACAAAAAATACCCTTGATCAGATCTAACTTCCAATCAAGGGTATTTTTATATCATCTACAGTAAATGTCATCCTGTGTTTTATAAATTAAGCCTTCGTATCAAGTTCAAACCAGAATTCTACTCCGATATTACGATTAATCACTCCATAATCCTGATTAAGGGAATTCATAATCGCTTTCACTATGGATAAGCCGATTCCGCTGCCACCGTATTCTCTGGTCCGGGCTTTATCTACTTTATAGAATTTTATCCATATCTTGTCTAAATCCTCTTCCGGTATGATTTCTCCTGTATTGAATACCGCCACCCGAATTCGGTCATCTCTATGAATTAATTTAATCTCAATAATTTTCTGGCCACTTACATGATTGAGCGCATTGCTGATATAATTGGTAAGCACTTGTTCTACCATGTATTCATCAGCCCAGACGTATACTGGTTCTGGTGCATCAAAATGTAACGTTACTTCCTTTTGCTTAAACAATATCTCCGTTGAACTAAGTACGGATCGTATCAGTGTTACGATGTCAAATCGTTCGAAGTATACCTGATTATTGCCAAATTCAATCTCATTCAGATTCAAAAGCTTCTTTACCATAGTATTCATTTTGTCTGCTTCATCCATGATAACCTCACAGTAAAAGTCACGGCTTTCCGGATCATCATTAATATTTTCTTTCAGACCTTCCGCATAACCTTGAATCAGTGAAATCGGTGTTTTTAATTCATGCGAAACATTTGATAGAAACTCCTTACGCATCTCATCAATCTCTGTCTTCTTTTGGATATCAGTCACAAGCTCATTATTTGCACGTTTTAACTCAGTAATGGTAGACTCCAGTTTATCCGACAAGCTATTGATGCTGCTGCCCAATTCTCCGATTTCATCCTTTGATTCTACTTGATATTTGATATCAAAGTCGAGATCTGACATCTTCTTTGCTATTCCAGCCAATTCAAGTATCGGTTTTGTAAACCTCTTGCTGATAATCAGCATCGCAACCGTTCCGACAAGTACAGTAAAGATTCCGATGTAGACGAGAAAATCATTGGCGATGGCGACACCTTCCTCTATGCTTTGAAAATTAGAACGGAGTAAAATGATGCTAAAGTCTTTTAGGGTATCCTCTGAATTATTGTTCGAGGGCCCTTGATCAGTTTGACCACTCAATGCCTGAAAGGTAGTGCCATACAAACCGACCATATCAATATAATTCGAGTCCTTCTGTATATCATAAAGATGAATTATTTTATAATTATCAGTAATCTTAATAACCCTTCGGTCTGTGATGTCCGGATTCATATATCCGGCCAGATATTCTGCCTGCATACCCATCATTTGCTTAAATTCACGATCACCGATACTGGTGGGGTATATTAAGCCCTGAAGATAATTGAATACATAGATATCGACGGAATATCTGGAAGCCAGATGCTCCATCTTTACTGTCTCCGTCTCCGACAGCTTCTCATCATTCTGACTCTTATCATAGATCGATTTTATTTCCTGATATACTGTATCCAGATTCTTAATTTTCGTATAAACATAATAATCAGAAAGAAAGAAACGATTTATGATCAAAGCCAAAAAGATTGTCATAATGACCATAATCGTTAAAGTGAGCGTTATCTTAAATCGGATTGAATGCCTCATGCATCCACCTCAAATTTGTAACCAAGACCCCATATGGTCTTGATAAAATCGCCTTTCGGCCCCATCTTGCTCCGTAGTTTCTTCACATGAGTGTCAATGGTTCGGGCATCACCGAAATAATCATAATTCCATACATTGTTCAGAATCTTCTCTCGTGACAGAGCAACTCCCTGATTCGTAACAAAATACGTTAAAAGTTCAAACTCCTTAAAGCTTAAATCAATCTCCTGTCCATCAATCTTCACTTGATGGGCTGATTTATCAAGAACGATTCCACCAACTTCAATGGACTCTTCCTCGACTACAGAGGTTCTTCGAAGAACCGCTTCTACTCGTGCCACCAATATCTTTGGGCTGAAGGGCTTAGAAATATATTC
This sequence comes from Bacillota bacterium, assembly GCA_023415055.1. GTDB lineage: Bacteria > Bacillota > Clostridia > Lachnospirales > Lachnospiraceae > Mobilitalea. Next base: position 43,962 of record JAEZLZ010000043.1, on the reverse strand, counting down.
GTCGACACCCAGATCAAATCCGAGCAACTCGTCCTTCTCATCGCTCTTTGCTGTCAGCATGATAATCGGAACCTTAGAGTATTGTCTTATCTCTCTGCAAACCTGCCAGCCATCCAGCTTGGGCATCATAACATCTAGTATAATCAACGCTATATCTTTCTTGGAAAAGAACAGGTCGATTGCCTGTTCTCCGTTTTCCGCTTCAATAACATCATAGTTTTTCCGCACCAAAAAGTCTTTTACAAGCTTTCTCATTCTACTTTCATCATCAACAACTAAAATTTTAAGCTTTTCCATTTGGCACCTCCGAATACATTCATTTTTACTACATATTAACATGTAACTATGACGAAATTGTGAATTTATTGCTCGGCATTATCATTTTTATCAAGCGCCTGTTCTCGTTGATTCAAGTCTTTCTCCCTCTCATCCAGAGTCTTCTGCCAACTTTCATACTTATCAATTACCTGATTCTCATAAATCGAATACATACTGCGGTCGCTGAATACCGCGATTAAGATCATAATTATGATGATAGCTGCCAGAAAAATACTAATAATTCTGGAGTTCCTAAGCTTGATCTTGAACTCCTCGATCATCACCAGATGTCTTTGCTCCTGTTCCTTTTCCAGCACATTATCATATACTCTTGGTTCCTTCTCTGATTTTTCAATTCGGATGCCGGGAAGATTGTCTACAGTAACAATGCCTGCGCTGAGGATTTTATTGCGCAATTCACATAAAAAAGTAAAGCCTATGACTGTTTTCAAGGTTTTTCTTTCCACCAATTTGTGATACAGCTTTAGCACCTTATTGATGTCATTCAAGTCTGTATTCGCCTTGATATATTCTACTGTTTCCTCCTCACGTTTTGCTTCTTTGTACTCATGAGCATCCGCAAATTCATATCCGGAAACTTTATATACATTTTCCTTCATCTTAATCCTCATTTCTACGCTGTTTTTAGCGTATCTTATCCTCCGTTAGCCGTTAGCTTAAACTCCCGAACAGATCGATAACTTCTTTTCATCCTCAAATCTCTGAAGGGTAGATCACACCCCATTCTGTGCGTAATCCATCCAATAGTCTCATAATATCAAGTGTATCCTGCAAGGGAATGACTTCACTTTGCTTTCTTCCCTCTAAAATACATCGGTTTACTTCCTCAGCCTCATAAACATAACCGTTGGAGGTGAAGGGATGGAAGAAGGAATCAATCAGCTTTCCGTTAGCATCGTATGCTTCAGCGCTTTCTGCAGTCCAAAAATTCGGAACAACAATCCTACCTTTATCACCAACAATAACGGCATCATTTCCGGTAGCTGCCACAATTGCAGAACTTAAGTCTGCAATGACTCCTTCATTATACAAAAGGGTGATGACATTTAGCTCGTCCACATGGCTTTGTCCAAGAAAGGCGCTGCCACTGACCTTGTCCGGGAATCTTCCCATCAGATGAATCGCATAGGAGATAGGATAAACTCCTACATCCAACAAGGCTCCTCCACCAAGTACGGGGTTGTATAATCTGTGTGTCGGATCGAATTCGCTGCGGAAACCGAAGGAAATATTCATATAACTGACATCACCGATGACTTTATTCTCTATCCATTGCTTCACAATACGGGTGGTAGGTAGGAATTTAGTCCACATCGCCTCCATTAAAAATATATTCTTTCTTTCGGCCAGCTCCACAAGTTCCTGCGCCTCAGTGTAATTTAAAGTGAAGGGCTTCTCACATAAAACCGCCTTACCATGCTCCATGCATAGCATCGCATTCTTCTTGTGCTCCGTATGGGGCGTTCCAATATAAATCACGTCAATCTCCGGGTCGTTCACAATCTCTTCATAGCTTCCATATGCTTTTCCTATATGAAAACGTCCTGCGAATTCCTTCGCCCTGCTCAAATCTCTTGACGCTACTGCAGTAAGCTCCGTATGATCGAGCGAATTCAAAGCTGTAGCAAATTTTGCCGCAATATGTCCTGCACCGATAATGCCCCACTTAACCGTTTTCATTGCTTCTATCCCCTTTCTCCTTATCTTTATCTTAAATATAGTATTATCATTGACTAGGGTAAACCAACTGTTTACATATACTTAACCGTATACTTCTATTTTACTCGTCAGTGCCAACAAATGCAATATGAAAACCGGAGCGAAGCGGGCAAACCAAAGAGAGGCTGTCGCCAAAAATCATGTGATAGCCTCGTAATTAATAAGTATATCCGTACTACATCAGCACGTCCGGACTATAAGATTCTAAAGGAATAATCTTATACTCATAATTATCTTCGATTACATTATAACCCAACTTTTCATAGGCTCGATTCGTAAGTGGATTCAGCTTATCTACAAAAAGAGTACAGAATTCATAGCCCTGTTCGAGAAGCTGCTTACTTAAGTAATATATATTTGCTGCTGCATATCCCTGTCCCCGATGCTCCGGTGGTGTAAATATATAAGTAATCCCCATTCCATGAACCAGTTTCCGTGTGGCTGCCGCCATAGAAACTACCTGGTTATTCTCATTTTCATACAAGTATACCTGCCCTCTTGCTATCATCTGTGATGCTTTCAATACAGTAGCTTCATAATCCGCCTCATCTATCATTGCATCAATTTGAAATTGAATGATCCAATCAGCTACTAGCTTCACATCCTCCATTGTCGCCAGTCTTTGTAATCCGATTACCGGTTTGACATCATTCAGCTTACGAAGCTCCATAATGTCAGTTCCAAGCTTCTGAATAATGGTTCCTTTATGATATTTTTTATAATGATCGATAAAGCTCTGGCATAAGGACTGCTTTGCATTCAGTCCGCTAAGGATAGTTGATTTTTCACCTAGATAGTCTGCCAAAGCTGCCGCCGCTTTCAACTCAGTTTGGACATCGCACGAATAAAGAAGCAGTTCAAGATTATTAGGAATAGCAAATAAGAGTAAGACTTTATCTTCATCAAGCACTGCTCCAAAAAGCTCTTTCATGTCTGCCAGACTATTTTGGCTCTGACTCGCAGCACAAAGCAATAATTGACTCGATACCTCCATCTCCAGTAATTCCGTTTCATATTCATTTAAGAAAAGGTCTGCATTCCCATATTCCTTAATTATCATCCAAGCTCCCTCTTTCAGTATATCACAAATTGATTATCTATAATTTTCCCCATTCCTTCTATTTTAAACTTACTATTTTCAAGCATTAATGCTGTATATGCCAAAAGAGACCATTACAAAATAAGTAATCTTACAAACGGAGGGAGTAAGATTACTCCCCCGCTCATTCAAAATCACATTTTGAAACAGTCTCTTCGTTACCTTAAGTTGATGTTACTTCTCAGCCTTCTTCTTACTAGAAAGAAGTACCGCTCCACCGATTAAAGCTGCACCGCCTGCTACCGCCAACACGATAACCGGAGTAGAAACTCCATCTTCCTTAGGTGCATCTACCGGAACAGATATTGTTCTGATATCCTCTTCATTTGCTGAGGTTGTCTTATAAACCTTTTCTTCGGAGGCAGCTGCATCCGTACTCTCTATCTGTATCTGAACCTCCTTGTTATCATCCTCTGCCAATCCACTGGTTGCTGCAAGATTCGCATCCTCTGCAGTCTCAGCTACCGTATCTTTGTCAGCTAGAACATCATCTGTTACCGCTGCATCCGGTTGTGCTGTATCAGCTGCTACACCGGAAGCATAAAGGATCGACTGATCCATCTCGACTACCTTAACCTTGTCTTTACCAACGATATCATAAATGAAGTTAGCATTCTCATCACTATACGGGGAGATTCCAATCTCAACATAATCATTCACCACTCCAGTGTAATTTACCATAAAGCCTTGCTTCTCAATCGACTTAGCATTTGCTTCGAATAAAAGCTTATCGATTTCACTTTGCTTTGAAGTTAATTCATTCGACTGCTCTGAGCTGATATCGGAAGCAGTTGTGCTCGTGGCAAGCATTGCATATGCCGGAGCAGTGGAGAGTGATGCCATTGTTAATCCTAACATAACCGCCATAGCTATATTCTTTTTTATCATATATTTACCTCCATAATAATCATCCGATTGTCATCCTATTATTTTCCCATCCGGATGATTTGTCATAAAAATTTATCATATTAAAATGAATGAGCATCTATAGTTCAGTATTTAAGTAAAATATTATTTTATCCTTTGTTCGATAATTTATTTCGTTTTGATAGATTTCATATTTAAGGGGATATTTCCTTTTGGTACCGAAAGGGAACCTCCCAATCTATAACCTCCTCTCGTTCATCTTTACAACCATTAGACGTAGGTATAGTATTGGTGGTTCCCTTTTTTTAAATGAATTATCTTCCATGACTTTTGCCAACCAATTATCATGCAGCTTACTACAGGCTGGTTACGTTTCTGTACAGCCTATTTGCTATTTTAGAACTAATGTATTGCCAAATCTACCGCTTTCTCATCAATTCGCCTTACTACGCTGTGTGTGTATTCCTTAAAATATTTTGGCCAAAAGCCTCTGGCTGTCGGATTGAAACTCTCGCAGTCAACACCCAGTCGAGCAAAGCCCTCCGTTCGAAGCTCCCTCATCACATGGCATAACAGATTATGATAAATACCGGTACTTCTGTAATGCGGCTCACAGTAGGCTCCGCATATATTCATCATATCATCTGCCTCAGTAGCAAAATTCTCTCCATTCTCTGATAGTTTAATATAAGCAATATATTTTCCTTTCACCCTCGCAGCAAAATATCTGACATCTTCCTCTGCCTCCCGGTATAGTCCATCCTCATCAATAAGATCAAAATGCATAAAGGTGGGGCTGTTACCCAGATGCTTTATTAAAGCATTGTGCTGATCTAATAGCAATGCCCATTCATCCCGAAAGAGTTCAACATATTCCGGCTTAAGCTCATCCTCTACAAGCAACTTCTTATTCTCTGGAATCTCCTCCAAGGATCTTATCAGATCAATACATCGAAGGCCAAAGCCATTGTAAAAGAAGCTTTGAATTCCTGCTTGATCAAATGTATAGAGAGCAATGGCATGACTGCGTATTCCTCCTTTGACCCATTTTACAGCTGCTGCCTGATATAGTCTGGAATAGATTTGCATTCTTTCTTTCTCCGTTATACCGAAATCTACTGCGTGAGCATGTATCGGCACAAAGGTCCCTCTGACATTAGTCGTTGCAAACACATCTTCTCTTGGCGGATAGGCACATAGGTATCCCAAAAGACGGCTTCCCTCAACCGCTGCTGCCCCAAGTCCGAATTCTGCAAAGCAACTCAGATCAGGTATTGTGACATTCTCAGGAAGTTCCTTTACATAGTTTCGTTCCAGTTCATAATTGTCCCTCGCAAGCTGCATAGCCTGGGATACATGGTTTGGTTTGAAATCAATTATTTCCATTATCGTTTTCCTCCTATTTTTTGTCTAGCCCGATTCGATTTCTCCAGTTTCCGAAAGAAATCTCGTTTTTCTCTTAAATACGCCGATTTATCCTCCGTGAATCTTGCTTCTCCCTTCAGCTGCAGATAATTCTTCCACCTATCCCTATCCAGTGTCCGATTAATAATAGCCTCTTGAATAGCACATCCAGGTTCATTGTGGTGAGTACAATCAGAGAACCGGCAAAGAAAGGAAAGTTCTTCGATATCCGAGAATGCATCACACAAGCCTTCATCGATATCCCACATTCCCAGTTCTCGCATACCGGGGGTATCAATAATCATCACACCATTCTTTAGTTGTATAAGCTGACGATGAGTTGTGGTATGTCTTCCCTTACTGTCATCTTCGCGAATTTGCTTCACATCCATGACTGTGTCCCCTGCGAGTGCATTTACCAAGGTTGATTTTCCGACACCGGAAGATCCGAGAAATACAACCGTCTTCCCCGGTGTCAAATATGGTTCTAACTGTTCCAGACCTTTCCTACTCATAGAGCTTATGGCATAAACCTCTACTCCGATTGCCTGTTTTTTGATTTCTTCCAACTGTTTTGAATAATCATCAACAAGATCCGCCTTGGTCAGCAGTACCACCGGCGTTCCTCCGCTCTCCCACGCAACTGTAATATATCTGAGGATGCGGTTAATATTAAAATCGTAATTTAAGGATGCCATAATAAATACATAATCAAAGTTCGCCGCAACGACCTGTTCCAATATTGTTTTGACATAGCCCGAAGCATGACCGGAATAATCCGGTCTGGAGAACTTGGACTTCCTGGTTCCTACTCTAATGATCTGTGAATCTCCGCTTTCATTATAACGCAGCAGCACAAAATCTCCTACTGCAGGGAAGTCTCCGGCTGTATCCACCTTATTATAGAAGGAACCCTTTATCCGAGCATTAGTTTCTCCATAAGCAGAAATAACCTTAAAAAGATCTCTGTGCACCTCTGTCACCCTTGCCGGTATGCATCCGTCCGTCTGTTCTTCCAATCCATATCTTTCTGAATAACCATAATTTCTTAAATCAATCATCTTGTTCCTCCATTCATTTTCTCGAACCATTCATCTTCCTCAGGGCATAAAAATAGCCAAAAGCAGCCTTGTTGAATTGCTGCTTTTGGCGATGATTTATTTTTGGATACAAAAATAACACACCCTAAAGTGTGCCACCACAAAAAAACATAGTATTCACGAAAGGTTACTTATCCGGCTTCCTTGGCAAATTTATTTTCATGCCAATGATGCCCCATATGAAGTTAGTCAAAAACCACCATTCTAAAATCTAACATTCAAACAACTCCTTTCGTCTTCAGGGATATCAATCCCCAAGTAGCAACCTGCTGATACAGCCTAACCGTATATCTCTGTATTCAGCAACAATATTTATCGTAATAATTATAATGCATAATATTCCTATCTGCAACAATTATTTCTAATTGTTTGATAATTTTATTTTCTTGACTTTTCAAACCCTTGTTATATACTTTTGTTTGTAATATTTTTAAACCACTGAAGGAGGCTCTGCTTTGAAGCGACAAAATGTAATATTGCAAAAGATTAAGGAATACACTTTGATCACCGTCGGAGTAATGATGGTTGTATGCGGTGTATATTTTTTCAAATTTCCCAACAATTTCTCCACCGGTGGTGTTACGGGTATCGCGATTATATTGAATCCTTTTCTCGGTAGTAATATCAGCTCCGGTACAATCGTTTTAGTAATTAATGTAATCCTGTTAATTATTGGGTATCTTTTATTAGGAAGAAGTTTCGGCAATCGAACCGTGTACGGTAGTCTGTTATTGTCCCTATCTCTGCGTGTACTCGAAATACTTGTTCCCCTGGACAAGCCTCTTACAAATCAGCCGTTATTGGAGCTTGCTTTTGCTGTAATCCTTCCCAGCGTCGGTGCCGCACTCTTATTTAATATCGGTGCATCTACCGGCGGTACCGATGTTATCGCAATGCTGCTCAAGAAGTATACCAGCCTTGATATCGGACGCTCACTTCTGGTCACAGACTTCTTATTGACAGTCGCCGTATTTCCGGTCTTCGGTATTACGACCGGTTTATTGTCTATCCTTGGATTATTTCTAAAATCAACTCTGGTGGATGATGTAATCGAGAATCTAAACCTGAATAAATATTTTACGATTATCTGTGTTGATCCGAAACCCATCTGCGATTATATCATTAACACATTACATCGTAGCGCAACCGTATTTGATGCAAGGGGTGCCTTTACAGAAAAGGACAAGATGATCATTCTAACAGTCATGAACCGATCTCAGGCTGTCCAACTAAGAAAATATATCCGACAGGTAGATTCGGATGCATTCCTATTGATTACAAACACCAGCGAAATTATCGGACGCGGCTTCCGAGGCTGACACATACAATTTTCTGTCAGACCTACATAACAATGAATATCTAAATAATACAATAGTCTCCTGCATATATTGAAATAGAATATCATCTACAGGAGGCATCCTCTTGAATAGTACATCTAGTATAGAAGCCGTCCTCTATGAACACCGATTCTGGTTGCAGATTCTGGGTGATCATTCGAGATTTATCTTCTTTTCACTTGCGCCAACAGAAACAGAATACCTGATGATAGCACAGAAATTCATTCGAGTCTTTGATCAGTTGCTCGAAGAAGCCAATCAATCACTTAAAGAAACTGAGCCTGTACAATTCGATAAGAAAGTATATCAGGCAGTTGAGCAGCTACGGGATTTTAAGCTTGAACTACTGGCCATGTCACTCACCTCCGATTTAAGGACCAATCTGCCCCCCTCCTTTTATAATGATATGCTGAATGAGTTGGAGGAATATCTGTATATCATACAATGCTTTCTTAACAATATACCGCTCCGCATGCACCCTGTGCACGATCATATGCTATGGTTATCCGATGCAGTTGGTCATGCAGCCTCTATCGCCGCTGCACTTGATTTTGCAGAGGCAGATCTGATCACCGTGGCCAATAAGTATAGGGAACAATTTCAGAATTTATATCTTAAGTCCTTGCTGATGAATGGGTTTCTGCGGACTGAACTGGATGAATTTCCTTCTCTCCTGAGGTTAAATGATCAAGCTGCAGTAGTCATCCTGGAGTTCATCGATTATCTGGATGGTTTGCGTGATAAACGGAGCGATCATAAAGTACTGGGTACTCTGATGCCCCTCATGGCTGACCATATGTCAAGAGAAGAATGCTATTACCTTCGCAAGTTGTCCATACATACACCAACCGTCCGAAAACCGGACTGCGATCCGACGAGACCAAGGATAGAAGCATAACGAGGTTGTTTCAAAGAACACATAATGTTGGACGGAAAGAATAATAAGCATCCCATTCTTTCCTTCCATCAGAAATGTATCCTTGAAACAACCTCGATTTGTTCTGTCATTATATCAGGGTCTGACAAGCACTAGTTGTTCAGACAATAATGAAGCTTCTACCAGCTCTATCATCCGATCACTCTCCTTTCTCATTGACCATATTTAATCAAATGAATCCGTTCTTTCTTTTACGGTATAGACAAAATCCAATTTCAGCAATCATCACGATAATACAAAGTATTAAGGTGGTAACTATCATAGGATATTTACCGTTCAACTCAGCTTTCGATGCATGCTTAGCTAACAATCCCAGAAAAGTCCAGATTACCGCGACAGCATAAGCCAGGCTACTGTACTTCAAAGTAATGTAACTAGCAATCATTAAAATAACAAGGATACCAATTATCGCCCATATATAATCAGGTATTCCATAACCGGTCCAACGTAGGCTGACAAACAGCACTGCTGCATTCGCTGCTGTTGCCGCGCTAATCCAACCAAAATAAACACCAAAAGGAAGTCTGATCAACAGCTTTTCTTTCAAGGTTAATTCTTCTGTGTATAAGATTTTATTATTAAAGTAAAGGCAAACGAAAAGGGCAATCATTAGTACCAGAGACAAAGCAATGTATCTGAAATGCCATGCAAAAATCCAAGCCGCATTACAAAAGCAGGATACTATGTAGAACCCCCGGATATAGTTAGCTAAATTCGGAGACAATTTTCTTTTCGATTTTGATAATCCGAGCTGATCAACAGTATAAATCACAAGAAAGGCATAGATGAAAGTCCAGATAAGAAAAGCACCACCGGAAGGTGTCATCAAAGTAGGGTAGGAATCCGATAGCTGGCCTGTAGTCACTCCGTTTAAGGGCAACAGATTGGCAAGCGCATTAATCGATACCATGATTAAGAAAGCAATGGCAGATAGCATCTTTGCGATAGTATTGATATTCATCATATAAGTTCCCCCATTTTTATATGCTAGAATTTATTTATGCCATAATATGTAAATATTATCCATGTTTTATTAATATAGTAAATAAGTACCATAGATTAAGATACTTCTATAGCGGAGGAATGTCAATAGATTTTATGTCGCTTTGACTCATTCCTTGGATATATTTATATTTTTTTTACATTATTTTGATAATGCAACAGATAGCCTATGGTCTTGTGATAAAAAGCCATACTTGGACATATGATATTATAAAATGTTTATATGTATTTGGAGGAGCAATGGATTTTCAACAGAGCAAGACCTATCAAAATATAATGAATGCCTACAATCTCGAGGCAGTGGTGAATACACGCTATCTTCTATATGCTGACCAAGCACGGCTTGAGAATTATATCGAAATTGCAACTGTATTCGAAAATACTGCCAGAAATGAAAAGGAGCATGCCAGAATATGGCTGAGGCAGCTCAACAACTCGGTCCTGCCTAATACTGATGAGAATCTAGCTGCATGTATTACATATGAAAATGATGTAGGCAATAATGTGTACCGCGAATATGCCAGGGTCGCCAGGGAGGAGGGCTACAATGATATTGCTGCTCTGTTTAACGGCATTGCAAACATAGAATTAAACCACGGTTTAAGATTTCAAACATTACGTGAAAATCTGGTTCGCGGTGAATTGTTTTGTAAACCGGAAGAGACATTGTGGATTTGTATGCAATGCGGCAATATTTTAAGCGGCTTATGTGCACCGGAGATATGTCCTGTATGTGGTTTTCCTCAAGGTTATTACAGGTTGTACGGAGATAACCTGATCTGATATCGTACATAGTCCAGGACTTCTTAATATAAAATCATTGTTGAAAAAGAAAAAGGATTTAAATCTGCTGTCACTCATGTTTGAACAGCGGATGTGATCCTTTTTTAATGTTATCATTCTACGAATAATATAAGCTCATTCTTTTCATTTCTCTTAACGTAATTCCTTTTTAAGATATCTAACATAAAATTCATCATAGGTTAATCCAGTAAGATGTATCTCTTCAGCCAGTTCCTGACCAAAATAGCGAAAATGCCAGGGTTCATAATCATAACCGGTGATTTCTTCTTTTCCTTTCGGATAACGAAGAATAAATCCATATTCGTAACAATGCTTCGCAAGCCATACTCCTTCCGGTGTCTCTGCAAAAGTTTGTTCCAGGTCATTAATATCCACTGCCAATCCAGTCTGGTGTTCACTATGTCCCGCTCTTGCCGATACCCTATCTCTTCTAGACTGGTAATCCGGAAGTGATACCTCATTCGTCCAGTATCTATAGTAAACCTGCTTCTGATAGAGAAAACTGCGAAAGGTCGAGATTGCCTTTAACTGCATACCCTCCTGCAGAGCAGCATCACACATCTTCTCAAAGGCAATTCGAGCATCATGGCGAAGCATCAGCGTATGGCTGTTATATTCGGACTTTATCACTTCTAGGTCTCCTGGAATATACTCTCCATCCAGCATGCGGTACTTGTTCACAAGAACTGTTATCAGATCCGGGCAGCTAATCTGTCCGACCTGTGTATAATAATCATGATCTAATCCGATCTCTACCCGGGTAATGATATCCTCCCAGCTCATTTCACGGTTTGCCTGTTTGTAATTAACATATCTTTGCTCGTTCTTATCATTATAATATGGCAGAAAACGATATTCTCTCAACTCTTTCACTGTATCTGTTATTCTATTCCCCACAAGCAACCACCTATGATTACGAAACAACTTCGTAAATCTCTCATTATTCACATTATATTTTGTATTACAGGTAAATATCCTCAAATGTAAGGAAAGATTGTAGTTTAGAATTTTTATACCTATATAGCAGTATCACCTGATTGCGTATAAAACTCCACTTTCGCTACCAAAAACCAGAGAAAGTTTCCGCATCAAGGAGAATGTTGCTTTAATCGAAAAGGGTGCCACACATTTTTTGTGCGACACCCTTTTCTATCAATATTTATTTCATAAATGATAATCGATCAGTTCAATGCTTAGTTTGTAAATAACTGAGACCAGTAAATAACTCCATTGGACTTATAAACACCGATACCGATCTTACCGTAACTTGAATTCAGGATATTTGCTCTGTGGCCGGGTGAATTCATCCATCCTGTCACAACCTCCTGAGGAGTTTTCTGTCCGTATGCAATATTTTCGCCTGCTGCACGATATGAAATATTATATTCCTTCAGTACCGTTGCAAAGCTGGTTCCATCCGGTCTGGTATGGGAGAAGGACTGTACCGTTTCCTTCGCACGCTTATTTGCTGCTGCGGACAAGGTTGAATTTGTTGTTAAGGCTGATAATCCTGCTTTTGCACGCTCCTGATTCACCAATTTTAATACCTGATCAGCATAGCTGCTAAGATCTGAGGGGTTCTGGGTCGAAGATGTGGGTGTTTTCGTCGGAGTAGGTTCTGTTGTAGGCGTCGGCTTGGTAGTCGGTGTTGGCTTGGTAGTCGGTGCCGGTGTTGTTGTCGGTGCCTGCTGTGAGCCATACTGCTTAATATATGCCAATACATCTTCTAAGCCTTTAATATTCTTGATGTTACCAACATTTATATTATTACAGCCATTCTGCTGGAGCTTAATCACTACTTCTTTTACTGATTTACATTTTGATAAATCAATATTCTTATAGGTTAAGTCCTGAGTACTTGCGCCTTTAACGCTGCTGTTGCTTTTCTTGCTTGCTGCTTTCTTGTTATTGTTCTTATTGCTTTTTTTCTTGTCCTTTTTTACTTTGGACTTTTTCTCGGAAGAAGCTTTTACTGCTTTTACTTCATTTTTATCTGTATTTACAACTGTCGCTCCTTTTACTGCGGTAGTTGCAATCGGAAGACTCTGTTGGCTATTTGAGTTTGTAATATCTTGTTCTACATTTGTAGTTTGTTTTACTGCATTCAGTTCATTCGATAAAGCTGATGAATTTTGGTAATTACCAAATGCGCCCAATAGTGTCAACCCTAGTGTACATACTGATGCTACGATAAATCTTTTCATTTTTTGTACCTCCTTAATGGTGTCTATCTGCTGCTTCCTTAGAGTAACACATAGGCCATAGGGGTTCAATAGTTAGATATTGGTGTTAGACACAAGTCTTACCTTGTTTTTGGTAGTATCGGGAAACAGACTTACCATATAATGCTAATATCTTTCAAAATATCCCAATGATAAGGTCAGCAAAACAATTCTAAACCCCTTTATTTTAAAGGGTTCTACAAGAGATCTTCACACTTCTTATATGAGGCATACAGAAGAACATATGATAGCTGTTTACTCGTATGCAATCTTTAAAATATTATTACAAATATATTAATTTCTCCGTTAACAACTAATTGGAGTTACCCAAGACCCCTTAAAGATAGATTCTTTCTAACCGCGTACCCAACCGACTTAATAATTCATTTGTAATACTGCCAGCCTCTGCTGCGATGTCCATAGCTGAGATTTCATCTTTTCCTTCCTGACCGATTATGGTAACGATATCTCCAGGAACCACTTCCGGTACATCAGTAATATCGATCATCAATTGATCCATACAAATACGTCCTATCATTGGGGCCTGTTGTCCGTGTAATAATACCTTGGCATTTTCACCGGAAAGGGACCTTGGTAATCCGTCGGCGTAGCCAATCGGAAGCAGTGCTATCTTACAATTTCTCAGTGCAGTGAAGTCTCTTCCGTAACCTACCTCTTCCCCCTCGGCAACGTCACGTATCAACGCTATTCTTGATTTTAATTCCATGACCGGTTTCAATCTCGGCTGTTCTTTGGTCACATCTTTACCGCTGCTTAAGCAGCCGTAGAGCGCGATCCCGATTCTCGCATAATCGCATTGCAGCTCAGGATAATTAAGCAAACCATAGGAACTTTGGATATGAATCTTCGGCAGTATAACCCCCTGTTGTTTCAGCTGCTCCAGTAAGTTATAAAAGCTCGCGATCTGTTTCTGTGTATATGCGATATCCGACTCATTTCTACTGTCTGCAACGCACAGATGAGTGAATATTCCACAAACCCTTAGCATATTCATATGAAAGATTTCCTGCACCTGTTCAGCTTCCTCCGCTCGAATTCCGATTCGATGCATGCCGGTATCAATTTTGACATGAACTTGTATCGGTTTACGTGCCATCCTATTCAACCGGCAGGCATAATCATAATCAATCACCGTTTGAGTCAGTCGATAATGGATCAGCTCCTTGGATCGTTTTATATCTGTATACCCAAGAACCAGTATCTCGCCCTTTAAGCCTTGTTTTCTTAACGCAATTCCCTCATCAATTGTAGCAACACCGAAGCTCTTTACCCCGATGCTCGATAATTCTTTTGAAACCTCTTTTGCACCATGCCCGTAGGCATTGGCTTTTATGATGCCCATCAATTCACTGCCCTGTGGCATCAGTTTCTGTAATTGAATTGCATTATGTCGCAGATTAGCCAGGTTGATCTCAAGCCATGCTCGTCCGGGCAGTTCCCTAGTGGAGGCTGCCTTCCATTTAATCATGTTCATCCCTCCACATAGTAATTATTACACCGTCCACATTGTTTCCGGATTTTTGAACCAAAGTATGGTCAGGCAGATTGATCTTCGAACCCGCTTCCTCCGGAGAAAGAAAGAATATCTCAATCCTCTGCCTGCCTTGACGCATAGTCAGGTGCCTTTTCTGATAAGGATAATCTTTGACCAGGTCAACGTATTCTTCCAGGGAGATTCTTTCTTCAGCCATAAATTTCGAATGAGGGTAACCAATATAGCGAAAATGCCACGGCTCATGCGCAATTCCTGTAATCTCCTCCTTTCCTTCCTGATAACGCTCAATGAAGCCATAATCCGGAGCTTTACTGCGAAAGCATCCGTATATTCCTTCGTAGGGCAGATAGGGTCGGATAAAGTCAATATCCGGTTGTCGCATCGCCAGATCAATCGCAAGCCCGGTCTGATGTTCGCTGTGATTTGGAAGCGCAACATACTTCTCAGTAAATTCCTGTCCGTACTCCAACAAGGAATTCTGATAAATCTCACATTGAATATGGAGATTTCGATACCCGCTGACCGGAATAATCTCCTTCTCACACCCGGAGTCCTTCACTAATCTTGTCAATACGGACGAAGCCTTACATTCCATAAGAACCTCCGGATAATCCTCATCCGCCGGGACAAGTGACAGGTTTTTCTTTGTGTCCCGATAAGCATGATTTTTATTAATCAAGATTAGGCTGCCATGATAAATGTCTTCCTGAACTATTATCAATTCCGTCATTTTTCCATCCCCAGTACAATCAGCCTGTCCAAAATCGTGTCAAAGGATAGCCCGATTCCTTTCATCATATTCGGATATCGGCTGTGAGAAGTGAACCCCGGAATCGTATTCACTTCATTAAAGACAATCTCGCCCTTCGGGGTTAAAAACAGATCCACCCTGGCAAAGCCTGTACAGCCGAGGGTCCTATAAATCAGAGCAGCTGCTTCCTTTATCCTATCAGATGTGGTTTTATCAATTCTTGCCGGCATATGAATCTTTGAACTATTTAACGTATACTTCTCGGTAAAATCAAAGAAATTTGAGTTCACCTCAATCTCATCCACCTCTCCCATCGTCAGCTCCATGTTACCCATTACCGCACAACCCACCTCAAAGCCTTCGATATTTTCTTCGATAATCACTTCATTGTCGTATTCGAACGCATGCTTTACTGCCCCTGATAAGTATCTTTTATGATTTACTTTTGTTATCCCGAAAGAGGATCCAGCCTTCACCGGTTTTACAAATAAGGGATATACAAGCTCACTGACCATCTGTTGCAGCTGCTTTCCTTCGACCGGAGCGGTTAGAACCAACGACCTTGGTATATGGATCCCTGCCTGTGCAACAAGCTTGTGAGCTCGATCCTTATCCATACATAAAGCGGAACATAGAGTCCTACATCCGATCACAGGTATATCAGCTAATTCAAATAAACCCTGTACGGTGCCATCTTCACCATTCTTACCATGCAGTACTGGAAATACTGCATCTAACTTTGTTCGTTTAATATAATTCTTAAATATCTCAACTATACCGTGATCGTTGCGGTTTAGGGATACCATAGTCGGGATACATTCCTCTGTTTTCTGGTGCCAGGTATCATCCATTATGCTGTCTTCACTGCCATAGTAACGATACCAGTTCCCCTCTTTCGTAATACCGATTAAAATTTTCTCATATTGCTCGGGATTCATATTTGAGATAATTGCATATGCGGATTGCAGGGATACCGGATACTCACTGGAGCATCCTCCGAATAAAACTGCTATCTTTTTTTGACTCATTTTTTTCTCCTCTCAAATGAAATAAGATGTGTGGTCCAGCTTCGCCGGACACACGCGCACACAAAAAAGCATTCCTTATTTTGATATCCAGATCATATCAAAACAAGGAATGCTTTTTATCCGCAAAGCGTAAAAAAATATCTCATTTTTTCCGTCGAAATTCTTACAATTCTCTTACAATAGCTCCGGCAGTATGATGGTGAAGCGAACGGTTTCATTTTCGCTGAAGGCAGTGATCGTTCCTTTATGAAGCTCCACGATCTCCTTGGCAATAGCAAGGCCGAGACCAGCTCCTCCAGTAACCGACGTACGAGCGGTATCCAGGCGATAAAATTGTTCGAAGATCCGATTCAGCTTATCAGGTGGTATCGTATTGCCATGATTCACAAATTGCAGTGTAACGGTCCCCTTCTCCCGAGTCACTGTAATTTCAATTGAGTCGTTAAGGAAGCTGTAATTAATGGCATTACGAATTAAATTATCCAACACTCGCTGCATCTTATTCACGTCACATCGTATCTCAAGTTCCGGTGGTACGGTAAGCTCACAACGCAAACCCCTCTCCGCCAGCATAGGTTGAAACTCATACGTAATCTGCTCCAGCATCCTGGTAAAATTAACGCGACTTAACTCTAAAGTAAGATTCGATAAATTAAAGCGTGTTATTTCAAAGAACTCATTAATCAGATCTTCCAGTCTTTCCGCTTTATTAAGAGCAATGGAGAGATATTTCTCACGTAGCTCCTCAGAGATTTTATTCTCATCCCGCAACAGCGTCAGATAACCGATCACCGAAGTCAGAGGTGTTTTCAGATCATGTGCCAGATATACGATAAGATCATTTTTTCTCTGCTCTGCTTCTCTTGCTGCACGCTCATTCTCACGAACACTGATTTTGATCTGATTCATTCGATTCTCGACCTCTTTCAGATCCGTGGGCAAAACAATCAATTCCTCCTTCGAGTCATATATATTCTGCGTAGCCTCGATAATGTTCTCCAAATACCCGAGCGTACGTAACCATTGATATAAAAAGATTACGATAAAACCCAAAGCTCCAAAGAAGAACAAAATAATATCAGCATGATTCGATATCCAATGGAAAATCTCATATAGTGGATCACCGCGATACCAGGTAAATTGTGTCAGCACAAATCGAGCTGCAAAGAATAATAACAGCATAATAAGAATATAAGTCGAAATTGCGGCTGCAAATCGGCCCAAGATCTTAAAAGAAAGTGTTCTTCGAAATCTACTCACCCGATTATTCAACTTGATACCCCACTCCCCATACAGTTTTAATAAATCTTGGATTTCTGGAGGACTCCTTCATCTTCTCCCGCAACCTACCGATATGAGCCATTACTGTATTGTTATTGTCCAGATATTTCTCGCCCCAAACCGCTTCAAAGAGCTCCTCGGAGGATACCACCTTACCTCTGTGCTCACACAGATACCAAAGGATAGAGAATTCAATCGGAGTCAACGGCAAAGTATTTCCGAAAAGAGTACATTTATGGGTGTTCCGGTTTATCACCAATCCCCGTATATCCAGCTCATCATTTAACTGAGTCGTAGTCTCCGATAGTGGGTTATACCTCATATATCGTCTCAGTTGAGTCTTAACCCGGGCTACTACCTCAAGCGGATTAAAGGGTTTTGTAATATAATCATCCGCACCCAACGTTAACCCCATTATTTTATCAATATCTTCTACCTTAGCGGTAAGCATAATAATCGGAAAAAAATAATGCTCACGTATCCTCTGACAGATGCTGAACCCATCCGTATCCGGTAGCATAATATCTAATATCGCCAGATCAATCTGTGTCGTACGTATACATTCCAGCGCAGCGTTTCCTGTATAGAATTTATATACCTGATATCCTTCATTCTTTAAATAAAGCTCTAGTAGATCTGCTATTTCAGTTTCATCATCTACGATTAAAATATTTTGATTCATTGTTCGTCACCTCACCTATGTAATCGATTATATTGTATTATGGATATTATTTCAAATAGATAATACAAGATGAAACAATAAAATGTTTCGTGTTAAGATGTCGTTTAGAAAGGGCTTCTCCATGCATCGGAAAAGCCCCTGATAAGTGCGCCCGGCGGGCGCACTGTTCCATATTATGCTATGAAAGGATAGATACAAAGTCCAAGAATTCCTGCTCCAACCATAATCGCAATCTGACTCACCTTCCATTTACGAAGGATAAACAATGCGACCGTAAAAATCCCAACTGACAGAAGATCCATCTTGGAGATATCTGTAGTGGCTGACTCACCACGAAAGAAAGCCAGCAATACCAGGGAAATACCGGCTGAAGTGATCAATGCAACCACCGCCGGTCGTAAGCCACTCATAATACCTTGAAAGGTTTTCAGTCCCCGGTATCGATAATAAACATAGGCTAAGATCAAGGAAAGAATTACGGATGGTGTAATACAGCCCATAGTTGCAACGATCGCTCCTGGCACTCCTCCCATACGGATTCCTACGAAGGACGCGGCATTGATCGCAATCGGTCCCGGTGTCATCTGAGACAAGGTAATTACATCGGCAAACTCGGTCATCGTTAGCCAATTGTGAATATCAACTACCTGGTTTTGTATCAGCGGCAGCGCGGCATAGCCTCCGCCAATGCTGAACAAACCGATCTGAAAGAAGCTCCAAAATAAAGAAAGTAAAATCATACCTTACCTCCCTTCTTCTCCAAATGAGAAGCATAGTAGATTGATATTGCACCTAAGATTCCGCATACCAGAATAATTATAATTACGCTGACATCGAAAGCAAATGCTGCGATAAATGCTGCCAGCATCAAAAAGATCGGAAACAGCTTCTTTTCTTTTAATATGTTTTTAATCATATTAATGACTACATCTATGATGACTGCTGCCACACCCGCCTGCATTCCCTGAAGAGCATAGCCCACCATAATATTGTCCCGGAAAGCCGTATAGGCAACCGAGATAACTGATAGAATGATCAATGGAGGCAGCACTGTACCAAAGACAGTGAGGAGTGCTCCCGGTATTCCTGCCATACGATAGCCTACAAGAATGGAAGCGTTCACTGCAATTGCCCCCGGAGTAGATTGAGCGATGGCGGTTAGATCCAGCATTTCGTTCTCCTCAATCCATCGATATTGATCCACAAACTTCTTCCTCATCAGGGAGATGATGACATATCCTCCCCCGAAGGTAAAAGCACTGAGGTAGAAGGTGGATGCAAATAATTTCAAATAGAACTTCATATCTTTTTTCATTAGGCTAGCTCCTGTCCATACTAATCTTTTGCTTATGATAGAATACGCAACCTCTGAAAGAATTATCTATCTCTTGCCATCGAAATTCACGGGTTGTATATTATATCTATCCCTAATGTATAATGGAGGTTAAAATCATGGCATCGTCAAATCAAGGTTTTTTTCAAGAGGTATATCAAGTCGTAGGCTCCATACCGGAGGGTTCCGTTATGACATACGGGATGATAGCTGCAATCCTTGGCAGACCCCGGGCCTCCCGCATCGTTGGCTATGCAATGCACAACGCTCCCAGCGAGCTAAATCTACCTTGTCATCGTGTAGTAAGGAAAGACGGCAGTCTATCTCCGGATAGCATCTTCGGTTCAGGGGTTCAACGCCGAATGCTTGAATTAGAAGGAGTCCGCTTTCTGGACAACGGTTGCATCAATATGGATCAACATCTGGTAAGGTGGCAGCCATAAATCTATATTGTGATTGATACTGCCTTGCTGAGGTCCCCGTAATAAACAATAAAACTCGGTGGCTTCTTCTATCGTCCTTCCCTCTATATACAGCCGGTTTCGCTTCACAGTCACAATAAAATAAGACTTCTCACTATCTGAATTTCGTATTGAAGTAAGGATAGAAGCTTCTGCCTGCACATGAACTTGCGAAAGAATCAGCAACAGAAAAGTAACAATAAGCCACCGTATAATTGTCGTCGGTGTAACTGCCTTCGAATTCTTTACTATCATGGTTCCTCCGAAAAAATGATCGGTCGAAGGAATATTAAATCGTCGGTTTCACCAAAATACCATTAACCTCGACCTGATCTGTGATCTCGATTACAAGACATTTGCGTCCGTCTACCAGCTTGGTCTGCACCAGATCCACCCTCTCCGGATTCACCTTTACTACAACATCCGGTGTCTTAACCTCAAAGGATCTGGTATTCACTACATTGGCCGCCATCAAAGTGGTATTTTCTCCGGTAACCTTTTCGTAGTTTTTCTCAAACTCTGCCAGTTTCTCTTCTTCCACGCCGCTTTCGGCGAAGATGCTTTTCACTTCATTTTTATCAAGTGTAAGAGGTTCTGGGATTTCTTTCAGCTTATGTTCCTCCAGAATGTCATTTAGCTTTTCGTGAATATTGCGAACAATCTCATATTCGCATTCTTCCCCCAGAGTTTCCGTAATCAGCATCTGAAAACTTTCTCTCTGTCCGCCTGCAGACATGGGAACCGTACATCCAAATAGCTGATTCACAAAATCATCATGCAGTTCCTCCGAATCCTTGGAATAATACAGGATACTATGGATATCCGTACTGCGATCGTTGAATGCAGGAAATAAGAAGCCGTTATTTGGCATTCCTACAACCCAATCCTGAATGCGTTTACCAATCTGATTCAATTCCTCGTGATAGCTGAGTCCGGGTTTCGACAGATTTACCGGGCAGATGGAACATAATATGTATCGATATACTTCATCAGAAGCATCCTCCATCATAAGCTTGTCATTTGTCTTACCGGGTACATCATAGGCGGCGTAGACTATCAATATAAGGTAATTGCCTGGATAATCATAAGCCTGTATCACCTTCTCAAAAAACTCATCCAGCATTACCTCGTCCTTGAGTTCGCTGTCCCGAAGCTTCAATAAAAATTCCTGGGTTCCTCCATTGAATTCCGTCTCCAGCGGAAATTCCATGTTAATCAAATTCTTGCCAATGGTTCCGGATAGAGCTTTCTTAAAAATTTCAAAATATTTGAAGGTTTCCTCTTCCGGTAAACAGAGAAAAGATTCGGTGAATTTAGTTTTAATGGTCTTCTCACCGTCAATATAGCAACCGCTCACCTTGGTGATCGCGCAGTTTTCATGTTTCATTTGCTTTCTTATCTCTAAAATCTCACTGTTAATCATGTTTTCTCTCCTTGTACTTACGTACTGTAGCTGCAGACATAGATTCCGTCACAGCAAATAATAGAACCAAGCATAAATTAGTTTATCACATCGAAATATTAAATCAAGAGCTTGTTTTCATGATACAAGGCCTGAACTATTCGCCATCATTGCCTGTATATTCTATCGGCTGATACACATACTAACAGAACAGACTTGCTGTATCAGAAGTAATTGAGTATTAAATGATCTCATACAGCCTGATCAAGCAGTTCAAATTACCAGAAACAATTGCAGCAGGATAAAGGAGATTAAACTTATGGATTATGGCAATGACAGCAATACTTCGGTTTCTATGGAGGATGGAGGGCGCAATATCACTACAGAGAATGATGTAAATTATGGTGACAGCTCCGTAGTGCCAAATCCTCATCCCGCTACTGCGACACCGGATATCCCCAGTGAGGTTCCTGTCAGGGAAGGTAAGCCCACAAAATAATGTAAAAAGAGGTGCCGCAAATGCAGCACCTCTTTTTACATAGCGTTACAAAAAGTTTATAGGATCAAACGTGAAACTGCTGATCTTAATGTTGCTGACAACCCGGATAAATGTTCACAGATCTCTGCAAGCATCTGTACGGATGCCGACTGTTCCACCATGGAGGAAGCTGCCTGCTCAATGCTACGTTGCATAAAACAGGGTGGGAAAGAATACCATCGAATCCTACCGTTGGTATAGCAGACTTCTCAGATAACGGGGGGAGCCGGTGTTATCCGGTTTTCCGAATACCCGGTAAAAGAAAAGGGATGCTGCTGCATCCCCTTTCTATGATAATCATTTTTCATTATGAATTATGAATTTTGCAATTCTTTTATGATGGCCTCAAGCCAAACGCAGAATAGCCTGGAAGCTTTGTTCGCTGTCTCGATCACTCTATCATGAGAATGTCTGACTTTCTGTATACCGGTCGCCATATTGGTTATGCAGGCAATACCCAAAACCTTCATACCGAGATAATTTGCGACGATAGTCTCCGGGACCGTTGACATGCCTACGGCATCCGCCCCATTCTTCCCGATCATCCTAATCTCTGCTGCTGTCTCATAATATGGTCCCATAAATCCCGCATAAACGCCTTCCTTATAGGGAATCTGCAGCTCCTTTGCTACGGATTTGGCTAATGCTATGAGTGAATGCTTATATGGTTCTGTCATATCAGGAAAACGCGGTCCGAACCGTTCATCATTTAAGCCGATTAAGGGGTTACCGGGCATCAGATTAATAAAATCCGTTAAGATCATCAGATCTCCCGGTTCGAAGGAAGGATTGATCCCCCCGCAAGCATTGGTAATGATCAATGTCTCTATCATAAGCTGCTTCATCACATAGACCGGATAAGCTACCTCTTTCATCGAGTAGCCCTCAAAATAGTGGAAGCGGCCCTGCATTGCGAGTACCTCCACACCATGTAGCTTTCCTAATATCATACATCCCGCATGTCCTTCCACCGTCGATCTTGGGAAGTTCGGTATTTGAGTATACGGGATAATTTCTTGTTGCTCAATATTATTTACTAATGCTCCAAGGCCAGACCCGAGAATTATTCCTACCCTCGGTGTATGATTTGTATTTGCTTTTATATAATCCGCCGATTCCATTACCATATTATATAGATTATCCATCTATTTCCTCCTCTTTTGTGTTGCATCCTAAAGTAATACTATTTTTCCGATGGCTTCTCTGTGAACTGATGACTGGAAGAGGATCGATCCTCATCACCGCTCACATAGCTCCTACTACGATCCAATGCATTTTTATACTTATTCATATCTTCACCGGTAATGCTTTTCTCTGCGCATCCGTTATTCTTTCGTTTTACCGGACTCTGATCCGGGGTATTTATTCTATTGGACACAGGCTTTTCCTCCTATACACTCCATACACAGAACTATTATTTATGCTCCTCATCAGTGATAATAAAGTGGAATTGATAATCGTACAAATAAGCAGATAATTCCGCGATAAGCCTATCCTTTTCTTCTTCCGTACATTTAATATGGATGATTTTATTCCCTTCGTCGATCTCCTGCTCCATATCCATCTCTCCGTATTATGAACCTGGCATTACAATATGCTTTCTGCCAGCTCACGAAACATATTTGATAGTTCCAGACACATTTCCCTATTCAGAGGTACCATATCAACTCCTTCGCAGGAATCGGTAATAAATAGCTCCTTATCATCCACTTCGAGAAAAAAGGCACCTGCATTGCGAATTGCCTTATTATATTTATTCAATATTGCTTCCACTTTATTTTCATCCATTTTCATGTTTCAACCTCATCCTTATCTCAAGTAATTTGCTGTGAACCTGCACCGAGTTTCCTTGGCACCTTCGATAATACTATAATTCTTTGCCTTCAAAATAGCAAGGTCTTTCTGGGGCAACACTGCAGCTGCCTACCACCAGGAATAATAAGGATCATTCTTTTGCTTTGCAGAATTCTCCTTTTTACCTGCTGAATTATTATTAGTATTTTCGTTTGTGCTATTTGTAGTTGTTTTCTCTGTATTGATACTGGTATTGTTCGAATTACGCGTACTGCGCTTTAATGGCATATAATTAACTCCCTTCTTGATTTTTTATTATTATCTGCAAACAAAAGGGATTCATGCTGCCAATAAAAACCTGAAGGACGAAAAATATATTTCAATTGTTTTATGCCTACACTGTTCAAATGCATTTCCTTCCATTTTATTCTTGTTCTAATAGATTAATAACGAGCTATAAAATGAACTCTTGACAGATACAATCTGTAATATTACCTTCGGATGGGAGCATAAGAAACGCCTGCCAAAAGCATAGCAAATTACTGCGTTTTGGCAGGCGATATGTTGTATTATTGTGCACCTACAACCTTGTGTGGTACATAGGTTTCTTCCAGATAAGTCACATCCTCATGGGATAATTTAATCTCAAGTGCTTTCACCGCATCGGTTATATGATTTTCCTTAGTAATACCGACGATCGGAGCAGTGACACCATCTTTTTGAAGCAGCCAAGCCAGTGCAATCTGTGCGCGATTTACATGATATCGATCCGCGAGCTCAGCAACCCGGCTAATGATAGTGCGATCCTGTTCCTCTGCATGACCGTACTTCATCTTCATTACTGTGTCCGTCTCACCTCGGAAGGTGGTTTCTGATAAATCTCTGGTTAATTTTCCTCCTGCAAGAGGACTGTAAGGAGTGATTGCGATCTTTTCCGATCTACAAAGAGGCAACATCTCTCTTTCTTCCTCACGGTAAATCAAATTTAAATGATTCTGCATCGATACGAACCTGCTCCACCCATGCTTCTCAGCGGTGTAAAGA
Source organism: Bacillota bacterium (assembly GCA_023415055.1). Lineage (GTDB taxonomy): Bacteria > Bacillota > Clostridia > Lachnospirales > Lachnospiraceae > Mobilitalea. Next base: position 19,302 of record JAEZLZ010000043.1, on the reverse strand, counting down.
GCCTTCTGAAATTGCCATGCATACATGGCAGAGGCTCCGATGTATCTTGCCTTACCCATTCGTATGACATCATTCAAAGCTTCCATTGTCTCTTCAATCGGGGTATTATAATCCCACCGATGGATGATATAAAGGTCAACATAATCTGTTCCCAGCCGTTGTAAGCTCTTATCGATTTCACTCAGAATTGATTTTCTTGATAATCCTCCTCCGTTCGGCCCCTCATGCATCTTACCCCAGACCTTGGTGGCGAGTACGATCTCGTCTCGATTTGCATAATCCTTTAACGCCTTCCCTAAATACATCTCGCTGGTACCCTTGGAATAGATATTCGCTGTATCAAAAAAATTAATTCCCTGGTCCAATGCCAGCTTAACCAATCCCCGTGATTTATCCTCGTCAATGACCCATTGATGAAAGCCTGTAGTCACATCGCCGAAGCCCATTGCTCCCACACACAATCTTGATACATCCATACCGGTATTACCAAACTTTACATATTCCATTTGACTACCTCCTTATAATAAAAATTGAAATCACTATTTTCTTATACCTATACTGCTTCAACTCGATCGACCTAGGAAAGCAGCAATTCATGTATCACACAAATAGGTTAATCCTTGGAGTTAGGTCCATGTCAATATTTTTTGTAAAAACGTTTGTAAAAAAGTTTGTATAATGTTAAAGGATGCAAAGTTAAAAGTAAAATGCCAAAGTAAATTCTACTTTGCAAGGTTAAATTCGTATATGCGTTACTTCAGACTGCAAATTGGCTATAATACAACTTAGCATAAAAACCATTCTGTTTAAGTAAGGTGCTGTGGCTTCCCTGCTCGACAATCCTTCCATCCTTCATAACCAGGATAATGTCGGCTGACTGAATCGTGGAAAGTCTGTGGGCAACGATAAAGCTTGTTCTACCCTCCATCATTCTGGCAAAAGCATTCTGAATCTTAAGCTCAGTCCGGGTATCGATGGAGGAGGTTGCTTCATCAAGGATTAACATAGGTGGAAGGCATAACATTACTCTGGTGATACATAAGAGCTGCTTCTGACCCTGTGACAGGTTCCCACCATCCTCTGTGATCAAGGTATCAAAGCCCTTGGGTAACCGTTTAATAAAGCTATAGGAATATGCAGCCTTGGCTGCCTCTATAATCTCTTCCTCAGTTGCATCCGGTTTCCCTATAATTATATTATCCCGAATGGTACCGGTTTTAAGCCAGGTATCCTGAAGCACCATTCCATATGCACTGCGAAGGCTCCCTCTGGTAAGGTTCGTAATATCCTTCTGATCCACCTTTATCGTTCCTGAGTTCACATCATAAAAGCGCATGAGAAGATTGATCAACGTTGTCTTGCCGCAGCCGGTCGGCCCTACAATCGCTACACGTTGTCCACCCTTCACCTTAAGATCGAAATCTTGTATCAGACTTTTCTCTGTATCATAGGAAAAATCCACATGGGAAAGGCTCACTTCTCCCACCACGTTAGAGAGATTCATCGCGTCCTTAGCCTCAGGAGGCTGCGGTTCTTCATCAATCAATTCGAAAATTCTTGCTACACAGGCCAGTGCATTCTGCAGCTCTGTAATAACTCCCGAGATTTCATTAAAAGGCTTTGTATATTGATTCGCATAGCTTAAAAAGCAGGATAATTGTCCGACGCTGAGCCTTCCGGATAAGGCAATTATCGCCCCACTGATCGCAACTCCCGCATAAACAAGACTATTGACAAACCTGGTAGACGGATTCGTGATCGAGGAATAAAAGACTGCCTTACGTGAGCTTGCTTCCAGTCTTTGGTTAATTTCGTCAAACCGTTTTAATGCTTCTCCTTCGTATCCAAAAGCCTTTACTACTTTTTGCCCACTGATCATCTCATTAATCAGGGCTGTCTGCTCTCCTCTGATTTCTGATTGCTGCCGAAACATAGAGTAGGTATGCTTTGCAATATATCTTGCTACGAATAAAGATACCGGTGTTAAAAGCACAACCAGGCAGGAAATCGTTACGTTGATAGAGAACATAAATCCAATCGTACCAAGGATCGTGACTATCCCGGTAAAAAATTGAGTAAATCCCATCAGAAGACCTTCCGCGAACTGATCGACATCCGCAATCACGCGGCTCACAATATCTCCATGGGAATGTCCATCAATGTATTGCAAAGGTAAGATTTCAATTTTCTCCATCACTTCGTTTCGGACATCCTTAGTTACATGAAATGTAATTTTGTTATTACAGAGATTCATGATCCACTGGGATATCCCTGTCAGACAAATAATCACGGCTATCTTTGCAAGGATAGGTAATACCATTGCAAATTCTACCCTTTTACTGTCAACGATGTAATCTATCGCATCTCCGATTAATACCGGTATGTACAAGGAGGTGGCTACTGTAAAGCCAGCCATAATGATTGTAATGAGGATCAATAGACGATATTTTTTCATGCGAACCATCAGTTTCTTCATCGTAGTCATCATTACCGTTCTATTCCCTTTTACCTTCTTCGTCTCACTCATTCGTTAACCGCCTTCCTTTCAAACTGAGAAAAATATATCTCCTGATAGATATCGCAGTCTGTCAGTAATTCCTCATGTCTTCCCATTCCTACTATTCTGCCGTTATCCATTACGATTATCTGATCAGCATGAAGGATGGTAGAGGCTCTTTGTGAAACAATAAATACGGTCGGTTTTGCATCCATTTCTCTGATTGCTTTTCTCAGCTTTGCATCTGTTGCAAAGTCCAGCGCAGACGCACTGTCATCCAGGATAAGAATATCTCCTCCTTTCACAAGTGCTCGTGCAATTGTAAGTCTCTGCTGTTGACCTCCGGATAAGTTCTTTCCTCCTTGTTCGATAATAGCATCAAGTTTTCCTTCTTTTTCCTGTACAAATTCCAGCGCCTGAGAGATTTCCAGTGCTTTATAAAGCTCTTCTTCGGTTGCATCCTTATTTCCCAGAATTAGATTCTCCCGTATACTACCAGCAAAAAGCTGAGCCTTTTGCGGTACAATTGAAACGATTTGATTTATTGCATCTCGTGTATACTCTTTTACATTACTTCCTTTGATCAATACCTCACCATCAGTCACATCATAAAATCCGGGTATCAGATTCACCAGTGAGCTTTTCCCGGAGCCCGTACCTCCAATGATACCAACCGTCGCTCCATTTTTTACTTGAAATGATAACCCGGTTAATGCTTCCTCCCCTGCTTCACTGTATTGAAAGCTAACGTTTTTAAACTCGACCGCATAATCGTAATCGACCGGTTCTATTATCGTCCCTTCTTCCTTGTTGTTCTTGATTTCGAATATATTACTAACTCGATTAGCACAAGCAAGTGCTTTCGTAATACTCATAATCAGATTGGCTAGTTTTATTAACTCCACCAGAATCTGAGACATATAATTATATAAGGCAATCAACTGCCCCTGGGTCAATACTCCGCTGTCTACTCGGATTGCACCAACCCAGATCAGTATAATAATCGATGCATTTATTATGATATAGGTTAAGGGATTCAACAGTCCCGAGAATCTCCCGACATACTTCTGCGCATCGGTCAGACTATCATTGGCCTCTCTGAATTGCTTTATCTCCCGTTGTTCTTGACGAAAAGCTCTGATTACTCTTACCCCGGAGAGATTTTCTCTCATGATTCTCAGAATCTGATCCAGATTATTCTGAACCTTTTTATATAATGGTTTCGTAATCAACATAACTCCAAATACGACAATGGATAATATCGGAATTGTAACCACAAATACCAATGCTGCCTTCACATCGATGGTAAAAGCCATTATCATGGATCCAAATACAATAAAAGGTGATCGTAATAACAATCTAAGCACCAGATTGATGGCATTTTGTATCTGATTAATATCGCTTGTCATTCTCGTAATCAGCGTTGAAGTTCCAAGTGTATCAATCTCCGTATAAGAGAAGGTTTGAATATGCTGAAAGAGAAAGTGCCGCATAGAGGTTGCTGTCCCAACCGCAGCCTTGGACGCAAAGTATTGAGCTGTAATGGAGAATATCAGTCCAATTACCGCCAGTGCAACTAGTAATAGGCTCATACGAAGGAGTAAGGAAGTATCCTTCTTACCTATCCCCTGATCAATTATTGCTGCGACTACCAAGGGAATAAAAAGTTCAAATAGAGCCTCCAGCATCTTAAACAGCGGTGCCAGTACCGCCTCTTTCTTATACTTTTTTATGTATATCAATATATCTTTCATCTGTATCTCCTCAGTTTTAATACATTAATGATGATGTCAGAGCAACACTTTTACTGGGCAGAAGCAGCTCATGATGCTTTGGCAGTAGGACGATAAAACACTGCGGTTGCCAGAATTCCGAGTAATAAAAGCCCGATACTCAGAATAAAGGGCAGAATTCTTGATATATCGCTTAAGAGTCCGCCTATGTATCCAAAAGGAACGCTCACCAACATTACCGTAGTCTGCAGTAAAGCCATGATTCCGGAACGTTCTGTATGGTCTACGTGGATAGCGACCAGCGATTCTCTCAGCGTACTCAAGACTGCTACCCCCAATGCTTCAAAAACAAGAGATAAAGATAAAATCAAATACCCCAATACACCTGTTTTCGAGATAGAAATCAGTAAAATGCAGCTTATGATAGAGCTAATGAACCCTCCATAGAGCGGCCACTTCAGCTTTGTCTGCTTAATATGTGCTATCAATGTAAAGAATAAAACAATGGATAATATGCTTTTTGCCATAGGAAAGATGGGCAGCAGTGTATCCGGTACACCGATGCGACGGGAGGCGATGATCTGCCAGAAGGTCATTCCAAGCATTCCTACAATCTCTACTAAGATACTGATGATAATTGCGAAGATTGTTCCTCGAGAAGCAATTATCTTGCGTAATGCTTCTTTATAACCGGACAGCATTTCACGGAAGGTTAAGCCTCGGGAGGCTTCTTGTTTTATTTTCCCTACTTCTGTCTCTTTTGAAAACTTATAAAGCAGGAACAGTTTCACCGTCATAACAACAAATGCATTAATATAGAGGATTCGGATCGCCGGTGCCAGAGTTAACCTCGATACAAGGATGGAGGAGATTGGGGCGAATAATGCGGAAAGGTTACCCGATATCATGACCCAGGAATAAATATGAGTTATTTTATCCTTCGGTGCATCCTCAACCAGGAGACAATCCCAGGATACTGTGGTTATCTTCATCAATCCATTCAGTAATGCAGCAACAACGAAGAACCAAAAGCCTTGGCTGAAGGCCCATACGAGACAGGGAAGACTCCAGGCCAGAAAATCGAATATCATCGTACTTTTTCTTCTGCCCATCTTATCAACGATTGCACCGGATAAAAATGCACAAATCATCTGAGAAAACATATAAATCGAAGTTACGATCCCCACCTGCACATCACCCATTCCAAAGGTGAGCATATAAACCGTAGCATAGGGCAAACAGAGATTCATGGAAAGTCCCCACATTGGCTCGGTAAAAACACAAGCACGTGGATTTCCGCGAAGTTCAAAAAGGGTACGAAGCAGCGGATGCTTTAGTAGTAAGTTTTTCATGTCAAGATTTGTCCTTTCATTCTGCTCAGAGTATCTGAGCATTCTCATAGTATCTGAGCATTTTCAAAGCATCTGAGCATTTTTGTTATGTAAAAATATACTTCATCTTAATTCATAGAACTGTTCCCAACGCTGAGTCGATTTCTACTCATTCTAATATTTTAGCATATTTTATACTCTTCGAGTAATTTCAGTGCAGAACGGACAATTTGAGCCGTCATACCCCAGATCGTCCAATCATGATATCGGTAAAATAGTATCTCATGGATTCCTTCTGACCAAGGGTACTCTATTCCACCCGGGATCCATTCATAAGGAAAATCCTCTGCCGGCTCATTGATCAATCTGCTTTCAAACACCTCCGGTGTATAATCACGAAGGAACTTTAAGGGTACCTTTATAATCTCCTCCACTTCATCCGGACTAAAGGTATCCTGATAATCCGTCAGTTCCCCAATATATGGATGAAGCATCAAATTAAAGGGAGAGATGTAGGTGTCTCCTGCTCCGATCACTCTGATTTGCTCTTTCTTAATCGTAAGCTCCTCGACGGTCTCACGAATGGCACATTCCAATAATGTTTCACCAGGTTCCAGCTTCCCACCCGGAAAACAAATCTCACCAGGCTGTCTTCGAAGTGTAGATGACCTCTTCTCAAATAGCATATAAAGATTACCCTCCAACCGGAGCAGAGGAATCAGAATACCATATTGTTTGCAACGATCGGACCCGATAATACCCGGCTGTCTGGTTAAAAACGAGTCTATGTTCAAAATACCCCTCCTTTCCATAAATAGAACACGTAATCGCATAAAGCACATTAAAATATATTTTAACATAAACATTGAAATTTAGCATTGCAATTTTGTAAATTTTCTTGTATCCGAACTGTTCTCATGTTATAATTTCGAATTATGGAGGCATAGCTCAGTCGGGAGAGCACTTGCTCGACAAGCAAGGGGTCACTGGTTCAAGTCCAGCTGTCTCCAGTCAAATGTAAGAAAGTACGTTCTTAAACCACCTAAGTCTTATGTGAAACGAGCGCCCGCCAGGCACACAAGAAGAATGCTCCCTGCTAATAACTTTAATTAACGTTACTAGCAGGAAGCATTCTTTTTTCACAGCCAAACAGAGCGGTTTAATTACATTTTTCTTTCTAAGATAATTCTACTTTCTTTGATTTATAAAACAGCAAGAATAAGAGAGCAACCGTAGCTGCAATGGCAGCTGTCAGATAAACATTACGAAATCCTTGATTTAATGTGGTCTGGAAGGCTTCTTGCAGTTCCTCCTTCTTATCTCCGATTTCATTGATATAATTTGTCTTCGCAGTTTCAAATGCTGCCGGTACCGCATCTTTCAGTTCGGTCATTTTCATCTCAAGATCCTTCATCTGAGTAATGGTACCTTCCATACCCTTGATGGCAGCAGACATCTCCTCCGCACTCTTTGAGCTTTCTTCTATTTTCTGTTTCATACCGTTAATTGCAGCATTCAACTTATCAATTTCTTGCTTTAGCCCGTCTACTGAAGTGATCTGTTGAAGCTCAGCCTTCGCTTCAGCCGGTATCTCAACGTAAGGAGGAATAAGATCTGCTACACTCGTTCCAGGAGGTAATTCTTTGTTCCCGGATTGAGAAAGCATGGTTAATGCAGTGTTCAGCATTTGAACCGTACTTTCCTGAGCCTTCACGGCTGTCTCCATTCCGGCAATTCCCTTTGAGATACCATCATAGCCTTCCTGTAACTTAGTCAGTGCTGGAGACATGCCATTGATTCCGGAATCAATTCCTGCAATTCCACTATCGATGCCGGTAGTAATCTTGTTAATGATACCAGGTGCCATCACTGCAAACATATTATCCGCAAGCTTCTGGCTGTTCTCGGTAATGGTCGTTACATCGGAGGATTTCATCAGGTTGACGAGCTCATCCGGCATCTCATAGCCACTGTTGCTGTTAAAATCAATTTTAACAGTTTGATATTCTGTCAGATCAGGAATATCGACGCCTGCCAATTGATCCTTCATCTGCGGATTTTCCTTAAGCTGATTGATCGTGTCGGTAATTTCGCTGGCATAGGGAAGCTCCGGCATGGTTATCTCATTCGGAAGAAGATTCATCACATTTGTTTGAACCATTCCACCTGCATGCGCTATAAATCCAACCATGATGGCAGGTGCAATTGCCGTTCCGATGGACCGAACCAAGGACAAGGTAGCGAGTGCCGAATTAGATTCCTTCGTATTGGTATTTTGAAGCATCATATAATTAAGAGGTGTACCCATCGTAAAGCCGACACCGATACCGATGATAATCAGGGATATGCATACACTAATAATATTCGGATAGTTTGTTGTCACCAGAATAAGGAATAAAGAACCTACGATGGAGACAAAAAAGCCAAGAAACAGAATAAATTTTACTCCGAATTTATCAATCAGCTTTCCGGATACGGGAGCAGCGAAACCAGAAAACAGACCAAGAATAATTACAAAATACCCTCCACTTCCTGAGGTGATTTTCAGTGCATTTTCAGAAAATTGCGGAACAAATATCATACCCATCATGACCATACCACTGATAAAGGAGATCAGTAAGGTTATCACGATATTCTTATCCCTAAAATAAGACAGATTCATCACCGGATCGGATGCCTTCTTCTCTATGAGAAGAAACAATGGTAAAAGTACTACAAAAATAAGCAGATACGGGTAAACCTCCGTAGTGGTTACACTGTCAATAAAATGAAAGAAATCAATATTCGTCAGACCATACAACAAGGAGACTACCATCGCAACCAAGGTAAGGATTCCGGGGAAATCGATCTTTCTGGTATCAACTGCTTTAGAATTCGGCAGCGCAAAGAACCCAACGACGATTACAAAGATGGCAATCGGGATATTGATATAGAATATAAACTGCCAGTTGTCCGTCCCAAAGAGATCCAGAATCGCACTTCCTGCAGAGGAACCAAAGATATTGGCGATACCATAGACACCACCGACTAAGCCTAAGGCCGTACCTCGCTTTTCCTCAGGAAAGCTGGTTCCGAATTCTGCTGTTGCAATCGGTACTATACCACCGCCACCGATTGCTTGAATTACTCTTGCAACCAATAATAAAGAGAAACTTCCGAAGTTCTGAGACAACCCACAAAAGAGTGAGCCAAGTCCAAATAAAAAGATGCTGGTTAGATATATGTATTTTCTTCCGAATTTATCTGCCAGTTTTCCCATGATCGGTATGCTGGCAGCATAGGCCAGAGTATAGATGGTAATCATCCAGATTCCGACCTGTTCACTGACACCGAGGTTGTTCTGTATAATAGTCCTGGCGGGGGTGACAATACCGGTATCAATCGCACCCATAAATACTCCAAACAGATAGATAATCATGATTAATACAAGCCTAGGATTTTTGCTTTCTTTCGCTTTCATGCTGTGATCCTCCATTAATATAATTTACTGCGTTTTGGGATACCTTCCCAATTAATTTTATAAATAACTCAATCTCCTCCGATGTAATTCCCTGAAGCAGAAGGTCATTCCATTCATTTTGAAGAGTTTGCATCTCCTCAATAATCGACTTACCAAGTTCGGTAAGGGTTATTATTTTTTCTCTTTGGTTCTTCTTATTTGTCTGCCGGTCAACAAATTTCTTAACTTCCAGCTTCTTTACTGTTTTAGCAATAGCTCCCTTATCAATCGAATAATGCTGAGAGATTGCCTCCTGGTTTGTATGCTCATTGGCAGCCAGATACATAAGTACACCGTATTCGGAATAACCAATATCGAACTTTTGTAGTTTTTTCATAGCAAACAGGGTGCTGTATCTCGAGATAATAGCTAAGTTATGAACAATGATCATTCGTAATTCCTTTCTATTAAATGGTTGTCTATTGCAACTGTTGTCGATTGCAACATTATAATAGCAGGGAAAGGATCCGATGTCAAGCGGGAATTTCATGGTACAAATTGTAATTTATCAATACTATAGATTAGATCACAGAGTTGAAAAGAACCGAGTACTAAGCTACATTGATCACTGCATATGATATCTTGATGTATAATAAACGGTATGTCAAAAGGCTCCGAGGATACGAGCTTTATTGATATACCGTTTGCTTTTCCTGTATAAAACCATGCAAATCTCGATTTTACCAATGACCAATCAAATACTTTTGAGTTTTGCTGCTAATTGAATCATAGATTGTTCATATATGGGATCTTTGATCAACAGAACACAATCTTTGCTCAGTATTTTTTCAAGAAATTCATTTTGGTTCTCCTACTGCTGTTTCAAATACGGCTGCATCGGTGTTGTCATCCAGATTAAGCAGATATCTAGGATGAAGCCTTCGTGAATTATTATGGATTTCCGGTAATGCTGACATTCCAATAATCACCAACGATCAATATATTACGCAATATCAGCTCCGCTGACCTCTCTTTTATCTAGTTCCTCTAAAAGCACCCATATCTTATTCATTAATATTTCAATATATTCCTTCTCTGTCTGTTTCTTTAATTCCTTCTCCATGAGTGCGGCATATTCAGCAATTTTTTTAACTCTGAGGTTACTTGCACCTCCTTTTAGCCTATGTACATATATTTCTGCCTCACTCATAAGGTCTGCATCAATCAGCTGTTTCACTTTATCTAATAGATCCGATGCATCATTGTGAAACTCAAGCATAAATTCTTCAGAAACAGCACGGTCAAATCCGCATTCATTCATTAATGCCTGTACCGTCTGATCAAAAAAGGTAATGTCACTTCGTATTTCCGGTTTTCTCTTTTCCCTGCTTATCATTTTTAATATAGCAAGTACCTGATCCAGACTGATTGGCTTATTCAAATAATCATCCATTCCAGCCTCCAGACACTTTTCTTTATCTCCTTTCATGGCATAAGCAGTCATAGCAATGATCTTCGTGTGCTTATTTATTCCCTCCAGCTCCCGTATTCTCCTGGTCGCTTCGAATCCATCCATGACAGGCATCTGGCAATCCATGAATATGATATCGTAGTCTTTTTCCAAACAAGCTTTCACTGCCTCGGCACCATTCACAGCCACGTCACAATTTAATTCCTGCATTTGTAGAAGTCGGATAAAGAATTTTTGATTTACATCATAGTCCTCCGCTAATAAAATCTTCAGTCCTGCCATTGATTCTTCCTTCTGCAGCAAGTTAACCGACTTAACTGTTTCATATTCCTTTTCTGCAGTTCCATCGTCGTATAAAGTCGTTAGGCAATTAAGAACCTCATTCCTTATATAAGGTTTCATTATAGTACCGGAATATGACTCACTCAGGTCCGTCTCATTTGCTGTAAATATTGATGTAATCAGTATCAATTCACATTTTATACCCGGCTGATATAACTGAATGACAGTCCCTAAATTAATTGCTGTCTTTTCCTGTTTATAATCAATAAATAAGGCATGATAAGGATGTGCCCCTCCGTTCTCTGAAATCATGGTGCACGCCTCCTCCGATGTAGCCGCTTGCGTGACTTTACACCCTAACTCCTCTAAATACAACTTGATAATATGGCGACTTATAGGACTCTCATCTACAATGATAATATTTTTCCCCTCCAGTAAGGAAGAGTGCCCTTCCGCTGTTTCCTCTGTTTCATTCGCTTTCAACAATGTCACAGTAAATTGAAATACCGAGCCTTTATCTTTCTCACTGGAAACACTGATTTCTCCATTCATTTGTTCAATAATCTTTTTGCAAATAGCCAGTCCTAAGCCGGTTCCTCCAAACTTTCTTGTTGATGAAGCATCAATTTGGCTGAAGGGTAGAAATAGCTTGTCTAAATCGGCCGCTTCCATACCAATGCCCGAATCCTTGACTCGGAATATTAATGTAGCATCTCTTTCATTCTCACTGTCCATGGTTGCTTCGATATAAATATCACCACGGTTAGTAAATTTTACTGCATTACTAATCAGATTAACCAGCACCTGTCGCAGCTTAGTCGGATCTCCGATTACAAAACGGGGGACCGCTGTGCTAATATACATATTCAACTCTAAACCTTTTTCATAAGCCTTTGCATCATATAACTTAACTGCTGATTCTATCATGGAGTGCAAAGAAAATGGAATCTGCTCAAGCATGATCGCTCCTGCCTCAATTTTAGAGATATCAAGAATATCATTAATAATATTCAATAGGGAATCCGCAGAAGTTTTAATCATGTGGATAAATTCCATCTGTTCGTTACTTAATTGAGTACTTTCCAGTATCTGCAGAAAGCCCAAGATACCGTTCATCGGCGTCCTGATTTCATGACTCATGTTAGCAAGGAACTGACTCTTGGCGATATTAGCGGCTTCTGCCTGTTCTTTTGCTTCAATCAAGGCATTTTGATTGTGCCGCCGCTCCGATATATCCATGAAGGTGATGACTGCTCCCATCAACTTTTCATTCTGATATTGCGGATACGCATAATATTCCACAGGAAACGATATTCCGTCTGCCTTCCAGAAAATTTCCCTGTCATTATGAAAATATTCTCCATTGCTTACTGCACTGTAAATGCTGCAGTCCTCAATAGGATAATGGCTGCCATCATCATGCTTATAATGTATTATCCAATGCAGTCTTTGTCCGATTATTTCATCGTGACTCTGATAGCCAAGCATTTTTAATCCACTGATATTAATGAAGGTACATTTATCCTCGAGGTCAAGACCGAATATTCCCTCTGCCGTGGAATCTAAGATGAGCTGCTTTTCTTCATTGTGCTTTTTCAATTCTTGTAGCATATGTTCCATTTCCTCTGTCCGATCCTGGACCAATAGTTCCAGATGATAGATATATTTATGTAATTCATCCGCCATATGGTTAAATGCTTTACCCAGTCTTCCGATTTCATCGTTTTTTGTAAAAGCCGCTCTCTTTGACAGATCACCTTTTGAAAATTGGTCAGCTGCTATAATCAGATCCTTCACAGGCCTAAGTATTCTCTGTATCATATGAATGGAAAGCAAAATTGATATCACGATAAAAAAAGCCAGTAGTACGGCGACTGATTTATTATTTCGGTCTATATCCGCTATGAATACATTTTCCGGTAGTGTAGTAACAATGATCCAGTTCAAACCCGACTTTTTGTATTCGGTAATATTCACACAGGTTTTCTCTTGCCCCCGTCTGGTAACCAGCTTATTCTTACCGGTTTGTCTGTAATCCGTGATTACTTTACTTAAGGTACTGTCAATCACTTCATTGACACTAACCCTGCTAATACTTCCATCTGACAGTATGTTAAAATTTGATTTATCATTAGAATTAGCAACAAGGTTATCAGAATCGTACTCTATAATATAGGCCGAGCCCGAATTCGCACTAGTAATTTTCTTTAGAAAACTATTCAGTTCAGCCAACGTGATGTGTGTCCCCAGGACACCCTCAAGCTGTCCCTTACTGTTATGGATCGGATAAGCTGCCGTAAGAACAAGATCTTCTTTCACAAAATGCTTGTACATAGGCGAAAATACGGGATATCCCACTTCCTTTGCCGTCATATACCACTCCCTAGTTCTTGGATCAAAAGATCCGGCATCATTAACAAATGCTTCTCTCGTCAGATTCTCACCTACCGAATAATAATAGGAGTGTCCATTTGTATCCGCAGTGCTTTGATATACTTCGATTTCATTATTATTGTTCCGGCGAGCACCAACATACTCTCCATTTTCCGTCCCGTAGCTAATGCTATATACAGCCTCATCACTTGTTTTAACAATATTGGCGAAAAATGGTTCTCTTTTACTTTCATCCTTGATATCAATTATGTCATGCTCAATTAAAAAGCTAGTTCTTTTATTGATATCCAGCGGAACTTGTATCACATGATCAATTTCTCTGGCAATCTCACCACTGACTCTGTTCTCCATCTCATCGATATAACCGCTTATCGATTTTCTCCAGCTGACATAGATAAAAATAGCGATAATGCATACCGTTGTTAATATAGTAAGAACAAATGAAATCATAATCATCAATTGTATCGAATGCCTTTTCTCTGATGTTCTCTCCTGTTTTCTCCATCGACTCATCTTCTCTACCCGCTTCCCTTTATTCAGTAATATCCCATTTTTAGCTTATGTTTCCAATATATCATATTATAAGTATTATTTACATAATAAGATAATATTTGTATTATTATTCTAATTATATCTCATAGGTATCCGTCAAGAAAGTGCTAATTTCATCAATAATCATGCTATTTGCATATTTTTTCCTAAAAAATGAATCGAATAGGATCTGATTCATATATTTAATTGAATAATTATAGTGTAGGTATTATAATATTTGTAAATAACAAACAAATAAATGAAGTAAGGTCGGGTGATAAATATTAAATTAATAATTGCGGATGATCAAAAGATTATCAGGCAAAGTTTAAAACTGATGATTGAAGAAAGTAATAATGAAATCGAAGTGATCGCTACTGTTTCAAACGGAAAGCAAGCGTATGAATACTGCTGCCAGCAACTACCCGATATAATATTAATGGACGTTTCTATGCCGGAATGCGATGGAATAGAGGCGACAAGATTAATAAAATCAAAGTTTCCGCAAGTTAACATATTAATACTGACCTCTTATGATGATGATGCTGTTGCATATGAAGCGATCCAGAACGGAGCAGACGGTTATCTATCAAAGGATATTGGTAAAGAGGAACTGATTTTATCCATACTCAGTACGGCAGCAGGCTTGGGGGTAATGCAAAAGGACATTCTACATACTGTATCCTCTGCAAATAAATATCTTTCTCCTGTAAGAAAAAATTGTATTGAAGTAAATGGAATTCCAGTCAATTTAACAAAAAGACAAATCGATATTATTAAGATGATCGTAGATGGTTACGATAATAAGCAAATTGGCTCTGAACTCTTTATTGCGGAGGGAACCGTTAAGAATACTATAACAGAAATCATATCTAAGCTTCAATGTAAGGACAGAACGCAGCTTGCTGTCTTCGCCTTAAAAAACAACTTGATCTGATGTCTCCACAAAAAAATACGTACCAGATAAATTTGCCTTTATCGGTACGTATTTTCATGTGGGGTTGTTGGATGTAAATCCATTTATAATAAAGTATCTAGGGGATCAAGAGCTAATTAATAGATAATCACACAGCTAAATTCGTAAACACTTTTTTTACTTGTCTTGGCTTAATAATATCATTTGGTAGTCTATGTAATTATTATATTGATTTTCCCACTTTTAGAATAGTGGCTTTGGTCATGATTTGAGGTGCTGAAGGCATATAACTCTGTCCCGCAACTCAATGCACATGATTGTTATTTAACAACCACCTTAACTACTTTACCCCAACGGAATGTAAAGAGATTCATGTAAGAGTTCAAAAAAATGATGCCTTAATTTTTTTACTTGATACTAAAATATGATTCAAAATCAGTCAAGCAGTAGATGTTACATTTACGTCAGGATTATGATAAATACAAATTACTACTAACAGGAGGATATCGAAATGGAATTAGAAATTTACAAACACAGAAGCGGTCTTCCAAGGACATTGCAGGCCTTGAAAAGCGGAACAATTACCATTGGATTTATCGGAGGCTCCATTACTGATTCAAGGGAGTCAAACCGTTGGCCCGAACATGTGACCAGCTGGTTTGTCGAGACTTTCCCAAATGTCAGAGTCTGTGTAGAAAATGCTGCTATTGGTGCCACCGGAAGCGATCTGGCAGTCTTTCGGGCAGAACGGGATCTGATCAACCGGAATTGTGATCTTGTCTTTATCGAATATGCTGTTAATGACAACGATGTACCCTCTGAAAAGAGGATGAGAACAAGAGAAGGATTGATTCGCAAACTCCTGGCAAAAGAAGACCGTGATCTGGTGCTCGTTTATACCTATCAGCAGAGTATGTACAACGATATGATAAATGGTAATGTTCCTGCCTCCATAAGCGATTTCGAGGCACTTGGAGAGAACTACAGAATCGGCTCTGTCTGGATGGCACTTTATGCGTTGGAGGAGGTAAAGAAAGGCCGGATGCGATGGGAAGAATGGCTCCCAGATGGACTGCATCCGGAGAATAGAGGCAGCCTAAGCTATGCACAAAGTGTTGTGAAATACTTAGAGAAAGAGTTAATTACCGAGCCTAATATGGAGGAAATTCAATCCGGAGACAGACTGGCGAAACCCTTGAATCTTCAAAACTGGGAAAGCACTGAACTGCTACCTCTCGAGAACATAAAGACAGAAGGACCCTGGGTAATCCGAAGATGGGCTAATTTGGAATGGATCGATCGTATACTGGATACTTCTGCTGTCGGCGCCAAGTTGTCCTTTGATTTTGTAGGCAGAGGTCTATCTCTTGGATTTGATTTCGGAAATTACTCGTCAGAATTCAGATATCGACTTGATAACGGAGAATGGATTGAAGCATCCCGTCCCAGAGATTGGTGGTGTCCGGATGCAAACTGGTTCCGCATCTATAATGTAGCAGATGATCTTACAAATGGTATGCACCATTTTGAGCTTGAAGTAATCCATGGGAATACAGATAAATGTAAGGGTACAAATTTCCGGCTGGGATTAGTAGGAGTAATCAAGTAAAATTATTAAGGCTTCAGATTATGATGCAAGGATAAAAGACTTCCAAAACTGCGGGACTGTTTAAACTATTCACTAGTTTAAAGCAGTCCCGTACTTATGACTTTGATTGCTTCTTTGAGTAAGCAAAGAAGCTATCTGTTAATACTTTCCAAACTCATTATCGCTCAGAACAATCTTCGGATTTGATGAAGCTTCTTTACGACTGACTGCACCCAGGATCTTAGTATTCTTATTCTTGTGCAATACCCATTGCCTGCTCATTGGAAGCAATCGCAATATCATTTACTAGATTTGATACCTTCTCTACTCCATTTACAATTTCATTTAGTGCAACTGCGGTATCAATGGCAATTTTGGTTCACCTACTGCTTTCCTGATTGATCCCTCTATCATATCTGTCTTTTCTTTGGCATATCTCTACGGGAGAAGTGTGCATAAGAATTTTTTTACAATTAATTGTTAAATTATATATTAAATATTGAAATAAAGTTGAATAGAAGCTAAAATATAATTTATATAACCATAATTTGATACCATATGATTTAATTCTACATTAAATTACATGCTACGAAAAATAAAGCATTGAGGAGTTTAGATATGAAGCTTACCTTTCGGTTAAAAGTATTTATTTATTTTGTAGCAATTATCTTAGTCACATCCATTGCAATATCCACAATTACTTATAACTATATGTATAATTCATTAAATAAGGATTTATATTCAAATACAAAAAATCAAATGGTGCAGATTGACACTCTCATTTCTAATGAGATCAAGCAGCTAAAGGAAGATATTGGTTATATTGCCACTTTTTCTGACATAAAAAAGGCTGATCAGTCCATATTACCTCTATCTAAAATACCGAACATAGAATTGTATGGAAAATATTCAAAGAAAATTCCAGGTATAGAAAGCACTATTTATAGTTATTTAGAAAGCTATGGAACAACTCATGAACATGTAACCTACGTATACCTTGGAACGAAATGGGGAGGATATACCAGATGGCCGGACGGAATAAAGTCAAGCACATTTGATCCCAGGCTGAGACCATGGTATTCTCTGGCTTTAAATAATCCAAATCAATCTATGGTTACAGCACCATATGCTTCTGCAGTTGATACTAGTAAGGTACTTATTACTGTATCCAGAGCCGTAAGGAATGATTCCGAACAGATTGTCGGCGCAGTGGGTATAGATGTAGGTTTAGATATATTATCAGAGGAGATAAAAAACATTAGAGTTGGAGACAGCGGATATATATTCTTATATACAAAAGACGGTACTATTTTAGCTTATCCCGATTCTAGTTTTAATTTCAGGAATATTTCGGAGTTATTTTTAGATGAGCAAGAAGACGATAAAAGCTATAATAGTATACATATAAATCATGACAAATTAATCAGTGAGGATAATGGATATTTTGAAACAAACTTGAACGGTAAAAAGGTTTTAATAAATGTATATACTTCTCCTTATACTGACTGGAAGATGGCCTCTGTAGTTGAAAAGACAGAGCTTACGAATAAGACTGATAGAATGAGGGATTTAATAAGTGAAATTACTATCCTCTCATTATTATTTGCTATCGGTCTTAGCTATATAGTTACAAAAACAATAACGAAACCTATTTCAGAATTAACACCCTTAATGAATTCAGCAGGAAAAGGTGATTTCTCTGTTAAAGCTAATATAACTGCAAATGATGAATTTGCAGAATTAGGAACATCTTTTAATGCGATGATTAGCCAATTAAGGTCAAATTATGACCAATTAGCTACTGTAAATAAGGAATTACTAGTAGCCGAAGATGCTTTGCGAGTAAAATATAATGAGTTATCAGATAGCGAAGAAGCACTTAGAATAAGCGAGGAAAGATATAAATTAGCTTTAGAATGTGCTAATATATTTATATGGGAATGGAATCTAAATACAGGAGAATTTTTTGCATCAGACAAATTATATGATATCTGCGGGTATCATCTTGATAAAGATATTGATATAACCAGTTTTATTAAAGCTAAAGTTCATCCAGAAGATATCGATAATGTTTTGAAAGACTTTAAAGATCATATTAATGATATGACAACAATGTGCCAATCCGAATTTAGATTTTATAAAAGTACCGGAGAATATGTATGGCTTTTATCAAAAGGAATGGCTATAAAGAATGCTGAAAATAAGTTCATAAAAATTGCAGGTTCTATTTCAGATATATCTTACAGAAAGCTTTCAGAAGAAAAAATTAAATATATGGCTTACTATGATTCCCTTACTGATCTCCCTAATAGAATTTTCTTTATTGATAAATTAAGCGAACTTTTGAAATCAATAAATGATACTAATTCAAAAGGTGCTGTGTTATTTATAGATATAGATAATTTTAAAAATATCAATGACACTATGGGACATAATTATGGTGATAAATTACTTATTCATTTAGCAAAGAAATTTGAAAATTGGAAAAATGCAGAAGATATAATATGTAGATTAGGCGGAGATGAATTTATTTTGATTCATCCTAATGCTGATGAGGCAGAAGCAATATCATATGCGAAACGCTCATTAAAGTTGTTTAACCAACCTTGGAAAATTGGTGGTAAGCAAATTTATATGACGGTAAGCATAGGAATAGCTTTATACCCTAAAGATGGAACAGACACAGAGACCATTATGAAAAATGCAGATGCAGCAATGTATAAAGCAAAAGAATTAGGTAAAAATCGTTTTGAACTGTTTAATCAAGATACGTATCTAAAACTTACGAGAAAAACACATGTTGAAAGGATACTGAGAAAAGCAATTGAGAATGAGGAATTTGCATTATACTTTCAGCCTCAATATGATACACAAAGCAAAGTTATATTTGGATTTGAAGCTTTACTGAGGTTAAACAGTAAAGAATTAGGCTTTATATCTCCTTTAGAATTTATCCCTATAGCCGAAGAGTATGGTCATATAACCAAAATCGATCAATGGGTACTTCGTAACTCTTGCAAACAAGCTACAAAATGGCTTGAGGAAGGCTATAAGTTTGATAGTATAAGCGTTAATATTTCTTCCGTTGACCTACAACAGCCTAATTTCAGTGAATTTATT
>JAEZLZ010000030.1 GCA_023415055.1 Bacillota bacterium | reverse complement strand
CATTCTTCCGTTAAGATTCTGCAGCCTGGTCAGACTTTAATCTCAACCGACCAAAAAGCAGACAAAATATTCATTCACTTAACGGGTACGTTACTTGGTGTCGATACCTTTGAACCAGATATTATATATAATTTTCTCGAACTGCATCCAGTGAATATCATTGGAGAATTTGAAGCCTTTTCTAGTAAGAAAAATTATCAAATTAATATAAATGCCAAAACAAAGTCCCTATTAATCGCTATTTCAACGAAGGATTTCTT
Source organism: Bacillota bacterium (assembly GCA_023415055.1). Taxonomy (GTDB): domain Bacteria; phylum Bacillota; class Clostridia; order Lachnospirales; family Lachnospiraceae; genus Mobilitalea. The sequence goes on along the minus strand of JAEZLZ010000030.1, from coordinate 44,441 downwards.
AAGCTGGATGAGGTGTGACATTAACGCACTAAATATCATTACACGCCTGCTTGCACATAAACTTACCAACGAATCCAAGGTAAACCGGGAATATCTGTTTTTGAACTCCTACGACCGATTACTGATCTATTTTTATAACTATTGCCTTAATCTCGATCCTGATGTTAAAGTCATTACGATCAATAAGAAGCGCAGCGAATTGGCTGACGAGGTAGGCTTTTGTGAAAAAACCGTTAACCGAGCAATAAATAAGCTAGTAAGTAACGGTTATATCTCTTCCGGAAGAAATTCGATAAGAATCTCACCAAAGCAGTTTTCTCTGATGAAGGAGTCCTTAGAGGAAAGGCAATTAATCTGATTACCTTATTTTCATATCCTTAAACCAAAGGCTGTTACAAACCATATGAATTAACTTAAGGACTACCATTCCTAAGCGAGCAAAAATGTTTTGCAACAGTCTTTCTTCATTCATGATAAGAGAAAGTTCGCAAAGCGTACTTTCTCTTATATTTCAGAATACCTACCCTATTAATTCGTCCTCCCTCTGAGTCTTAAACTGTCTCGTCAGTGTATTGATGGACAAGATAATGTCAGCCTGTTTCTGTAATGCATCATTCACTTCACTAACGGCATGCATTGTTTGATTCACGTTCTTAAGTATCTCTTCCGTATTGGTAACGGATTCCTGAGCCGTCACCGCAACTGTGTCTATTGCATCCTTTACTTCGTTAATTGTTTTCTCCATAGTCCTTGTAGACTCCAGGAATTCATCCGCTATAGTATCAATAAGAATTGCATCTTTTTCATACGAAATACCCGCTTGTACAAATTCATCATAATCCGGCTTCACCTCATTGTTCAGATAAAGAAGAACCTCCTCCGAGCTGTTGCTGATATGATAGAAGGCATTTTTAACCTCCTCAATCAAATTCTTGATGGCAATCGCTGAGGAATTTGATTGATCTGCAAGCTTTCTAATCTCTTGGGCTACGACGGTAAAACCTTTGCCGTACTCCCCAGCTCTCGCCGCTTCAATCGACGCATTGAGTGAAAGCAGATTCGTCTGGCTTGCAATTTCTTCTATTGATTTTGCCATTGTACTGATTTCATCAACAATTTCACGTTTTTCCAGTGCTTTCTTCAGCTTACTTGTATTAATCTCATACATTTGTCTGGCATGTTCTGCAGAAGTTATTCCTTTCTCTTTAATAGAGCATGCATGCGATTTGATCTCTTGCACTGCTGCCTTTTGGTCCTCTGCCTTTCTGCGAAGACGATCCGTCTTATCATTAATATCCTCCATGGAAGCACTAACCTCTTCCGAGGAAGCCCCCAGATCACATGCGCTATTTGTGATTTTTTCAGTATTTCCCTTGACGGTATCCATGGTTGCATAAAGTTCTTCAGAAATTACGGATAATTCACTGCCAGAATCACTGATCTTATTCGACTCAGTTACAATCGTTGCAATCAGTCGGTTCATTTTAATTACCGCTTCGTTCAGTGCTCTTGTCATCTGTCCTATTTCATCGTTATTCTTCACGCCCAGAGTATAAGTAAAATCACCCTGGCCGATACACTCTGCCAAACTGTTAATCTTCCTTAGACGCCGTGCAATCCACAGAGTAATCAGCATGCCAAGGGATACAGCTATTAACAAGGATAACAGCATCGTCTTCAAGATGATAGATCTCGAACTCTGATATGCTGCTTTTGTATCGCTGACCAAGGTAGAGGATACTTCCGTATTGTAAGAGGACATGACAGCTACTTGATTTGTAATATTAACCGGATATTCCGAAATACCGTTATAAGTTTCCTGCGCTTCTTTTGTATTTCCCTGAAGTATATAAGTTTGAATCTGGCTAGCACTGTTTAGATAGTATGAGACGGTCGCTTTCAAATCATCGAAATTCTTCTGTTCTTCTCCTTCAAACCGGTAGTATTCATAGGTCTTCAAAAGTTGATTTACCTTACTTGTAATATCTTTGATATCCTTGATTAGCTCGTCTCGATTGGTGCTTTTCTCATTTTCTAGCAGGTGATCCAGATCGGTCATGATCTTGCTGCAGTATATATTGATATCTTTAATGGTGCCTGTTTTTACAAGCATAATATTGATCTCACCCGTACGCTCATTCATCTGCTTCATGTTATTGATTCCGATAATTCCGGTTATAATGACAAGTATTACAGTGATGAGAAATGATAATACAATTTTATGTGAGATCAATAGACCGCTGTAATTTGTTTGCTTTTTTACTTTTACTTTTTTCTTTTGAATTTTCATTGAAGGCCTCCATAAATTATTGTACTATTAATATCATTTTGATGTGCATCATGTACCTTTTTACTTGGTTTTTTTACTTCTTTACATTATTTTGCGGCATTTTGTCGCGTTTTTACTTAAATTTATCACATAATTTGTTTATTATTAATAATATATACAGGATTTTTATACAGAAATAAAGGACATATGTCCCTGAGGTACTTCATACACCCAAAAAGAGCCTGTAATGCAACGATAATTCGCATTACAGGCTCTTATAGCTTGATAACTAGACCTTCTCCAGATCCTCACTTTCTATACCATAGATATCGTCCAATCGTAGTCTTTTCTCTACGATCTGGAGGATACGTGAAGTCAAATCGAGTTTTGCAACCATACCGGTGAACTGAATATATTCTCCACTATCTTCAATATACACTTTATCCTTTTCCCTTTGAAAAAATATAACCGTAATCACTGGATGCTGCCCTTTTGCAAGCAACCGCTCAATCTTGGCCAGTTGTATATCCAAATACTCCTTGGCTTCCTCTGACAACTCGATACGGGGTACTACAATTTTTTGTTTTAATGCAATCGCATCTTCATATCCCTTTAGAGCTGCAAAGGGAGCAAAGATTTTTGCCCGGTCTTCCTTAGACATTCTGGGATGTTTGATTTTATCAGCATTTTGCAGCGGATATTCCATATGAATAATGTCATCATATTTCTGTGTAACCTTTGCATCCAGGGATACCGGATTCTTTACCATATCATATCTCTCCTATGCTCTGTGCCCGCCAATCTGTTTATTTCTTTCCTTCGTAGTAGCACCATCCTCCAGATTAATTCCCTTCAGGATAGCGTTTTTTCCAAACTTCTTCTTTATACTCAGCATCGCTTCCTGCATCTTACGTTCTTTTTCCTGTTCAATCGGATCTGTGAACAAATCATACTGTTCATACCTCTCTTCAATAAGATTATTGGCACTGAGAGTCACTCGTCTGACCATGAGCTCCCTAGATGCGATTCTATCATAAAGCTCCAGTATCGAGGTTATAATTTTCCTGGTGCTGCTGGTTGTCGTTCCGAGATCAGCTGTACCATGAGCAGATTTTGGGACACCTCTTCCGTAACGGTCATACGTGACCTCGCCTTTGAATATTCCTTCATCCACGTTACTCCGATCATAGCCAATGGTCAAAGTCAAGCTATCCGTCACCAATCCTTTATCCACAAGATCAAGTACCAGCAGCTCCGTCATTTCCTGCACTATAATTCTTGCTTTATTAAAATCATATGGATATTGTAATACCTGTCCCGAAGAAATGCTGTTCGTGCTGGGCTTATAGGTTTTGATTTCCTCCATGCCACACGGCTCATACCCCCACGCATGGTCAATCAACAGTTCAGCATCAATGCCAAGCATTCGATATAGTAATTCCTCATTATAAAGCGAGATTCTGGCAATATCACCCATCGTATTCAACCCACTGTCTTCCAGTCTCTTCGCGATACCTCTGCCAATTCTCCAAAAATCCGTTAACGGTCTGTGATCCCACAGCAAACTGCGGTAAGTCATCTCATCCAGTTCCGCTATACGCACCCCACTTGCATCCGCTTCCACATGCTTTGCTACAATATCCATGGCAATCTTACACAGATACAAATTGGTTCCGATCCCTGCTGTAGCAGTTATTCCCGTCTTCTCTAATACATCAAGAATCATTTTTATTGCCAATTCCTTCGCCGTTAACTGATACAGACTCAGATAATCCGTCACATCCATAAAACACTCATCTATACTGTATACGTGAATATCCTCAGGACTAATATATTTCAAATAGGTCGCATAAATATCCGCCGATACCTCGATATAGCGAGCCATCTGGGGCGGCGCAATGATATATTCCACCTCTTTCCCTGTATGCTGCTTTACTTCCTTCAACTTTTGCTGAACCTCAAATAACCGGGCTCTACCGGGAATACCATAGGTCTTCAGAGATGGCGAAACCGCAAGGCAGATTGTTTTCTCCGTACGCGTTGGATCAGCTACCACAAGGTTGGTGGTCAGGGGATTCAATCCTCGTTCGATGCATTCAACGGAGGCATAAAAGGATTTCAAATCAATTGCGATGTAGGTATGTTCCCGAGCTGCAGTTTTTGAATTTGACATCTTTACTGCCTCCTTTCCTCTGATTCTATCTCTATGTATTACAGCAGCATCCATTATATAAATCCTTAGTCATGGCGCTCATCCTTGTTTGCATACGTCTCACAGAACCTAGCCGCAAATGCCGGCTCTTCTCCGTAAGCATATAAATGTGAAATATCACCAAACGAACTCATTCTAAAGTATGCGATTCCTTCTCTGCGTTCTTCTGTAACCAAGGTTGTTACCGAGGAAGGTGCAGCGCAAAAGCCATGCCATAGAAGCATCGGAGAGATGCCCAGTAAATGTCCTAAAATTACACATTCAACTCCAAAATGGCAAAACAGTACAATGGTATCCGTATTGGGTTTCATTGCACGAAATAGGTTTCCATCATGCTGATAACCGTGTTCTCTTAACAACTCGTCGATCCCCGCATTAACGAGATTAGCTTCTTCGCTCACGTTCCCCGATTGCATTAAAGAGGTTGAGTGCCAAAGATTTCTATCGTAATATTCATCGACCGTTGTCCAATCCGACGGCAAAAAGTCCCAAGGGATACGCTTAATCCCTGTCTCTTCATCCACAACAGGTGCATGAAACTCTCTGAGCCAGGGTAGAACCTTCGCATCCCGCTTCATCTTTCCAAGAGTTACCGAAGCGGTATCCTTTGCTCGTCCTAATGGCGATACATAGAATGCCTTAATGTCCATTTTTGATATCCGATCGGATAAATACTCCGCTTCCTTCCAGCCCTTTTCCGTTAAGGAATCCTTGGTATAATCCGGATCCCCATGACGAATGATGATTAATTTCATTTATAGTACCTATAATCCAACGAACCACAGTGAATGGAGGTAGGATTATTTCCTTTCTCTAATCTTCCGTATAGAGATAAAGGCTGCCAAATAAAAAGGCTGCTTTTAATATCATCTCCTTATACCAACATTATGAACCAAAGACAGAAATATATCAATGCAAATTAGCGGTTTCCTCAATACTTCGCTATAAACATCACCAATGTAAAAAGGCGCCGCACATTTAGTGAGACACCCCTTTATGAGTCTTCTACTTATTTGATTATAGTCAACGATCAGATTACTTACAGCAGGTTACACACTGCCAAAGAACCAATGCCGGAGATTAATATTAACATAATATCGTGTAAATGATATCTCTTATGTAGAAACATTAATATGGTATAGATAACTCCATTGAGAACGATTGCTACCAGCATTGTCCCTTGCTGCTCAAGTATAATTTTGAAGTTTTCGTATAGCATTGTTAGTATTGTAGTTAACAGCAGACCAGATATGATAGGTAATATCCAAGTCTTTAAGGTTTGGAACAGCTCCAGACTTTCAAACCTGCTATAAATATATAGAATAAGGAAAAACACTGCACAGGAGGCCGCGATACTGACTGCATAACCCCCAATTGCCATTAAATAACCTATACCTACGTATTGCGTTGTATGAAAAGCTATGTAATACCCAATAGCAGCTAAAACCTTACTTAATATTGGCCCGGGTAGAGCATTGGCAATCGGAAGCACCTGTCCATAAAACACTTCGGAAGGGATAGAGCCATTGGATACAAAGATAGTCTCTGCAATTGCTATATAAGCTTCTCCGCCTCCAAAGGATATCACTGTGGAAAGCATTCCACTCCTCAGATAACCAACCACTCCGTTAAGAGCAAAAGCGGCTGGCACTGACATGAGAATCAAGAATGCAATCCATACGATCTCTTCCGAGATAAGCCCCGCAAATGAAAGCTTTTTATTGGATTCTATTTCTGTCTTTGCATTCTTGACAAGCCCAGGACTTTTGGCTTTGTAGCTGCTACCCGCTTTACTCTTATTTTTGTTCATGCTATAACATAGACCATAACAGGAAAGCGTAAGCATACATAATTTTATCGCTAATAATATAATTTCATTCGAAATAATATGTGCTTTTCCTGTACACAGAATAAATATAACACTGATTATTGCAGCAATACCTCCCTTAATGGGAGTGAGTTTACCTTCTGTAAAAAATATAATGAAAAATGTGAGCAACAGCAGATCAGTGGTACTAATATCAAACACCGGTGTATGATTAAGTCCTAAAATATTGGTTATTTCCTTGCCTGAGGTTAATATAAATGCCATTAGCATTATAATCCAACCGGCTCCTAAATTCTTCGTCTTCTTGCAATTTTTTAGTACCTTACTAATGTAGTTAACCAAAAGCAATATGATAAAGACCGTGATACCGATTGAGGCAAATCTAATTTGCGTCAGAACATTCCCCCCAAGTTGTGACAGAATTGATATTAGTAATACCGTAATCCCTACTCCGGGAAGAGAGACCATAATTGCAGCACCCAGCATTCCGGGCAACCCACAGATCTTTCTGCCTGTTGCGGCAGCCAGCTTTACCGGCAAGGTGCCCGGTGTTATATTCGATACAATCACATAATCATTATAGTCTTCTTCCTTCAATAGCTTTTTCTTCGCAACAATCTCTTCTTCAATAATTGGAATTAAAGCGCTTCCACCTCCGAAGCCAATAAATCCAATCTTAAGAAATGATAGCAGCAACGAAAAAAATTTATTCATATTTTCAGAACCTTTCTTAAGCTTCATCTAGAGATCAACCGCAGCATCCACAGCCATGATTAACCTTTCCATAAGCATCCATGCTATTCTCTTCCTTGTTTTTCATACACAGATGAACTGCTGATTTTTTAAATGTCATTGGAAGTGCCAGGATATTGGGATTCTGTCCAACGAACTTCTTCTTGGCATCCTCGATTGCTTCCTCAAAGGTTTCTCTTGTTTTCAGTCCCATTCCTCTTGCATATCCCGGTTCCTCTGCACCAACGATATAGATAGCGCTTGTGTTCATTTCAGCGATATGACCGCAGGACATCATAGAAAATCCATGGAAGGGATGGAATGCATTTGTAAAACGGTATTTCCGGATATACTCTTCCTTCGTGGCAAAGTATTCACCCAGCCTGTTCATATCGGGCAGAGTATTCATGTGATCCTTCTGGAACAGCTCATAAAGCTCTCTTAAATATGGCCATAATTCATCATGGAAGTATCCGTTGCAGGCAGAAGAACAAATAATAACACAATTATCACTCATAATACGTTTATATCTTAACACCTGAGCGCTTAAAGCCTGCATCATCATAATCGGATTGGTTCCCATACCGTCTCCGTAATGGAATTTCTGAGGCATACCAAACACCAAAATATCATATTTCTTCTCTGCCCAGTGTACATAGGTTCTCTTGTCCGCAGTTTTCCAGCTGATTGGCTGCATCTCCTTTGCATATCCGCTGAAGATTGCAATTTGCCTGGACTGAGTATCCAATACCGCATCACAGCAGAAAAAGGGATGCCCCATCTTCTCTTCCATATGCATACTGATTTCGTCAAATTTACTCCGCATCAAACTAGTGCTGTTTACGGGTGTAAAGTCTTTTCTATGCATAACGGAAGGTACATGATGACTTGCAATGCTTATCCAGTTTGTAATACCTGTAGCACTATGCTTATAGCCGCCTGAGTATCCGCCGTAAGGGTTCCCTTGTACATGCCCGATTAAAATAGGAATATCACAATCAAAGATATATTTATTCATGTAAACCGGATCCCCACGATGGGTCGTTCCCAAATCAATCATGTGCTCATGATCTTCACTGTCATGGCTGATAATCTGTCCCGTAGGCCAGAATTCTTCAAAAAGCTCCGGTCCAAAGATCGCTTTTGCATCCGATTCCTTGCTTCTTGGATGCAGTCCGTTCGATATGATAAAAAGAATATCCTTCTTTTCTACTCCGGCTGCATAAAGCTCTTTTAATATATATTTGATACTAAGTTTTCTATGGCTGGTTGCATGTTCTCCACCCTTTACACGATCCGGGATGACAAAAGTGACTGTACTTCCTTTGTGTGCCAGCTCAGTCAAGGTCGGCATTCCAATTGGATGCGCCAGACTATTCAGATAAGCTTCTTCTAATTTATCCTCCGGAATAAAGTCCGGGTCCTTCACTGTTTCACCGGGGATAAAAACATCTGTATTATCCGGTAATTCTGCTGCCATAGTACCATGTCCATATTCAAATTCAATTTTCATTATTACCTCCATTCTGCCGCCTCAGCGGCAATTCGTAGTTTACCTGTGTGAATTCTGATTCTTAAGAATTTACACTATTCATATAAAGTCTTACAATTTCAAGGTACTCCTCAGGATAAAATCCAATCTCACCCTGGAATCTGGTAAGTGCAATCAATCCTCCGTCAATCTCCTCAATGGAGGCCAGCATTGCTGCATTTTCCCGCTTCAATCCACCACCGTATACCACATCCATACCGCATGTCTTTCCTTTTACAAAGCTTGCAATCTTTGTTATATATTCCTGATCAGCAGGTGTCTTTCCGGGTCCTATAGACCAAATCGGTTCGTAGGCAATTACAACCTTAGAGGTATCCACATCCTTTAACCCAAGCTCTAACTGCCGACCGAGAACCTCCATCCACTGAGCCTGTTCCTCACTCTTCTCACCGATACAATAGAGCACGGTCATACCTCGATCGATAGCTCTCTTGATTTCCCGATTTAATATTCTGTTCACCGCGTCCGTATCCGTGATCCCTGCTTCTGCCAGAATTCCCGCCTTGTCATTTCTCTCCTCGCAGTGACCAATAATCACAGTCTCACAGCCTGCCTCTACCATAGCCGATGCCGGTCTGTTCGCAGTAAAGGCTCCAAAATTGCCGCCGACAGAGACATCCTCTCGGTAAACACTCTGACATCCAATTTTTACTCGACTGTCTTTCGCTTTTGCTGCCACAGCCCCCAATAGATGAGCCTCCGGAAAATACATCGCAAATTCTACTTTATCGGGGCTATATTTTTGTAATTCTTCTTGCGTATTTGTAATAATATAGGATGCCCACTCCTGAATGGTGGCAATCCGGTTGACTCCGCCCATTCTGGCCGGAACATCAAATCTTTTTAGGTTCAGATAGATATGCTTCATTTATATTTCTCCTCTTTTGTATCTGTCAGCCATCTGCTCCAGGGTAACTGTTTCTACCTTGGGTGCCTTTCCAAAGCTTCCAAATTGTACAATCAAGGTGCCGACAACCTCATTGACACCAGCTTCAATACAGCTGCAGATTCGCGCCACGTCATCATCCGGAATATTGCCAAACATTACTGTCTCCATAATCGGAGTAATAAATACGCGAGGATCAAAGGCTGCTTTGTTTTTCTCCAGCAATTCATAGATTTCTCCTATGGAAGCACTGGTTCGAAGTGCCGGCTCTTTTGCGAATAATTCCTTCATATTACGAGTAACTGCAAGGCGGATGTCAGTATCAACATTAATCTTATTGATTCCGCAATGGGAGGCCTCAATCAGTTGTTTCACATCGATACCGAAGGTATTGGTCAGATTACCGCCCAGTGCATTAATTTCATCAACGATATATTGGGGCACGGTCGAGGATCCATGGCTCACAAGGAAGCCCTGAATTCTTTCATGACGCATACACTCCTTGATTGCAATCGCAATTTCCTTGCGAATCTTAGTATCCTTACCCTTATTGGCTCCATGCATGGTTCCATAGCTGATCGCCAATGCATCCACCCCGGTTTTCCGGAAGAAATCAACTGCACTCAGAGGATTGGTGTAAGTACTGTTCTCGCTAAATACATGATCCTCTACCCCTGCCAAAACGCCAAGCTCACCTTCCACCGACACGCCAAGCTTATGCGCATATTTTACAACCTCTCTGGTCAACTCCACATTTTCATCGAAGGGCAGAGAACTTCCATCAATCATAACACTCGTATATCCACCTTCAATTGCGGCGATACAGGAGTCGATGTTCCTGCCGTGATCCAGATGAAGTGCAATCGGAATGGAACTCTCTGCTCCATATCTTTTTACAGCATCTGCGATATTTTTCGCACCTTTTTTCTTGTCCTCAAGGGTGGCATTCATAAAATCGCATCTTCCGCCCATAAAACCATTTGCCAAATCCGCACCCTGTAAAATTGCAGGACTGCGAAACATCTCATGCACACCAATCACTGCCTTTGCTTGAGCCACTGCATTGACATTAAATGCTCCCTGCGCATAATTATATTGATCTGCTGCTTCTAAAATTGCTCTCATAGGTACTAACATAATCTAATCCTCCATTCATTCCTTGGTTCTTTTCAATTAAAAGATACCATCCTTGTTAATTCATCACCGATAAGGGGTTTGCACCATTCTTTAAAGCTTTCCGTTACTCCATTTCCTTCTTGATTGATATATTCGTCCGGCATAATCCGCTCCTGCATCATAACCTCATCAATCTCCACCAGGAAGGGTTCGATCACATACGGGTTGGTAGAAACGCGCCGGAAGGCAACCATTTTTCCACTTTCCCCCTGCATCACTGCCTTACATGCGAGTTCTCCTGCTAACACTGCCTCCTCACGGTCTACCTGACTTTGCAAACCGATGGATGCACGTCCTAACAGACCTGGTTTTTCACCACGAGCTTTATATCCAAGCCTTTTAATAATAAGATTAGCCAGATGGGCGCTGACATCTCCGAAATAAACAGCTCTCTCTGTTCGGAAAACAGGCTCTACAATTGGCTTACCCTCTATATCTTTAAGCCCTTCACTGGCTACTACAACAATACCCTTTTTTATCTCCAGCAACCTTCTTACATCATCGATGAACTTATCTTCCTCAAAGGGTCGTTCCGGCAGATAAATAAGGTCGGGACCTATTCCATCACCATCCTCTGCCAACGCGCTGGCTGCGGTTATCCATCCTGCATTTCTTCCTTGTGCTTCCACAACAACCACATGGATCGGCAGTCCTTTTACATCCGCACAAATCTCCTTGACGCTCTGGGCCAGATAACGCGCCGCACTACCATAACCGGGGCTATGATCCGTAATCGAAATATCATTATCGATCGTCTTTGGAATTCCCATTACTTTTATATCCAGCCCTTTATTCAAACAGGTCTTATAAAGCTTGCCACAGGTATCCATTGTTCCGTTTCCGCCGTTGAACAGGACATATTTTATATTTCTTTTCACAAGAATTTCAGTCATATTATCATAATCTTCCTGCTCAATCTCATCTCTTGAGGTACCAATTGCGCTTCCCGATGTCTGGAGTAATAATTCCAGATCACTCTCCGAGACATTCTTAAGCTCGATCAGATCTTCTTTCAACAAACCGCCTGTTCCATTTTTTGCAGCATAGATATGAGCTAGTTCAGAATGTTTTTTCGCCTCTATAATCGCGCCATATAAGGAAGCATTAATAACTGCCGTTGGACCGCCGCCATGTACAATCAAAATATTCTTTTCTATCATCCGTCATCATCCTTTCTATCTCTGTTATTGCATAATAATGATGCTCTTTGCTTCTAATACTATTCTAGCATTTTTACGCAAACTTTTGTGCAAATTATACGCAAACGTTTGTGTTGTATTCAAAAAAAGTGTGTTAATTGATCTTATCCCATCTAGTCAATTAACACACCCTCTATCACATTTACCTATTACATAAATAAGTGTTCTATCTTTAAGTCATGGATTATTTGCAATATATCCTTTGTACGATTACAACCAAATTTTCGCAGTAATCCTTTTACCTGCGTCTTTATTGTACTGGCTTCCACGCTCCGAATTCCGGCTATTTGATTAACCTTATACCCTTCTAATAGCAGTTTTAACATTTCTCTCTCTGTTGGAGTTAGGTTTGAAATGTTATTAATGAAAAACAACAGACTTCTCTCACTCTTCTGAAGTCTTGCAAACTCCTGCAGGATAGTTTCATGAATGTTACTCTGCATAACCGGGTGTCCTTCATATGCACAACGTATATGATAAAGTATGTCTTCGTCTTTACAGCCTTTTACCAAATAATCCGAAGCACCTGCACCCATTGCTGTCACAATGATTTCTCTGGTTTCATGAGCGGTCAGAAAGATAATATTTGCTTCCGGATTGTCCTCTCTAATTTTCTGAGTCGCAAGGATGCCTGCATTCATTACTTCCATTTCAATATCCATCAAGATAAGATCATAACTAACGTTTCCCGCCAAGCTGATGATTTCTTTTGAATTTGATGCTTCTCCGACAACTTCCATATCCGGTTGTCCATTGATAAGTTCACTCATGTCTTCCCGTAATAATGAAAAGTCATCAGCAATTAATACTTTGATTTTTTTACTCATAACACTTTCATCTCCTTTTACGGTTTAATCTTTCTATCTGCGTTGTATCGGGCAGATTGATTATTGATACTTCGGCAATAAAATATAAAAGCTGCTTCCTTTTCCCTCTTTACTTTCCACTCGTAAAGAGCCAAGATGGCTTTTAACAATTTCTCTTACATAATACAGTCCCATTCCCCAATTGTAATTCGAATTTTTACTTGAATAAAATGGTTCGAATATCTTTTTTGTCTGGCTCTTATTCATACCGCAACCATTATCCCTTACTTCAATTACAGTATATAGCCTCTCATTATGACACAATAAGGATACCTCCCCATCTTCCTTCCTTTCTGAGCTTAATACCGCTTCCTGCGCATTAATCAATAAATTATATAATGCCTCGCATAGTTGAATCTTATCTGCCAGAATCATTGGATTATTACCCAGATCAACGTTCACATTGACATCCGGATATTTTTTTTGAAAAAGCTCCAATGCATTTTCTGTAATTTCCTCCATTCTGACAGGTATCATGTAGATTGCATTTGATTTGACGCATCGATACAGCTCTTCCATTCTGCTTAGCATCAGATTATTTACCTCTTCCAAGGTGGCTACATATTCACCAAGCTTCTGCACATCCAACTCCGGCTGATCATATAAATTCCGGATACGCTTGTAGATTACCTTAGTAGATAATAGTTGGTTCTTCATACTGTGTACAAAAACAGATACTCCAACCTTCACAGAATCGAATTTACGCTCCATTACCACATCTTCTCTGCTATCAATGAAGTTCGTTCTGGTAAAGCGAAACAAACTATAAAAGCCAAGAACGCAACATATGATGCTGATTATCACCAAGGTCAAATAGCTGAACAGAGAAGGGTGTACCTGCATATATCCGATTCCCTTGCTCCAGGAATACGTATACCAATAAAAATGATAAACCTGGCCCGGATCCTGTTTATAGAACAAATAATATATACCGGACAACGCATACAGGCATACCATAATTTGACTAAACTGCCTTTTACAAAACTTCATTGTAATTGATTTAAATTCGTTTAACAGAAGAAAACCGGATATGAGGAGATATGCCGTCATCCATAATAAAGACCCATATACAAGAATAACCTGAATGGACGGTTTCTCCAAAGTAATAAACCGATATACCCGAGGATAGTAAAGAATCAATGTAACAATCGGTAACACACCGGCAGCCCTGGAGATCCAAGCTTTTTTCCGAACAACCGAAATCATGGAATAATTCATCGCCAGTTCTATCAAAAAAAAGGGAAACAAGGTTCTGCCTAATGCAATTAGAAAGCCCATCTGATTTAAGGTTATCAGATGATATTGTATTTTATTTTTTATCTCTTTTGAAAAATAAAACAAATTTATGATTTCCGAGGAAATACCGCCTTTTTTTGCGATAAAAATCATAACCCCGCTAATTTCGAGCATCAGACTTAAACACAATCCAAAAAGATAGATTGATTCCTTGCTCTTTTTTAAGAATATAATTAACACGGATGCAATCACAAGACAGACGGTAAGAATAATTAACATATCTTTTCTCCTCGATTTGTAACTATTCAGACCAGCAGAAATATTTATAAAGCAGACCGTGAAAGCTTGCTTTCTAAGGGCTGTTTATAAATATTTCTATTGGACTAATCCAATACAGCGAGGAAATCCACAGGATTTTCGAGCCTGGTCTGAATAGATACCTCAATTTTATGAATTAGGTTATTTCTTTTTTACCATGAATTTTGGGGAATGTATGCTATTTTTGAATACTCTCTCCTTGAACAAATACTTCATATATATCATTTCTTTCGTCCAGAATGACGATATCCGCATCTTTGCCATCAGCAATAGATCCCTTCTTATCGTACACGCCGATTAATCTAGCCGGATTTTCAGTTAAAAGAGGAAGCACCTCCTCCAGTGGTCGTCCGGTAAATTCGAGTAAGTTTTTCAAGGCAACATTTTGTGTCAGCGTACTTCCGGCGCGAGTTCCATCCTCCAGCTTCGCATCCCCATCTTTCACAATGACATTATTTACACCCAACTTATATCTTCCGTCCGGTAATCCTGCTGCCATAATAGAATCTGTAATTGCAATAACACGATCAAGCCCCTTGGTCTTGATTAACAGGCGGACTACTCCCGGATGTAAATGTCTTCCGTCGCAGATGGCTTCGCAGTAAATATCCGATTCTAAAACAGCTCCCATAATTGCAGGGAAATGCTGATGCATAAGCTTCATGGCATTAAAGGTATGAGTGCAAGCGGTGGCTCCATTATGAATAGCCTTCCAACTGGTATCATAATCCGCACCGGAGTGACCGATCGCTACTGTCATACCAAGCTCTATCATCTTGGGAATATCCTCAATTATACCCTCTACCTCCGGCGAAATCGTAATATACTTAATATCTCCTTCTGCACGGCTCTGATACTCTTGCAATAATGGCAAATTCGGCATCTGCAGCAGATGTTCCGGCATTGCTCCCTTATATAGGCTGCATAAAAACGGTCCTTCCAGATGAATTCCTAATAAATTTGCTCCCTTATGCTCTATTTTCTTATGCTTGTTATACTCATCGATACACCACTGCGTTTGTTCCTTGGTATCGGTAAGTACAGAGGCTAACCAGGAGGTTGTTCCACACTTGGCTGCCGCTCTGCATATTGTTTCCAATTCCTTTGCAGTTGCCGCATTCACATCCACTCCTGCTGCTCCATGAGAGTGGATGTCTATAAAACCGGGTACCACTTTCTTTCCGGCCACATCAATTATATCTGCCGTTTCAGGAAGCTTTTCCTCCGCCGGGAGCAATTCTATTTTTCCATCCTGAATACCAATCGTCTTTTTTTCAAAAGTATGATCAATATAGACCAACCCATTTGTAATATAGTATTTCGACATAGTACCCTCCCTTATTCCGGCAGATTTGCAACAAATTCTGTAAGCTGAATATTAATATCCGGATGCCCCTGTAGCAGACTTACCGGAAAATGTGCACTTCTTTCTCCATATGCTGCATGTCTCACAACGCTTCTGTGCCAATCACGAAAACATCCGAGACGAATCTTTCTTGCTTGTGAAATTTCACTTATGCCAACGGTAATGCAATATTGCGGCATATCATCCAATGCTCCATTAAGATCCCCTATGGAATTGACCGCTCTGGTCTCCTTTGCAATTTCCAATACTCTTGTCTGCAGCTTTAAGAATTCCTCCGGACCAAGTTCATCCGAAGCCTCATTAAAAGCTACATGCCCATTAATTCCTATTCCTCCAAAGCATATATCCACACCACCTAAACGCTTAATTAAATCAGGGATATAAGTAATGTTATTCGGATCCGGAAATATACGCTGGTCTTCCGGCATCACTAATTCTTCATTTATCTTGGAGTATACTGTACGATCCATAAAGCCACGGAAGCTAAGTCTATGTTCTTTTGAGATCCACTGCCTGTCATCGGTTAGGTATTCATCCATATTAATAAACCATACATCCTTTAAGTTGACCTTTTCATCATTAACCATAGTAACAAAATACGGATACTGCCCAACAGGTCCCACCGGGCAAATAAATACCGTCTTCTCACCTATTGCATTTTTTCGTTTAATCTCAGTCAGCATTTCCTCAGCCATCGCTTTGAATACAGCTTCATTATTTTCCCGAACAATGAGAGGAAGCTTCGGAGCCCTTAGCAGCTCTTCTTTATTATAATAATAGTAATCATGATACATATTTTCTTGATCTCCTTTTTCATATTACACGAACTGTTATTCTATAGTACGAATAGAGCTGCCCTCTGACAGCCCTATCTTTCCGTACATAACTACCACCGTATATTGGAAGTTTCTACATTTATTTAGTATTTACCAGCTTCCATCATTACATCCAGCATAACATAGTCTGTAACCGCCGGGTTGCCTTCTACTGCTCCTGCAGCAATAAAATTACTCTTCTGTAATTCATAATATTCTCCTACCCAACCATTCGCTGCTCCTGCAGAAACTTCTAATCCTGTTAACCATTCTGCATCACCACGCTGTGCATATACAGTTTCTGTGTCCTGCGCCACCTGTTTTGCGATTAATTCAGCGGTTTCCTGCTGATGCTCAGCTGCTGCATAATCCATTGCCTTGAAGATTGCTCTTGTGAATCTCACTAAGACATCTCTATTTTCCTTCGCATAATTCGGCATTGCAATCCAGCTTGCCAATGATACTGTTTTGTCAGAGAAGGTGAGATTATCAGTTAATTTTGTTGCATCCGGCATTTCCTCCAGGATTTTTAAGCTGTTAGGTGACCATGTCGCAGCTGCATCGACACCACCGGATAACATTGCTGTAACAATCGCTGAAGCGTCCATATCCACTGCCTCAATATCATCCATCGTCATTCCTGCTTTTGCTAATGAGTTAAGAAGAATATCTTCACTGGAGCTTCCGGAGGAGTATGCAACTTTCTTACCTTTCAGGTCTTCCACAGAGGCAATGCCTTTTCCGCCGATTAATGCATCTCCGTTTGAAATATGGGATAATGCAAAGATGGTTGCTTGTCCGTTAATAGCAAGTTTATGTGCTCCCTGTCCAATGTAGCCAATATCAATGCTTCCTGATTCCATCGCCGCAATAATTGTTGGTCCATCCTGGAATTCAGTCAACTCAACTGTAATTCCCTCTTCTTCCAAGTAACCCTGCGCTATGGCATTCTCGATTGCCCAAAGACTTCCATAATTAGGCATATAAGCAACGGATAGTGTAACCGGCTCAACGGTAGCAGCCGGCTCTGTGGTTACAGTTGGTTCCGCCTCTTGTTTCTCTGCTTGTGGAACCGCTGTCGGAGTAACCTCCTGTGTTTCTGCTTTGCCTGCGCATCCCGTTAACATTCCTACGATCATTGCTGTTGCCACAAATAAACTAAATACCTTCTTCTTCATTGTCTTTCCTCCAATTTTTTTTGTTTATATTGAAACTTTTTACTATCACATTATTTCATTATTTCTTTTTTTACATTCGAACTATCTTATCAATATTTCTTACTTTCTTACTTCCAGGTATTCCTGATACACCTTACCCCAAATATGGTTTTTCAACTCAATGAATTTCGGCTCCATCCTGGTTTCCTGATTACGAGGATAAGGAATATCGATATCAACTATTTCTTTAATGCAACCCGGTCTTGCACTCATAATGATTACTTTTTGTGCCAGGATAATCGCTTCATCTACATCATGAGTAATAAAGAAGCATGTTTTTCTTTCCTTCTCCCAGGTCTCCAGGAGTTCTTGTTGAAGCTGTGTTCTTGTCTGTGCATCCAATGCTCCAAAGGGCTCATCCATTAGGAGAATGGAGGGATTCACCGCATATGCTCTAGCAATGGCAACTCTTTGTTTCATACCGCCAGACAACTCCTTCGGGTAGTGATTCGCAAATTCCTCCAGCTGAACCATCTTTAAATACTTCATAGCAATCTCTTCAGCTTCTTTTTTCTTGATACCCTTTAGGTTAAGCCCAAACATAACATTCTTTTTAACCGTTAACCAAGGAAATAATGCATATTGCTGGAATACGACTCCACGCTCTGTTCCTGTTCCATTTACTTCTTTTCCTTCGCAGAAGACCTTACCGGAAGTCGGTTCTGATAATCCTGCTATAATATTCAATAATGTAGATTTTCCACAACCGGAAGGTCCAACTACGCATATAAATTCATTTTCTTTAATATCAAGGCTAACACCGTTTAGAGCAATCATTTCACCATTTCTGGTATTAAAAACCTTTCTGACATTATCAATCTTGACTTTTACACTTCTCTCTTCTCCTGCCATCCTGTGAACCTCCTTTCCAGAAACTTAACGAATTTTTCCACCAGCATTCCGATGACGCCAATGATTATGATATATAACAGCATGGGTTCCGATTCAAAGCTATTATTCAATGATCGGATTCTCATTCCCAGACCAGCAACTGCTCCTGTAGATTCTGCCGCAATCAATGTGGTTAATGCAGTAGAGCTTCCAAGTCTGATTGCTGTTATAATAAATGGTAAGGTTGCCGGGGCTATTACTTTAAAGAAAATATCCTTATCGCTAGCTCCTAATACTCTTGCAGCTTTGATCAAGGTTTCATTTACATTAACAACACCCTGGTAGATTGTGACCGTCATAATGAGGAAGGTCGCTATGGTAATAACGATAATCTGTGGTTTTCGACCTACACCTGCTGATATAACAATCAATGGTACATACGCCAACGGCGGAATATTACGCACAAACTGAATCCATGGTTCAATTATGTTTCTGACTGGCGCATACCAAGCCATTAATATTGCAATCGGTAAAGATAATACAAAGCCAATTGCAAAACCTGCGGTTACTGAAATCAAACTGCTGATGATATCCGTCCAAAATACTCCTCTTGAAATCATAGTTCCAATCGACTGCAAGGTAAGAATTACATTAGGAAAGCTTCTCGCAGTCTGTGGATTTAGTGATAAAAGATACCACAAAATCATCGCTGTAATAAAGGATATTAACAACCATGCTATTTTGGGGATTTTCCCGGTCTTTTTTTTATTAATCATATCCGTCTCCTTATCTTGTATTTCTCTGTTTCATAAGACTATTCTATCATCCTCTTGAATAAATTTAAGGGTGAACTTTTTTCATACTTTTTTTCTGTAAACATAAGGTGTTTACTTAAGTAACAGGAAGTAGATATTCTTAATAAGAAGTACTAAAGGAGAATAAACATGAATATTACATTGATTTCTGATGGGTATCAGATCATAGTCAAT
Source organism: Bacillota bacterium (assembly GCA_023415055.1). GTDB lineage: Bacteria > Bacillota > Clostridia > Lachnospirales > Lachnospiraceae > Mobilitalea. The sequence goes on along the minus strand of JAEZLZ010000030.1, from coordinate 24,949 downwards.
TCGGTCGGAGCAGAGCTTAAATCCTTCCAAGATCCTTCCGGCAAAGAGTTTATCTGGAATTCGGACCCTGCCTACTGGATGCGTTCCTCCCCCTTGCTTTTTCCTTCCATCGGTAATGTTAGAAATAACAAGACCAAAATCAAAGGGTCAGAATATCAAATGCCCAAACATGGTTTTTGCAAGGATATGGAGTTCGAAATGCTCTCCAAAGGAAAAAATTACGCAACCTTTGCTTTGGTCTCAAACGAAGAAACCCTCAACAGTTATCCCTATCATTTTGTATTATTGCTTTCCTATGAGCTGCGTAAAAATAAGATCCGGATGACCTACCAGGTATTTAACAAGTCGGAGGAAGAGATGTATTATCACATCGGAGCTCATCCAGGATTTATGTGCCCTTTGGAAGCAGGGGAAGGGTTGGAAGATTATATACTTCAGTTCGAACAGGAAGAACAGATCGATTCCACTGTATACGACATACCAAATCTATGCTTTTGTTCCTCCGAAAGCTATATACATTTGGATAAAAGCTCGCTTCTTCCTCTATCCGCGGAATTATTTGATCATGATGCAATTTACTTTCGACATACGAATTCTCATGCGGTCAGCTTGATCCATCAAAATACAAAGAAAGGGATTCATCTGGCATATCCTGACTTTTCCTCCATTGCATTCTGGACTCCAACCGGAGGGAAAGCGCCGTTTTTGTGTCTGGAGCCCTGGAATGGTGCTGCAATATTTGATGATGAGGATGATATATTCTGTCACAAAAGGGATATTCAGATCCTTGAGCCCAATGAAAGTTCTACCTATCAGATTGAAATTTCATTACTTGGTTGCTAATCCAGTCTGACAAAAAGATCATAATATTATAAAAGTGCTAATCACTAATACTTAGATTAATGATTAGCACTATTTATTTATACCAAATTACGTTCTGATAAAAGTGCCAGTTCCGCTTTATAATCTACACTTTGTGCCAATACACCTTGAACAATCTCACCAAGACTAGGTGTGATTGCTTATTTATATTCCAGAATTAAAGAATTTCAAATCTTAATTAATATAAATCTTAAGAGATATGACACCGTTGATAATAAACCGGTACAGAATAATCGGGTATATAAATTATAAATTCTTTTGGAAATCACTTGACTATCATGCTAAATATAGTTTACGATTAAGCAAAACCTTATCTTCACTTACGGCTTCTGATCTGACAGCAGCAAAAAAACACTGGAGTGATTTTCATAGATTTATATGCAGCAATGAACTTAACCATCAAGCATCCCTTGATGGTTACCGTATTACTGAGGTCGGAACAAAATATACCGGATTTCAGCTATAAAATTCATTCTATTACATAAGCATGAATCAGAATTTATTACGAACAAGAAATGGAGTGTATTTTTTTGTACAAGGCCAAAAAAACGAAATTGTCAAACAGAAATCGCATATTAGAATGCAATTTCAAGTCTTACAGTATGGGATAAATAAAGAAAGGTCGTTCTCTGACTTATGACATTAAAAGATATTGCGAATGCTGCTGGCGTCTCTATTTCCACCGTTTCCAGAATTCTCAACGGAAACTCCGTCAATGCCGCCAGCAAAAGGGTCCAGGATAAAATATGGGAAATTGCTCGTGAAGGGGGATATATTCCAAACACCTCTGCACAGGCTCTAAAGACAGGAACCACGGTTAAAAAATTAAATAATTCTATTGCTTGCATCTATGCTCGTTCCGCCGATGCTAAAAACGATGCTTTTTTTTCAGCACTGACCAGAAGTATCGAGCAGGAAGCGTTAAAAGAAGGATTTATAGTGAAGTATTCTTTCTCCGCCTTCGATATTAACAATCCTGCAACACAGAACCAGATTATTAACAACGAAGTGGACGGGGTTGCTGTTTTAGGCAGATGCGATAAGGAAACCTTAAAATTTCTTAAGCTTCATTTTAAAAAGGTTGTATATGCCGGATTGAATGCCCTAGATGCTGATTATGATCAGGTAATATGTGATGGTTATGCTGTAGCTACCGAAGCAATGGAGTATCTTTTTCAACTTGGTCACGTGAAAATAGGATATATTGGAGAAATGCATAAAGAAGTCAGATATTTGGCCTATCGCGATGTTTTAAAAAATCATCATATTTCTCTGGATAACAGTCTTATAACAAATGTTCCCATTTCTTCTGACGGCGGTTATCAGGGTGCAAAACATATCCTCGAGACTGCAAAAGATGTCACAGCATTTTTCTGTATCAACGACATTACCGCAATTGGTGCTCTTAAGGCAATTCAGGACTGTAATTATAAAATCCCGGAGGATATCTCCGTAATCAGCATGGATGATATTGATATTTCCCAATATGTATCTCCCATGTTAACCACCATGCATATTCCTATTGAAGAAATCGGAAAAATGACTGCAAAAATATTAATTGACCGCATTAAAGGCGGGCATACACTACCTCTAAAAATTTCACTGCCTTATTATCTGGTAAAGAGGGAAAGCTGCGCGATACGCAAAAGAATATAACATCTTCTTCTAATAAATCCAAAAACACCCTACCAAATAACATGATAGGGTGTTCATTATTTTTTTCTACGTTAATCCATACGGCTGCAAATTCTTTATCTATCAAGGGAATTTCCTATTTAGTATCAATCACAATTCTTGAATCCATATTGAAATAAAGCTTCCATAGATTATTCTGCATTTTCCAAAGCGATACGACATGAAAAACTCCCCCTAAATCAGATGCTTCCGGCAATTCAGTTTGTACATCAATAACATAATGTATCTGAACAGCCTCTTTCCTTGAGAAAATTACTTCTTCGTTTTTTATCTCATATCCGGAAATAAAAAAATCCTTGATATATTCTGCATATTCCGCTCCAAGGCATCGATACCCGCCACATATCATAATTGCATCATCCGCAACCAGCTCTTTATATGCTGCAACATTCCTATTACTTGCGGCTTTCCATAAATCATGCTCTTTATCGAATATTAGTTCTTCCCTGTTCTGATCACTCATCTTCATTCCTCCCAATTACTTAATACTTCATACACATTTCGATGCTCCACTCTCATTTCAATATTTCACTTCCTAAGTCACCGCTAGAAGCATCGATAATCCTAAGTTACCCGGTAGTCTCTTCCTCATCCATACGATAAGAAAAATTTAGTCGAATTATTCTATTATGATATATCCGGCAGCCTTCAATTTTTCTAATGCTATATTATAATTATTTTCTTTTACTAGTATATAGTCCGTATTAAAGGTAGACACTGCAAATATTCCAATTTTATTCTCTGCTAATATTGTTGATATACCAGAAAGAATCCCAATTAGTGAAAAGTCCAGTATCCCTTGGATACGAAATGCTTTCCATCCATCCTCTCTTTCAATGCTGTTATCCGGTACATATTTATTCTGACATACCAATGATATTTCTTCGTCCGTTTTGCTTAAGAACCAATATTCATCATTGAAATTCACTTTTGTTAGATCCGGCACCTTACATACCGAAAAATCAACATCTAGAATCTTTATTTCCACAGCTTATCTCCTTCAAATATTCCATTCCTTTATAAAAAAATTCAACATTTTCATCTGCTTTATCATCATTTGTAATATGTAATGATAGTACCATCTTATTGTCAATTGATGCAATACCGATAATTCTCTGGGCGTTCAATACTAACGGGGGCACAAAAGCAAAATCAACGATTTCATAAGCTCCGTATTTCATCTCTATTGGTATTTTTGTCAGGTTGGTTATACTAATTCCTTTTGGATTTCCGCTATACCCAAACATTTTACTAAAAGTCTCAGCAGTTTTATTATTATAATCACTGCATGCATTGAAGTAAATCGCATCAATTAGTGTTGGCTCAATGCTTCTCATGAATTGAAGTAAAAAATATCGTTTCGATGTATTATTTAATTTATCATAAATCATTTTCTGAACAATTCCTGCATTCTGGATAAAGTTCTTTTTCTCATCGTATTGATACTTTACTGATATTCCGGTTGCGTAATTTCCCATTCCGGTAAAGCCCTTTTCCCTGATACTTGCTGCCATTCCTACATCACAAAGCTCACCACTTGCACGCATTAATGCCGTTGTAATCACTGTATTGATTGATATTTTATTCTCTTTTGAATACCTGCATATTGAGTCATAGATTTCATCATCTATACTATAAGTGTAACTAAGCGTATCTCGGTTACTCCAATACTTATCGTACATTTTATAGTAGTCACTGAAATCAAATTTCCTTCCTGTTTTCTTCCACTTTCTATTCATATATTTTATCAGCCATGTGATAGGAGCCCGTAACCTAGCTTCCATGGGGAGATTCTCCATATTAAATAATTCCAGTTTCTTATCTTCTATTTTTTCACCAGATAGAGAGTGCATAATATCCTGTACAAAATAGGTAAACGAAATACCGTCACCAGCGATGTGATGCGCAATGATTAAAATAGTTGTTTCTGTTTCAGTCAAACGATAAAAGAATCGAATAAATTCGCCCTGATCAATTGCAAAAGGATATTTTTCTTGTTCCTTAGCTACCTCCTTCCAATCCTTTTCCATAGATTCTACTACAGGCTGAAACCCTTCTATCTTCTGGTAATATGCATTTCCTTCCTTATCCACTACTATTTTTTGCTGCAGCATATCATAATGACTAACCGTGTATCTAATCGCTTCTTTTAGTTGTTCTTCCGTGAGCCTGCCTTTTATATCAACTTTTATTACGATATTATTGACCGGAGAAAATATCCAGGTCCTTTCCTTGTCGATGATAGTCTTCTTCATAGCGTCTCCCCTCTCGATTTGCTATACTTTTTACTCTCAAATAATTCATATGCATGAGAAAGCATACTCTTAATCTTTTCATTAGAAAACTCAAGCGAATGGAAAGCCAGCATCATAATAATCCCATTAGCATAAATAATCATATTCAAATCTAATTGAATATTTGAAGTATCCTGTTCATATATCGCATTTAAATTAATTCCGCCAGAAGTAAAAATGAATTGAAATAAATACTTCTCCTCTTCTGCAAATCGTATGTATGCCAGAAGATATGCCAGCTCTAAAGGTTCTGTATTATCGCTTATATTTATAATGTAGTTCAACATTTTTTCCTGTGCCTTTTTAAGAAGTTCCAATTTAAGTTCCTTCATATCAGCAAACGCTTGATAGATGGGTTGAGTTGAACAATTGAGTTCTTTTGCCAACTTTCTTGCAGTTAGCGCTTCATAGCCTTCTCTTTGAACCATTTTAAAGGCTTTTTCAATAATAAAAGATTTATCAATCTGCTTTTTCGGTGGCATTGCTACACTCCTTCAATAATAACATTGTTATATAACAGTGTTATTATACGCCTATTTCCATAAATCTGTCAATAATTCATTTCGTTCCGTATCCAATAAATACTCTTAAGAGAGTAGTAAAAATATCATTGTCATTCACACTTCATTATTTATAATAAAATTAGAGATAGTTTTGCTCAAAATAAAAGCTACAGGTTCATAGTATTCTGTAAGGACATTTCTATTCAATTACAAAGGATGAGTATACCAAAATAAAAAGGGGCAATAGTCCATGGCAAAAGAAAAACTCAGTATTGACAAATGAAATTAAGCGATGGAATTATGATATAGGGCCTTTAATTATATCATATTTATTTCATACCAAATAGCGCTAATATCATAACTAATTATTACTTTTGTTTCACACTGCCTGGCGCTAATCATTTAGCTATCACTTCTCAAAGAATCGTAGAAGTGATATAATTACTGTATTATTACATTTTGGAGGAACCAATTATGTTTTATTATATTGCCGAAAGAATAAACCGCTCTTTTCATACATTTCACCCTTTCCCTGCTATAACTGACCGATATGCTTGGTCTTCACTTGACCAGGAATGGCATGAGGCTGCTGTTGCTTTGGGTGAAAAATATCTGTGCTTTTCATTTCCCTATATAAGCGCCACTGATTTTATGGAATTTCTAAGTACCGGTAACCGTTCACGTTATGAAGACAAACTATTTTCCAAGCGACATGCGCTTAATGCCTTGGTTCTAGCAGAATGCGCTGAAAATAAGGGAAGGTTTCTTAATGATATTATTAATGGTATTTTTTCTATCTGTGAGGAAAGTGCATGGCAGCTCCCCGCCCACAATACTTATAAGCGGGATACACCCCAACTTCTCCTTCCAGATATCACAGCTCCGGTTCTTGATTTATTCGCATGTGAAACTGCATCGATTCTGGCAACTACCTACTATCTTATCGGAAGCAGTTTGGATAAAATAAGTCCATTTATCACCAAACGAATTCAAACCGAATTACAGAATCGTATCTTTACGCCTTACTTAAATTGTCACTTTTGGTGGATGGGCAACGGCGAAGAGCCAATGAATAACTGGACGATCTGGTGTACCCAGAATGTTCTTCTAGCCACCTTTCTAATTCCCCATGATGAAGATTTGTCACGCAGAGTTTTCCTGAAAGCCTGTAAAAGCATCGACTATTTTCTAGATGAATACGGAGAAGATGGCTGTTGTGATGAAGGCGCCCAGTACTATCGCCATGCCGGCTTATGTTTATTTAATACCATGGAAATCTTAAATGCTATAACCAATAACGAATTTAATCTTCTTTATCAAAATCCCAGAATTCATAATATAGCAACTTACATTCTCAAAGTACATATTGATGACAAATATTATGTGAATTTTTCTGATTGTTCACCCATTGCGGGAAGATCAGGTGTAAGAGAGTTTCTATTTGCAAAGAGAGTAGGCAACGAAGATATGGCACGCTATGCAGCTGCTGATTTCAAGGCTGGTCTACCGGATTCTTTACTTTTACCAGGTGAAAACAATCTGTTTTACCGATTACAGAATGCTTTCTCAATTAAGGAGATTAAAGCCGTAGATACCTCTATGTCCATTGTTCATTCAGATGTCTATTTTCCCAGTGTAGGAGTTTTTATCGCACGTGATGAGCATTTCTTACTAGCAGTAAAAGCAGGCGATAATGCAGACTCACATAATCACAATGATACGGGAAGCTTTACTGTCTATAAAGATGGACAACCCATGCTTATCGATATAGGTGTGGAAAGCTATACTAAAAAAACCTTTTCACCTCAGCGTTATGAAATATGGACCATGCAGTCTGCTTATCATAATCTTCCTACAGTAAATGGATTGATGCAAAAGGATGGAGATAATTATAAGGCGAAGGATGTGGCTTATCACATCAGCGACACCTATAGTGAAATAAGTATGGATATTTCCCAAGCCTATCCTCCAGCATGTAAGCTTCAATATTATAAACGGCATGCCAAGCTTATTAAGGGGCAGCAGATTATCATTGATGATCAATATGCATTTCAACCCGAATCTGACTTTAACCAAAATGAAGTTATATTAAGTCTGATAACCTACGAAAAGCCTGTTAAAAACTTAGATTCTACCCTATCTATCGGTAAATTAGGTTGTATTAAGATCGAAGGCGGAAAAGTGCTTAAAATAGAAGATATTCCTGTCAGTGATGCACGCCTAATGGCCACATGGAAACATGAAATTTATCGCATTCTTATCCATTCCCAAAAAGGCAACTTAACACTAATAATTCAATAGGCATATACTTAGGTACACAAAAAATCAGCGCCACAAGTGTGAACTGGTGGTGCTGCTCTTTGTACATCAAATTATTATAAGACAGGATTACTGTAATATCCTTAGGGTAGTTTAAAAATCCATCCCATATACCTCCACTTGTGTCAGAGCAGGAAATGGTGATTCTTCTTGTGACTTTATCAGATTATTAAGCTCAACCCAACTAATCTCCTTTTGTTCAAAGGTAAATTCATGTGGTAGATTGCTTTTCTTCATTTTAACTTCCATACTACTACCGTCAGAGAAAGTAAAGGTTGCTTTTTCCCACCAATTATCATGTGGGAAATCCGCCCTGGTATATAAGATAATTCTATCCGCAAGAACCTTCCTTCCAAAATCAATTTTAATTACTGCATCATCTTGTTTATTGATACCCCAGGATTGATAGGGCCATTCTCCGTGACTGTTATTCACATTCACACCATCAATAGCATTTTTTGCTGCAAATACCGATTCTCCACGCGTTTCCACATTAGCAGTTGCATGAGGATAGCAATGGGTATCTCCATGCTGATCATTTATATTCAATGCAAGATTACGGTATGCTTTTATTTCGAATTCCTTTGCCTTCTTAGCTGATAATAAATGCTTCTCTCCATAAAACACTTTTGGTGACATATTGATTCGCTTCTCACCAAAGGGAATTTCATAAGTTACATTATCCGTTATGTATACCAGTGATTTACCAAGTGCGTCATCAATTTGTAACCATAAATAAATGTTTTTTTCTGATGACTCTACGATAATACGGTCACCTTCTCGGTACTCTCTGGAATAAACTAAGTGAACCTCATCTTCACCTTGATTTACATCAATCGTATTCCAGTTAGAGTCCTGTACTTTTAAGTATAAGGTTGCCATCACATTCTCCTTATTTCTGTTATTCTAATAAAAGAAAGCACATAGTCCTTATTCGGGCTGTTTTCCAATGTATGCCAAAATACCTCCATCCACATAGAGAATATGACCATTAACAAAATCCGAGGCATCAGAAGCTAAGAATATGGAAGGTCCTACTAAGTCTTCTGTTATTCCCCAACGTCCTGCGGGAGTTTTTGCAATTATGAATTGATCAAACGGATGTTTAGAACCATCTGGCTGCATCTCACGAAGTGGAGCAGTCTGAGGTGTTGCGATGTACCCAGGTCCAATGCCATTGCACTGAATATTAAATCCACCGTACTCAGATGCAATATTCTTTGTTAGCATCTTAAGTCCACCTTTTGCTGCTGCATAAGCAGAAACCGTCTCTCTTCCTAATTCACTCATCATAGAGCAGATATTAATAATCTTTCCATGACCTTTTTTTATCATGCTGGGTATTACCGCTTTTGATAAGATAAAGGGTGCATTGAGATCAACATCAACCACCTGTCTGAATTCAGCGGCTGTCATATCACACATTGGGATACGTTTTATGATACCAGCATTGTTTACCAGAATATCGATTACTCCTACTTCTTGTTCAATTTTTGCTACCATTTCATTAACCTGTTCTTCATTAGTAACATCACATACATAACCCTTTGCTTCGATACCCGCTTCCTTATATGCTTGAATTCCATTATCTACTAATTCCTGTTTTATATCATTAAATACAATCTTGGCTCCTACTGATGCATACGCACTTGCGATAGCAAAACCAATTCCGTAAGATGCACCCGTGATTAAAGCTACTTTACCTTCCAGTGAGAATTTATTTAAGGCATCCATATTCTATCTCCAATCCGCCCTTCTTTAGTGGCCTTTAATTTACATTAAATCTTTCATTGCTACAGAATCCATGTCATCAAAAACTTGATTTTCTCCTACCATTCCCCAGATAAAGGTATAGGCTTGTGTTCCACAGCCGGAGTGAATTGACCAGCTTGGTGAAATCACTGCTTCTTCTCGCCTCACTACAATATGTCTAGTCTGGGTAGGTTCCCCCATATAATGCATTACAACTGCATCGTCAGGCATATCAAAATATAAATATACTTCCATACGTCTGTCATGAGTATGACATGGCATGGTATTCCATACACTTCCTGGTTCAAGCTTTGTCATACCCATCACCAACTGACAACTTTCTACCTGTCCAGGTAAAATATATTTACAGATTGTACGGTGATTTGATTTTTCTAAGCTTCCTAATTCCACTTTATTTTCGTCTTTCACAACAACTACACCTTCCGCTGACTCACCCTGCGGTTTAATCAATACGGTCGGATATGATCTGTGCGCTGGTGCACAGTTAAAATAGAACTTCGCCGGTTCCGATACATTTTTGCTATGGAAAACGATATCCTTTGTACCCATTCCAATATACATACCATCCATTGCAGCAAGCTCATATTCCTTCCCATCTGCAACAATCATCCCAACTCCACCAATATTGATTACTCCTAATTCTCTTCTCTCTAAAAAATAGGTGGCACGTATATTTTCACCGGCAATTAATGCAATTGGTTCTGATGGAACAGCGGCGCCTGTAATAATTCGATCAATATGGCTATATACCATCTTTATTTCACCAAGTACAAACAAGTTCTGTATTAAAAATTCTTCTCTTAATCGTTCTGTTGAGTAGTGTTTTACATCGTCTGGTGCTGCAGCATTTCTGATTTCCATATAAATACTTCCTTTCTCCCACTTTCTCTTTTCTTCATTTCTTAATATGACTATAACATATCATAAAGTCATTTTCTTGTTATTAATTATCACATATATTGCATATTTTGAACAAAAAGGTATAATGAGAATAAGACTATAAATTAACAAAATTATTATTCTTTCAGAAAGTAGGATAAGCTGATGAAGATCCATAGCGCTTGTAAAGAGGCAATGAAAACTTGTATAGAACATAAAAGCTTTGCGCTGGCACATTTATATAACGATGAAAAACCAATGAATATGCATATTCATGATAGTTATGAAATCTATTTTTCTATCTCCGGAGGAAAACAATTTCTCATTGATAATCACTTTTATAATATACAACCAGGAGACATTTTCTTTATTAATCACTATGAAAGCCATCATTTAACACAGATCGACCAAGAACTTCATGAACGAATTGTAATCTCTATTTACCCTGATTATTTAAAAAGTCTTTCTACGGAAGTGACTAATTTAAACCTATGTTTTACCTCTCAAAATAAGGACCGTCAGCACAAGCTTTCATTGAATACGGAAGAACAACAACGTTTTCAATATTATATACATAAGCTCTCTTGCTATAGTGGCTACGGAGAAGATTTGATGGATAAGTCAACCTTTATTGAGCTGATGGTATTCCTAAATCGAATATTCTATAAGAATGCCGACCACCCGTATTCCTCAGAAGATAATGCAAGCCACAAGCAAGTTGACAATATCTTATCTTATATTAATCAAAACATAAAAAGCGCTCTAACAATAGAAGAATTATCAGAGCATTTTTTCTTGAGCCCCTCTTATCTTTGCCGCATTTTTAAAGCAGCTACGGGAACTACGATTAATAAATATATTACCGCAAAGCGTATCACCATTGCTAAAGCGAAATTATCACAAGGTTTTTCCGTTAATGAAGCCTGCGAAGCTTGTGGTTTTCGTGATTACAGTAATTTTTTAAAAGCCTTTACTAAAACAGTAGGTATTTCACCGAAAAAATATTCACAGTTTACAGCATAAAAAAGACGTTCTATATCCCATCCATTTTAAGATTATCATCTATCACATACTGCAGACGTAAATCCTTAACGATTGTTCCCATTATAAATGAAATAACAATAGAAAAAGTTCTGAGCACTATTCGTGCCCCAGAACTTTTTCTATTGCTATTTTTGTTCTTCGTATCTCTACAGCCAGTTCTTCAATTCTATCTTGTGTCATTCGTACGGCAGGAGCCGAAATACTGAAGGCATTGTTTGCAATCCCTTGATGATTTTTTATACTGACTGCAATACAACGAACTCCAAGTTCATTTTCTTCATTATCTAATGCATAGCCTTTCACCCTAACAACTTCCAGTTCATTTTTTAATTCACTCAGTGTAGTAATCGTATACTCTGTCTTTTTATCGATCACACTATTGTTCCATATATACTCCACTTCTTCTTCCTGCATCTCGGCTAATATCGCTTTTCCCACTGCTGAACAGTATAGTGGTCGTGTGATACCTACCTGAGAAGCCATATGTATTGCACTTTCTCGAGGATATATGGGAGCTACCTTATCTAGATAAATAACCTCAGTTCCTCTTTTTTGTACAAAATGTACCGTCTCCCTACAGTCATTCGCCAACTTTGCAATCAATGGATGAACCTGGTAGACAACATCCATTTTCGATAATACTTTTTCGGATAATTCAACAATCTTAAAGGTAAGCATGTATTTACCATTACTATCCTCCTGTCTTACATATCCCATACAAATCAATGACATTAGTAATCTATGAACTGTACTTTTATGCAATCCCAAACGCACACTTAAATCCATTAGTCCGATGGGTCCTGTTTCAGCGAGTTCTTCTAATACTGCAAAGATTCGTTCGGCCGACTGTACAGGATTCTTAATATCCCCTGTTTTATCAAATGCCATATAAACCTCCATGATCAACACAAAATCTTCCTAAATACAGTTAAAATACAACAACATTATAACATGATTTCACATGATGAAACATGATTATTTTATCAGTTACTTTACTAGAATTCAATCGTAGGGATTCAAATTTTTAATTGTTCAAAAAAACCGAGATATGGTACATGAAATGCTATTGACTGGTATATAAATTATTTTTATAATTATTGTATCATTTTACGAAACATTGTTTCACATTATGATACTAACAGGAGGTTCAGATGAACGAAATATTAGACAAAATATCGAAGCTAGGAATTGTTCCAGTAATTGCTCTTAATGATTCAAAGGATGCTGCCCCACTTGCAAAAGCATTATGCGAAGGAGGGCTACCTTGTGCCGAAGTTACCTTTCGAACAGATGCCGCAGAAGATTCGATTCGAATTATGGCAAAAGAATTTCCAGATATGCTAATAGGCGCTGGTACTATACTTACTACAGATCAAGTTGACCGTGCTATAGCAGCAGGAGCAAAATTTATAGTAAGTCCCGGTCTAAACCCAAAGGTTGTAAAGTATTGTGTTGATAAAGGTATCCCCATAACGCCTGGATGTACCAATCCCAGTGATATTGAACAAGCAATCGAATGTGGTCTTGATGTTGTTAAGTTTTTTCCAGCAGAAGCCTGCGGGGGCCTTGAGATGATCAAAGCCATGTCCGCTCCTTATTCAAAGATCAAATTCATGCCAACCGGAGGAATTTGTACTAAGAATTTGATAACATATCTTGACTTCAATAAAATAATTGCTTGTGGCGGAAGCTGGATGGTTAATAATGAATTAATAAAAAATGGTAATTTTAATGAAATTACTTCTCTTACTAAAGATGCCGTATCCTTAATGCTTGGCTTTGAACTAGCACATGTAGGTATTAACTTAACAGAAGAAGCAGCTGCTGACACATTAGCTACAAGCTTTGAAAAAATGTTCGGTTTCAAGAAGAAATCTGGTAGCCAATCCATATTTGCAGGAGCTGGATTAGAGCTAATGAAAACGCCTTATCTTGGTACGAATGGTCATATTGCAATCAAGACAAATTATATTCATCGAGCAATCTTCCATATGGAAATGCAAGGCGTTGAATTTGATATGACTACGGCTAAATATGATGATAAAAACAATTTGAAAGCAGTATACATAAAAAGCGAATACGGTGGATTTGCATTTCACCTACTTCAGAAATAATTTGATAAATCAAGGAGCTGCGATACCGCTAGAATTAAGGACATATCGCAAGATTATATGAGGAGGTTTTAATATGACTAAAAAAGTAATTACCTTTGGAGAAATAATGTTACGCCTAGCCCCAGAAGGATATCTCCGTTTTATCCAGACTGAACAATATGGTGCTACCTATGGCGGTGGTGAAGCGAATGTTGCTGTATCCCTTTCAAACTTTGGTATTAATGCTGGTTTTGTTACCAAATTACCAAAGCATGAAATCGGACAGGCTGCTATCAATTCTTTACGCCGTTATGGGGTGGATACTACCAATATCACCCGTGGTGGTGAGCGTGTAGGAATCTATTACCTAGAAAAGGGTGCAAGCCAAAGACCATCAAAAGTGATCTATGACCGCGCAGCCTCTTCCATCGCTACTGCTACTACAGCAGATTTTGATTGGAATTATATCTTCTCTGATGTGGATTGGTTTCATTTTACCGGTATTACTCCTGCACTTGGTGATAACGTTGCAGCGATATGCTTAGAGGCATGTAAAAAAGCAAAGGAAAAAGGAATAACCATTAGTTGTGATCTAAACTATAGAAATAAATTATGGACAAAAGCAAAAGCCGGTGAGGTTATGAGCGAATTATGCCAATATGTGGATGTATGTATCGCAAATGAAGAGGATGCAGGGGACGTATTTGGTATCGTAGCCTCAGATACTGATGTTACTACCGGAAAAGTAAACCATGACGGTTATAAAGACGTTGCCATACAGTTGAAAGAAAGATTCAATTTCAAATTAGTTGCAATCACGTTAAGAGAATCACTCTCAGCGAATGACAATAATTGGGCTGGAATGCTTTATGATGGATCAGGTTTCTATTTTAGCAAAAAGTATCTTATGCACATTGTTGACCGTGTTGGTGGTGGAGATTCCTTTGGTGCAGGTCTAATCTATAGCTGCTTAAATAACTATGAACCTCAGGCAGCCATTGAATTTGCAGTAGCATCCAGTTGTTTAAAACATAGCATCGAAGGTGATTTCAATCAAGTATCCGTTGACGAAGTGACAAAACTGGCTGGTGGCGATGCCTCCGGACGTGTTCAAAGATAACATACCTGATTAATAACTATTTACCCCCGATTATCCTTCAAATATAAACAATGGCACCCTATCATTTTTTATAGGATGCCATTGTTTATTCAGCACTTAGTAAGATTTCATGATTGATGTTGTCAAAATATCCTCGGATATCCACATCGACCACATACCAGTTTTTATACAATTATTGCTTTACTCTTTCTGTTGCCTGCTTTGCATCTCTTTTGGGCGAAATCCCCAGGAGACATCCTCAAAGTTCGCTTCAAAAATAGGTTCAATCACTATTTTACAAGCCTGTTGAATAATCCTGTCTTTAATGACTGGTATTCCTAAAGGTCGTTGTTTGCCATCTGGTTTTGGAATGTAGACTCTTTTGACTGGTAACGGTATGTTGTAATCAATGAGTCTGGTAATCAAATGCCAGACTCATTGATTTAATACCATATTAACTACTGCCATTAATACCTCAACCCATCTCCATGCTGCAAACAAAGAACGGATCTTTCCATTCCTTAATCAACTTAATGCTATACCCTAAGTTTCTGATAAACTTGAGCCTTTACTGATTAAGTATTTCCGCAACAAATCCACAGGTATAATCGTAAAAGCAAGCAGAACAACCAAAATCAGATCCTTCAAATTAAGATTAACAGTTCGGAAGACCGTATCACCAAAATAAATAATTAATATCTGAATTATTGTTACTATTCCCATTATCCATAAAAACGGCTTATTTACTGATAAGTAATCCAATAAATTCATTTGATGGGTCCTTGCACAAAAACTTGTGAAAATTGCGATAAACATAAACAATGCAAAGAAAGCAGTCATCTTATATGTATCGTCCGAGAAGTTAAATATCTTATTTATGATAGTGCTTTTTAAAAAGAGCAGGCATAATCCAGTTGAATAGATACTGTTTATCGCTATTTGATTCTTCATATATTTATTAATTACTTTTTCATTACGTAATTTGGGAGGCTCATGCATATAACTAATACGCGCTTTTTCACCGCTAAAAGCAAGCCCGGCTAATGTATCCATAACCATATTTATCCATAGCATTTGTATAACTGTTATCGGAAAATCAACCCCGATGAGCGGCCCTATTACGGTAACTCCAACTGCACACATGCAGATACTTAATTGATAAATAATAAACTTTCTTATACTCTTAAAAATTGTACGCCCATAGCATATTGCTTTCGAGATTGACAGAAAATTATTATCAAGAATAACAATATCTCCAGCTTCTTTCGCCACTTCTGTTCCACTGCCCATGGCAAATCCAATATCTGCTTGTTTTAGAGCGGGAGCATCATTTACACCATCACCGGTCATACCTACAACAAGGCCCTTTGCTTGCGCAATACGTACCAATCTACTCTTATCTGAAGGAAGTGCTCGTGCGACTACTCGTAAATCAGGTAAGATGTCAGATAAATCTTCATCTGACATAACTTTTAGCTCATCAGAAGTTATTACTATTTCATTATTTTTTCTTATAAGTCCAGCTTCACTTGCTATGGCAAATGCAGTCGGAGCTGAATCTCCTGTGATCATAACAGTTTGTATCCCTGCACTTTGAACGTCACTAATACCCTTAATTGCTTCCGATCGGATTTCATCTCTTAATCCTAACAACCCTACCAGGGTTAAACTCTCAAAATTATATTTTGAAACCGAAGATTTATGTCCTGTATTATCAGAAATTGCTACCGCTATTACTCGTACTTCTCTTTCCGTGAATTGATTTACCATATTTTCTATCTTTGATTTATTTATAAGCGGTATTACCGTACCAGCTTCATCAAAAAACTTATTACAATAAGGTAATATTTTCTCTGGTGCGCCTTTCACTAATGTAGTATTCCAGTCACCCGAAATAGTGGTGGTCATGTATTTTATATTACTAGAAAATGGAATTACATTCACTATTTTTATATTTTTGTGTCCTTTTTCCAAATTTGAGGCAAATTCAAGCAATGCTCGATCAGTTGCATTTCCACCAATAGCCACTTTATTATTCATGGTTGCTGAGCAGTTGTATTGTATCGAATCATGCAAAATCCCCCACAGCTTAGCATGATTTAATCCGACTTCATTTTTCCTCCACACCTTTCCACTGCCTGAAATAAAATGTGTTACATCAAGCTTGCCGTATGTAAGTGTGCCTGTTTTATCGGTAAACAGAATATTTAAGCTTCCAGCTGTTTCTATTCCTACCAGCTTACGTACCAGGACGTGATCCTTTAGCATACGTTTCATATTAGCTGAAAGTACTACTGTAATCATCATCGGAAGACCCTCAGGTACAGCCATTACAATAACAGCAACAGCAAGAGTACTTGCCTTTATTATATGTGGGAACATGATATTCCAAGTGGTACACATTTTTAATATCAATAGGGGATCAAATTTACATTCCATGATAATGTTATTGAAAAAGTATGCCAATGCAGTAAAAACTGCAGCTATGTATCCAAATTTCCCTATAGATTCTGCCAGTTCTTTCAAACGTAGTCTAAGCGGACTTTCCCTTGTCTCTTCCTGTATTTCTTCTCCTATACTTCCATAGAATGTATTGTCACCAACCTCTGTAACTCGCATTAAGCCTTCACCCGCACAAACTATAGTACCAGAAAATAGAAGTGTGGGATCAAGAAAGTCTCTTTTAATCAAGTTTAACTTTTCTATATAATGCTGCGCACTTTTTTTTACCTCTTTACTTTCGCCGTTAAGAGAGGACTGATCTATATCAAGGGTACCATCAATTATTACTCCATCCGCTGGGACTCTATCACCTGGTTGCAGTAAAATTATATCTCCGACAACAATTTGATCTATCGGTATTTGTACTAAACCCTCTGCTCTCTGAACTCGACATTCAATGCGGATTGCCTCTTCTTGAAGCTTTTCAAAAGCGGATTCACTGCCATATTCAGATATCGTAGATACAAACGTAGCTAATAAAATTGCTACAGCGATTCCAATAGTCTCAAACCAGCTTGACTGTTTAAACAAAAAAATAATATTAATAGCAAGCGCTATTAAAAGGATTTTAATCATTGGATCACCAAAGCTCTCAATAAAACTAAGAAAAAAGCCTTTTCGCTTCTTTTTGCTAATACGATTTTCACCATATTTTTCTCTGGATTGTCTTACTTCTTCTTTTGTAAGTCCCACTCTATCTTTCAAAATAACATCAATATCATATTTTCTAGTTGCTAACCGATTAACCATACTCTTTCCTCCTTCCTAAATACTATGCCAAAAACTTAAAATTAGAATTTGAGAAAATGTATATAACTTTCGTTTCCGTTTATAACAAATAGATATTTATTAATAGCTGACTCTATAAGTAAAATAAGCACGCAAGTTTATAATTGAATTACTTTCCGTGCTTATTTTCGCTTAAATATAGATATTTATATATTTTTAAGGCTTCTATATGGAAGAATGTGACTGACTTTAAATACCATATGATTTACTGATAAATTATTCAATATCACTCTCAATATGTTTTTATGAATTTTCCAAAAACTCTATAGATTGAAATCAACACCCAATATTTTCGCAATGTCAATAGTATTATTGACACTTGTTTTACTTAAAAAGTTATCAGCCATAGGCATACAAGAAAGTGATTGGCAAACTCTCAGGTAGGGCATGATCGGGAAAGCTGATAAAAAGGTGTTCCGAAAACATTCCTTCTAAGAACTAACGGAGTGTTTCAGAACACCTTTAAAATCTTTACCCGGTGGTAAATTTCAATAAACGTATATAAGGCTCGAAATACTGCTCACTTTACAAACCAGGTACAATGTTAATTATCAAATCGAAACACTAATTTGGGCATTCCATCAATAGACTTCTCTTCGGTTGTATATTCGTTATCTGCATAATTACCGATTGTCTTATGCCAAAAAGCTATCGCACGATTATTATTCTCGGTCGAATGTGTAAATAACATCCATTTGCCATGATGTTTCTGAAAGATTTCTATTAATGCTTGATAGGCGATACCCTTTCCTCTGAATGTACTTAAAAGAAATGTTTCATAAATGTAATAATCTACACCCTGTGGCACATATTTACCACTTCCCACAAGGCAGAAGCCGGCTGGAATATTATCTACCATAATCAAATATGGATATAATAAATTAGGATTATCAAACCATACTTGTTGAATATCATATTGTTCTGCAAGTGTACGTACTGGTTCCTCCTCGAAGATACCATATTCATTGGGTAGAATGCCATGAATACCCGAAATATCATGTAAATATAATGGATACATATTTTTAATAATAAATCCATTTGTATTATCTGCTAACTTAATTTCTATTTTCATTTTGAATTGCTCCTTTAATTATAAGAATATTGAACTTATATTAATTGCAATTCTTCTATATTAAATTATTTTTCTTGTAACTGTGATAACGCTCCATACATTCAAATAATTATTTTAAAGAATTGCATGGAGCTTACAACTGAACTTTTTCACCCAGAACATTCTCGTATACATTAAAATACTCCTTTCTTTTTCATCATTATATACTGGAAATATATTCATGTCAAAGTATAATAACTATACTGCAGAAAAATCAGGCATTCCTGAATTTAACTGCGCTACTACATACAGGAACTGGTTGGAAGGTATCCTAAATGCTTTCAAATACAAGCTCGAAATCAATCCTATGATCTACTCCGTACTTGGTTCCGGTGTAGTCACAGTGAATTGCTTAACTTCAGAAAAAAGACCTTCTCCATTTTCACCTTCGTCGCTTCGATCTTGAGCTACAAGATAGACTATATAATCAGTAGCTAAATGTAGATCTGATATAATTGTTTCTACATAACTAAACCTACTAAGCTGTCCTAAATACTCTCTCTGAGATGCCTTTCCCGCAATCTTCACTTCTTGTGCAGTAGGTTCACTATTAGGAGAATTAAGCGTTGGAATCGCCCATATATAAAGGTCGTAGAATTCATCATAATCCGTTACTAAGTGATTAATAATCAGCTCATTTGTATCGGGGTTATAGGATAGGGAAGCAGCTAAAACCGGTGGTTTTTCATCCTCAGGGGTTGAGAAGGTTAATCTTTCAACTTCAGAATAAGTGTTGTTTACTCCTTTTAGTACCATGTAAAAATTATAACTCTTATTGGCATAAATTTCCTCTGAATAAGATACCTCCAATTGTTCCAATTTTTCTGAAGAAAACGGTTCTGATCCTCTTATAAGAATGTGATTGTTTCCTCCCTGATCGGAAATCATGAGCTCGATCAGCTCCTGTTCCTCTTCTGTTGTAAAATCCTCTGTAGTTAACATATAGTAAACTACTCCCTTTTGATTAGCAATGTAATCAACTATCATTTGAGGTGTATCGCCAACCGTATTGAAGCTAACGGTGGGCTTTGGCAGCAACCAGCTAATCGGTATTGGTTCTGCAACTGCTTCAGTCTGATTGCTAATTACAGTACCGCTATAATCCCCTGTCCCTGCTGCTGCTACTCTGATGAATTTGCCCATATCATTTGTTGAAATTATATATTGATTGTCATTTTCTCCCACAATATCTTCATAGGCTCCATCTGCTGAAGCCGATATCTGCCACTGATATGTCACTGTGGCATTATCCGGTGTTATTGTACCTGCACCTATGGTTTCTCCTACTCTTACTGTTCCGGTAATATCACTTATTCCGGTAAGCTGCATCTTATCCGTAGTTATACTAATCATGTTGGAAGCACCACGATTATTACCCTCGGCTATTACAATCCTAAAATAATATTTGGTGTTTGGATGTAAATCATCTATCGTAATACCATTCCCAGTGACTGCGATAGTGTGATTTCCAATATAATCAGTCCAGTTCTGACCGTCATAAGAAGTCTTAAGTCCTATGTGTTCTGGATTTTGCGCTACGGACCATACTAAGGTAATCGAAGAACCGCTTACACTTGTACTTCTAAGGTCGGATATGGGGACGACCGGGTTATAGTCATCATTTTGGCCCGGGTTTTGGTTTTGGCCCGGCACATTAACAAAGCCAGCGCCGGTTCCATTATTAGATGGAGGTGAACTAGGCATAATAACCGGCGGTGGTATTGCTCGAGAAGATCCTGCTGCTGCAGCGGCTGTTACAGAATTTTGAAGAAGCTGTTGAATTTTTTCCGGACTTAATCCCGCCTGTCTTGCTGCATTTTCCGTATTGTTTCTCATCTGTTGGGCTTGTTCCTGTAATTGTTGTGCCTGCTGTCTCAAGGCATCCAATCTTCTGTTTTGCCGCTGAAGAAGCTGATTCATCTGCTGCTCCTGCGGTGAGCCCTGTATAGCACCCATGAATTGCTGATTTAATCCTGTTAAAAGGCTGTTCACCTGAGACTGCTGTAAAGCACTCTGGAGATAAGCCGGATTATTGGTGTTTTGATAGCTTGTCATTAAAGCTTCGCTTTGTCGTTGTAATTCTTGCATCCGATCCACCATATCCATCGCCATGTTGGCCAAAGTGGACGGGGCTTGGTTTTGGATTAAGCTTCGTGTATCAATAGGCTGAGGCGGTGACGGTGGCGGCGGTGTCGATGGAAACTGCGGATTGTAAATCGAACTACCCGAGATTTGTTGTGGTGGCAACGCTGTGCCGGATTGTCCCATCTGAAGCAAGTAATTCTGGTTCAATAAACCAGGACCACTAATAGCTGCTGGAGAATCGACTCGAATGGATCCTTCCAAAACCGAAGTGGTTTGTTGTCCTGTACTGGGATCTACTGATACCAGGAAGAGAGTTCCTCTGACCTTTGCTCCGACGCTAATGGTCACAATTTCATATTCATCCTCTTCATTGATAAGACTTTTCACACTGTTCCATAGTGTACCGGCATCTAATCTTATGGATATTTTACCTCCGGGTGCCTTTGTTTCTTTTAGCTTATTCATTGTAAATGAGGTGTTTGGTCCTACAGACAATTTACTTCCGGTACTAAAAATAAGAGTAGCCGATCCCTCCTGATCCGTTCGCACGGAATCTCCCTGTGTGATATCCATACCATTCGTTCCCTTGAATTCCTTGATTCCTCCACCCATTTTAACAAATACTCCTCCCTCTACATTCTCAAGAGTAGCCATCCTGTTATCAGCTGATACAGAAAGAGAAGTGATGGAAAAGCCCATCTGCCCGGGAATCCTAGGTGGCTGATAGGCACGCAAAAGAGCATTACCTTTATCCACAATGATTAATCTGCCATCCTCCAAAAGTAAAACATCGCTTGGATAATTAAACCTTGCCAGAGTAGCCATTCCGTTTCCAGCACCTGCCTCTGTACTACCGGCCAAAGTGCTAACTACTCCCTCCGGAGTAATCATTCTTATACAGTGGTTGTAAGTATCTGCTACATATATAGTTTTATCAGGCCCTATTGCAAGTCCTAAAGGAAAGTTAAATCTGGCATTTTCTCCAGCTCCATCTTTATAACCCCCTTGTATGTATGGGGTATTCTTGATCCGTTCAATCCCTGATCCGGCAATGGTAGAGACTGTTCCCTCTGTATTTACTTTTCGAATACGTTGATTTGCCGAATCAGCTACATATAGATTATCCTCATTATCTATCGCTAAACCCCGGGGTTCATTAAATTTTGCTTCCTCACCGTTTCCATCAGCAAAGGCTCCAACTCGTTCTCCATCATGAACGAAATATCCCCCACCAGCAAAAACTGTCCAGTTTCCCTGATCGTCTATCTTCAAAATCCGATGACCTAGAGTTTCAGTAACAAAGATGTCTCCTTTGCTATTTAATACGATTCCTGTAGGATGCTTCAATCCTTTCACCAAGGTTTTTACATTCCTATTTTGATCTATGGTACGAATTGCTCCATTGCCAGTATCAGCTATATAGAGGATACCTTCCTTATCTCGGGCAATCCCACTCGGAGAATTAAACATTGCCTCGGTTACTAACCCGTCTTTATAAGCTCCTATAGGCTTCCCATATTCATCTACATCACTGCTCTTTGTTAGTGTAAGATTTCCAATTTCATTGTTAACCTTATGAAGCGTATTAAAATAATGGTCGGAAACTATAATAGAATTATCTTCTCCTATCACCCCATAATTTAGTTCAGTAAATTGATTCACTTCTGCATAAGTCCAGACCTGAGCATTGCCCTCTAAGGATTTACCTAAAGTAAATAGACTGTCAGCCTCTATAACAGCTTTCTGGGGCAAGTCTCCCAGAACAGTCACTTGTCGATAAGAAATTGCTATTTCTTCATTCCAATTATAAATGTCTTTCAATAAACTTAGACTGCTCTTTGGTATTGCTTCATCAATAAAAATAAGTGGCGAATTATTCTGTGCAGCCAAGATTGCTCCTGATATGGTATTTGCATAATTTGTGCCTTCCGTCAGAGTGATGCTTGAGACAGGAATTCGATCTCCGTCTGCTTCTGATTCATTGAACCAGGTTTGCTCATTGACCTTGGCCATTAATTCATAGGGGGTCTTTCCACTAATACGACTTATATTG
The DNA here is from genome assembly GCA_023415055.1 of Bacillota bacterium. Lineage (GTDB taxonomy): Bacteria > Bacillota > Clostridia > Lachnospirales > Lachnospiraceae > Mobilitalea. The sequence goes on along the minus strand of JAEZLZ010000030.1, from coordinate 1,828 downwards.
TCATTATCCAATCCTTTTACCTTAGATTTTAGCTCGGAGACAATTTTATCGGGAATAGTTTTTCTGTCACCAATAATCTGAATGGAGATTTTATCTTTGCTAACAATACTGTTCAAATAATTTGTTACACTTTGGGGAATCTTCCCCTTTGAAGGCAAGAACAATATAGGACTTTCCTTAGCAGTTGCCATTGCAGCTATACCAGCAACTTGAGAATAATTCTCCCCGGATGAAATGATGACAGGATTACCTTTATACTCAACCTTTTCAGCGATTTTGATGGCAGTTTCATAGTGATTAGATCCTCCCAGACGTACAATTTGCTTCTGTTGATATCCTAATTTTTTGAGAGCCTTATCAAAACTTTTAGGAATGCTATTATCATTTCCAAGTATATAAATCAAACCATCTTTATCACAATGATTCTTGATATGATCGAAGACAGCTTCGCTTTCTTTGGGAGTTTGCCCCACCCATAATATAGGAGCTTGTTTTTGCTGCGCTAAAGGTATCCCCGCTAATGCATCATAATAACTTGTAGGGCTGGCAAGAATAACAGCAGGCGCGATACCTGGATTGAGCTTCATAGCAATCTCTATTGCTGTCTCCATTTCCGTTGTTCCCGTTACTCTTTCAATTGAACTAGGTTCAATTGCATTAATACTCTCGGGAACAAACTGGACGCTCCCACTTAAAACAGAGGTCAAAATAAATATTGCGATTTTATAACTTAGATTTTGTATCATATCCATCCCCCTCCTGTTCTTATGCATCATTACATGTCCATTCATCAATGAAACATGGAAATCAAACTAAGAATGTGATATAATTATTTCAGTGACCGTAGTCACATACTATAGTCATATTATAACTTTAGCAAAATATTATGTCAATAATTATAGGAATTATAAGGAGAACAGAAAAATAATGAAGGAAAAAAGGATGACTAAAAGAAATTTACAGGCAGCTGAAACAAAAAGAAAAATCTTTGAAGCCGCAGACCAATTAGCCAAAAAACATGGAATTGAGGGCATAAGTGTAGATTCTATCGTAGAAACCGCAGGGGTATCGAAAGGTGCCTTTTATGTGCATTTTGAATCTAAGGATGCACTTATAGTGGATTTGGTGAATGAATATACCCATATAGCAGATTTGGATTATAAATCCTTTTTGACGTCACTTTCCGATAACAAAGGTACCCTTGATATTTTAAATCTATTAGCTGAAAGAATCGCAAATTATATTGAAAATAATATTGGCTGTAAAAATATGAGGATACTTTACAAGGCTCATTTAACAAAATCGATTGACACAACATCCGCATTAAATTATAGTCGTGAGCTTTATAAAGTGTTTGAGGACACGCTACAAAAAGGAGTCCTAAGGGGTGAGCTAAGAGTTGATATACCGTTTGAAACCCTGGCAAAACACATGGTCCTTGCTATTAGGGGTGTTGTTTATGAATGGTGTATTCGTTATCCTGATTTTGATTTAAGGGATCAGCTACTTACTCATTTTAAGATAGTTCTTTACGGGCTTAAAAAGTAAATCCAGTTGTTTCAGTTTTATTTCGTACGGTTAGCAATACCGGAATTTAAAAACCCATATCAACTATTTCATAGCCGATATGGGCACTCAGTTTATCTCGCTTGGCATATTATTCATCATTAATTTACTAGTCATTACCAATTCCGAGCATCCTAAAAATGTTAATGAACTGCCTATTAAAGTTTTTACTTTAATTTAAATTTACTTACTTGTTCAATCATGTCTTTAGCCATATTTCTTAAGTTCTCAACAGTAGAGAATAAGCTTGTAGCAGTTGCAC
>JAEZLZ010000017.1 GCA_023415055.1 Bacillota bacterium | reverse complement strand
GGGTTCAACAACATAATTCATATTGACATCGTATAGAGCAAATTTGTCCCAATCCAACTCAATCTCAAGTTCTTTCTTTTCACCCACCTCTAATTCTATCTTTTTGAAGCCCTTTAATTCACGTGTTCTTCGAGTGATAGAAGCCTGCAGATCCCGGATATAAATCTGTGGAACACAGAATCCTTTCATTTCTCCGGTGTTTTCAACCTCAAAGGTAACTTTGATCCCGTCCCGTGTTAATTGTTGCAAGGTAATTATGTCCAAAGAAAGTTTTTCTTCTCTGTAGATATACTCTGAATAATCCAATCCATAGCCAAACTCAAATAATGTTTTTCGTTTGCAGTCTACATAGTTCATTGCTCGATAAGAATTTTTTTGATTATAGTAAACGGGAAGCTGTCCATTTATCTCCGGAAGCGACACCGGCAAACGCCCTGACGGGTTGATTTTACCGCTTAAAATCTCTGCCACAGCGGAGCCTCCCATTGGTCCCGGATAAAAAAATAGCTTACTCATCCCCGATTGGTTACAAAAGCTTAATAACCAGATGAGCAAACGCGAAAACTACATTCAAGGTGTTCCCAGATTAATGGAGCTTGCCAATTATTCACAGAACCATGTGATCAGATCGTTTAAGAGATATTATGGCATGACTCCTACCGAATACGTTAACCATAGACGCATGTCTTATGCATCCGAATTAATTCTGTCAAACAAATATTCCATTTTAGAGGTCTGCCATCTTAGTGGTTTTAACAACTTAAGTAATTTTTACTCGATATTTCACAATGTATATCACTGTACTCCCAAAAAGTTCTATAAGCAGTACGAATACTCAAAGTAAAGCAAATTCAAATGTAAAACTAGCTTTATGTGAATAGAGCCACAAAATAAAGGACACTTTCAAATAGATTTTGAAAAGTATCCTTATAATGTCGATTACTAGGTTCCTGCACTGATAAAAAAATATATGCTGAGAAGTTTTGATTTTTTTGAACGTGAAAGAGTGGCACAGAATATTATTTCATTGACTTTATTCGTTATAATAGGGTATAACAGTAATGTTACTATTTATCTGCTACATAACGGAGATTATTTATGTCGAAATTATTTAAGATCGGGAAACGCAGAATGTTTGGTATGGTGCTCGGTAATATATTGATCGGTCTGGGTGTCTGCTTATTTAAGTTTTCCGGAATGGGAAATGATCCGTTTTCTGCTATGGTCATGTCCGTATCGCATCAATTAGGTTTATCCTTTCCCAATTTTCTGATTATCCTGAATCTATTTATTTTCCTGGTAGAGATTGCTCTTGGACGTAAGTTCATTGGTATTGGTACCTTCGCAAATTGGTTCTTAGTTGGGTATGTAGCCGAATTCTTCATCTGGCTAGCCAACACCATCACAACGCCTCCGGACCATCTGCCTGGGCAGTTGCTCTCAGTGGCCTTGGGTGTTATCATCATCAGTCTCGGCGCTTCTCTATATCAGACCGCCGATGCCGGAATTGCACCCTACGACAGCGTATCACTCATTATGGATGAACGGATCAGCGTGCTTCCTTACTTCTGGTGCCGTATGATCGGTGATGTCACCTGTGTTGTTATCTGCTTATTAACCGGTGGTTTAATTGGTCTTGGAACCTTCCTGTGTGCTTTCGGTCTGGGTCCCATTATTCATTTCTTCAACCATAAGATCTCGCAGAAGGTAATCTATCCGGGGAAGCGCAGCACCTTATCAATTTAATGATATTTGTTGCACTATTGTTCACAAGAATAGCGTGTGATTGCTCATCCTCATGGTATGGATGATGATCAATCACACGCTATTCTCTTTCATTTGTTGATAAGATCAATGTTCTTTTGTTCATAGACATCTCGTATTTAGCGGGAAACAATACATTCTATTCAAACGGAAATAATACTCTTTGTGCTTCACTCAATCGTTCCTGAAACTGTCCATAAAAATCCTCTTCCCGCTGATATGGCTTCCCATAAAAGCTGTTAATCAGGTACATATTGATTTTCTTAATCATCTCAGAATCCTGTGTAGTCTTTAATAGCTCTTCCACATCATTCAGGAAATAATGCCAATCAATCAGAAACCTCTTATTCTTTGCCAGATTCGAAGTGTCGATCCATCTTCCTGCCTTCACCGGATTCGTAGCCTTACAGGGGCACTCCTGAACCTGCAGAAAATAGGAGAAGTCATGATTCTCGTAATATCTGCCCAGAGGGAAGATACGGCAGATGCCCGGCCGATGGGCGTGAATACTGCATCTTCCCTCCTGATTTAAGAATACACAAGCTTCTTTCTCTCCCGTCATCTTTAGATTGGGTAGGATCACCCCATCCACTACATTCAGTTCAAGCATATATGCCAATAGCTGTTCAAAGGTGATATCAAGGCCGGAGGTCATCCGATAGACATCAAAAGGATCCAGCACGATGGAAGCGCCCATGCCCCGGCAGCAGGCCGGCTCCCCCTGACAACCGTCACACCCGACTTCCACGATATCATTCAATTCATAAAGTCTTCCATCCGAGATATCCTTCAGACTACAGTTTCTTTTCATTCTTTATCCTCACTAATCCAGTAATTATAATAGCCGCGTGAAGACATCTCCATTTTCATATCTGCCGCTTCATAATAATCAACCTGTCATTTTTATATATCCGACTTTCTTCATGGAATGTTCAATACAAATTATAGCATATTGACCACAACTCTGCTCTATTCCATCTCATCCATTCTGTTAACTTATTCTACCAGTCATCTCAGTGTAAATCTTCTTAGCCTGTTTCCGGTCTAGGAGCATTACAATATTATATCTTGATAGCCAACTATTAGGTCAATTGCTTTCAATCGAGCGTCCCGCATAAACATGGCTTCATTTTGTTCCGTTCGTTTCGCTTTTATTATAGCGTACATTGAGCTGTACATCAACACTAACCGTAGCTGCAGGAAATCTATTCTCCGGAAATTCCTGTAACAATAGAAAGCACGCTTCGCGTACTTTCTATTGTCATGAATGAAACATCAGTAGCTAGCGGCTAGCTTCTGAGCAGAAGTTTGTTTGCACCGGTACACGCCTTGATATCTCCCTCTGTTGCTTGATAGAATTCCAGTAGCCTCCTGGGACAGGTGATGATCAGCTCCGGCAGCTCCTCCTTCATCGACATCTGCTGCTCGGTTTTCTTTCTTCGAACCTCTCCGATCTGTTCCTTAACATGCTCGCCGAATTCCAGATAATTATTCTCTATTTCCTTCGTCTCCCATATCAGCTGGTGTATGGAGGTGGTATCTTCATAGCTTCGGAATAAATCCTGATAGATATACTCCGTCACATAGGGGGTATAGATTGCGTAAAGTTTGAGAATTCCGAGCAAACTGTGATACAGTGCATATTGACCGGAATATCTCTGCTCCATGCCATGCTTTTCCGGTTGATACAGTCTTTCCTTTACAATCTCAATATAATAATCACAAAAATCCTTCCAGAACAGATTGTCTATTTCATGCCTTGCCTGGCCGATCTCATAATCATTCAGCAGCCTTGTCGCCTGTATGGTAGTTTCATTGACTCTTTGCAGCATCCACTGGTCGATCGGTAGCAGTTTGACCGACGAAGCATCTGCAGGCTTCTTGTAATCTGTCAATTGCATCGCTGTAAATTTGGCTGCATTATAAAGCTTTGTTATGAATCTCTTTGATACCGTCAGCTCCTCTTCGTGAAAAAAGGTATCCGTGCCCAGCTTTGCATTGGCAGCCCAATACCGTATTGCATCTGCCGAGTGATTTTCGATCAATGTGGTCGGTGAACCATCATCATTGCTCTTTGACTTGCTTATCTTTTCTCCGGGCTTGGCGAGTACGAAGCCGCTGATCATAATATCCTTCCACGGTATCTGTCCTGTATGATACAGGCTCTTCACAATCGTGTAGAACGCCCAGGTACGGATGATCTCATGGGCCTGATGCCTCATTCCCATCGGTAATATCTCCTTACTGATATCCCCTTCCTCTCCATACCTTGCATTAATGAGGGGAGTGACCGAGGAGGTCGCCCAGGTATCAAATACCGCTTCTTCCGGAACAAATTCCTCGCAGCCACAGCTGCAGGCTACTCTTGGCTTATCCTCCAGAGGATTTACCGGAAGCTGATCCTCCGTTGCAAAGATCGGTTGTTTGCATTCCTTGCAATACCATACCGGAAATGGTACTCCAAAGTACCTTTGTCTGGAGATGCACCAATCCCACTTCAGATTCTCAACCCATAGCTTATAACGGTTCTTCATATGCGCCGGATGCCAGTTGATCTCCTCAGCCGCCTCCAGCAATCTCTCTTTCTCCGATAGAATCTCGATATACCACTGGTTTGACGGAAGGATCTCTACCTCCGTACCGCACCGTTCATGTACTGCAACACTGTGAACTATCTTTTCCTGTTTGATCAATAAACCTTTCGCCTTTAATTCCTCAAGGATCGCCGTTCTAGCCTCCGTTACCTTCCGACCGCCGATATAAGGAATATCCTCCTTCATTATACCGTTTGCCACAATACTCTCTTTAAAGGATAAATTATGCTTATTATACCACTCCAGATCCGTCTGGTCGCCAAAGGTGGCACACATAACTGCGCCGGTACCTTTTTCCATCGACACTGAGTCATCTGCCAGAATCGGTATCGTAAAGTCATAGAGAGGAACCCTCGCTTGCTTTCCGATATATTCCTGATAACGCGAGTCCTCGGGATGAACGAAGATACAAACACAGCTGTAGAGAAGCTCCGGTCTCGTCGTGGCGATCAGCAGATCCCCGATGGAGGTTTGAAAGCTTACATAATTGAACATTGTATCACAATCCTTTGTCTCTAATTCCGCCTGCGCAATTGAAGTCCGGCATTCAGTGCACCATAAAACCGGAGTCTCCTTTCGATATACTTTATTCATCTTTACCAGGTCAAGAAATGACTTCTGGGAAATTTTCTGTGACAAGTTCGATACGGTCTTATACTTCAAATCCCAATCTACGCTAAAGCCCAACCTCTTCCACAGCTCCGTAAAGCTGCGTTCGTAGCGGTCAATGGTACTCCTGCATTTGCTTCGGAATTCACTTCTTGGCAAATCGGCAGCACGAATTCCTTCATCCTTTTCAACCAGACGTTCCGTCGGAAGGCCATTGTCATCAAAACCGAAGGGATAGAACACATCATAACCCTGCATCCGCTTAAACCGTACAATCATCTCTGCTTGTGTATAGGAAAACACATGTCCTATATGAAGCTTTCCGCTTACGGTTGGCGGTGGGGTATCAACTGAAAATACCTTTCTTTCCCTGCCGTTCTGATATTTGTAGATTTCTTCTTCCTCCCACAGCTTCTCCAGCTCAGGCTCCGCTTTTCTAAAATCATACTTCTTATCCATGATGGATACCTCCTGCAATTATTATTATTACAATACAGACAAAAAAGTCGCCCTAAGCAAATGCTTAGGGCGAACTAACGTGTCCGTGGTACCACCTAATTTCAGAGATCAACTCTGCTCTTATTACAATGCGGGAAGATCGAAGCTCCTCTTCCGAGATTGCTTCCCTTGATAACGGTGGGAAATTCCGTTGGAGTCTACTTGGAGATCATCCGTTCAATCCAAAGCTCAAAGGCTACTTCCATGCTCCCATCACGAAGATTTTCACCGACCATCTTCTCTCTGTTCTTCCGGAATAGCATGTACTCCTCCTCGTCAACGCTTTTGCCTGTGTTGTTGTTATCATTTTATCACATAAATTTTGCGTGTCAATATGTTTTATCTGAGTTTTTCCTTTCATAGTATGATTTTACCGCCGTCCCTCTACCGTGATTCTAAGCTAGACCACATCTTCGATAAGCAGTAACAAAAAGTGCTATCACCACAGCCATATTGACTGTGATTACCAATACATTCTCCGAGTTCAGTTCTATGGCGCCGATGCTGTTCATCAAATCATTAATCTGTTGTGAGTAGATAAAGCGTGACACCTTAGCGATCGACTCATTGAACATAGCGAGCATGGGCAAAAAGGAGAATATCATCATGATCGGAATCGTGATCGAGGTTGCGGACATCTGATTCTTGCTCCAGGTACCTATGGCTGCCCCCATCAGAAGAGAGGTCAGGATTCCGATGCTCATCACGAATAGGAATTGTAGCAGCTCTGACCCTTGATAATTCCCAACGATTCCAAACACAACCGCCCCCAGCATGCACAACAGGAAAATATATGCCCCCACGCCAATCAGATACTCTCCGGCTCTTACATTGGACATCATCAATACGCGCAGTGTATTTTTCTCTTTCTCCTCAGAGATAATCACAGCCATTCCGGTCAAAGGAGCCATCCCGATATACATCGTTGCAAACAGTACGACAAAGTAGTTCTTTGGCAAGCCCTCCACCTGCATGGCGTTATGAATGATTATAGTCAATAACGGAAACATAATAAACTGGATCAATACCGTTCTATTCTTTAAGGTGTCCTTGATTTGCTTCTTGAATATAGCTACCGTCTTTCTTAAACTCATCTCTATTCAAAACTCCTTCCCGTAAGCTCCATAAATACCGTCTCCAGCGTTGGTTCCGAGGAATGGATGCTTTCCACAGTATTATCTTGAAAATATGCTCCGATGCGCTCTGCAGAGGAGGAATCATTCCTTAGCGTATGACTTTCCCCGTTCTTCAAAAGGATCTGAATCTTATTCTGAGAATTATATTTTCTGCAAATATCCTTTGGATTACCATATTCTATAATCTGCCCCTTGTTCAGTAAGGCAACATTGTCACATAGCTTAGTCGCCTCTTCCATATTATGTGTGGTAAGGAAGATAGCTGTCCCCTTCTCCCTCTCCTCCTGAATTAGCTGATGTATATAGTCGGCTGTTGCCGGATCCAGACCGCTCGTAGGTTCGTCAAGAAATAAGATCTCGGGCTCATGCAGGATTGACCTGGCCAGTGCCAGTCTCTGCTTCATTCCCTTGGAAAGCTTATGCACCGAGCGTCTCGCTGCATCCTCCAGACCAACCTTCTTCAGAATTTCGCCTATTCTATCCTTTGATATCCCATAGAGCTCTGTAAACAAAGCCAGATTGTCCCTGCAGGTCAATCGATCATACAATCCGGTATTATCTAACACCATTCCAATCCTGGCATAGCCTTCTCTGGTTATAAAGCGATTATCCATCCCCAGTATCTGCGCCGTACCGCTGATTTGCTTCAGCTGTCCGGTCAATATCTTGATCAGTGTTGTCTTCCCTGCTCCGGAGGGCCCCAGAAGCCCAAAGATCTCCCCCTTTTCAATAATCAAATTGATGTCCTGTAGTACTGCATTATCCTGAAAACTCATCGATATATGATCTGCTACGATTTTATTTCTCTGTTCCATCATCCGCCCCCCATTGCTCCTTCATCCAATCTAATACTAATATAACAGAAATTCCCAATTACATCAAGTACACTGTTTTTTTGCTGAACTAGTGCATTAAGTTACCAGCTGACGCAAAATATCAACAGTCCCATAGAAAAGGACACATTGGAGAACGAATCTCCTTGTGTCCTTGAAATTAGGGAAGGATAGATGTTTAATCGTTACTCTTATCTCTATCCATCCCTCATATTAACGGGTGAAAACACCGTGTAAATTGTCCCTCGCTCACTTCTCTTACCTCCGGCAATTCCTGGGAGCATCTCTCCTGCGCTACAGGACAACGGCTCTTAAATGGACAGCCTTTGCTTTCCGGAGTCCAATAAGTAACTTCTGATTCCTTATCCCTTAATACCGGCAGTTCTACCGCTCCCTCTCTTTCCGGATCCGGAGCAGCTGTGACCAGAAGCCTTGTATAAGGATGAGCCGGATTTACGATAACCTTATCCACATCTCCCCATTCCACCATATGCCCTGCATACAGGACAATGATTCGATCCGCAAAATACCTCGCAGTAGCGATATCATGCGTAATATAAATGAAGGATTTGTTATTTTCTTTTTTTAATTTATTCATAAGATTTAGAATTCCTAGTCGAATGGATACGTCCAACATTGAGGTTGGCTCGTCAGCAAATATAACCTCTGCACCTACCGACAATATCCTTGCTAAATATGCTCTTTGTCTTTGCCCTCCGGACAACTGATGTGGATTTTTATTTCCTTGTTCCTCCGGCGGTACCAGCCCTACCAGAGTCAAATATTCATCCATCTGCTTCTTCATGGTTGCTTTATCGGAGGGATGGTATAGCTTAAGTGGCCTCTCCAAATGATAATAGATATTATGCAATGGATTTAGTGAGGAAAAAGGATCCTGAAATATCATCTGTACCTTTTGGCGATAGTTTTTTAGTTTCTGAGCCTTCAATTTGTGTATGTCATCGTTTTCAAAGGTCATTGTTCCCGAGGTTGGATTGTAAAATTTCATAGCAACCCTGCATATGGTAGATTTCCCACAACCCGATTCACCGACAATTGCCAATGCTTCCCCTTGATATAAATCAAAAGTGATATCATTTAAAGCACGTAACGTTTTCTTCTTAGACAGGATAGATTTTCCACCGATTTTAAAATCCATCACAACGTGATTTACACTTAATATTGCTTGCTTTTCTTCTTTCATATCACACCTCGTATAATTAATACATTGCGTTTGGTTGTCAGGTGGCATCTAACGGATTATGGCAATAAAAGAACCCTTTCCTCGTGGTATTAAGCTCCGGCTCTTCTGTAAAGCATTCTTTACAGGCTCTAAAGCAACGATCCTGGAATCTGCAGCCTACCGGAATCGCATTCAGGTCAAGTGGAGTTCCAGGTATTCCTTCCATATACTTCACTTCTCCCTTTAATGAGGGAAATGAGTTTTTCAGGCCAAAGGTATAGGGATGTCTTGGATGATGCAAAATCTGCTCTGAGGATGCCTGTTCTACGATCTTCCCGGCGTACATAATACCGATTGTATCGCAAAATTCCATCATCAAACTGATATCATGAGTAATAAAAAGTATAGAGAATTTTAATTCCTTCTTCAGGTCGTAGATACACTGCAAAATATCCCTTTGCACCACCGTATCGAGGGCCGTCGTAGGTTCATCCAGAATCAGAAGCTTCGGCTTGAGCGCCAGTGCCATCGCAATCACTGCTCTCTGGCGCATTCCACCCGAATATTGATGCGGATAATCTTTTAATCTTTCAGCCGGAATACCTACAAAGGATAACAGCTCCTCCGCTCTCTTTCTGTATTCTTTTTTATTCGTAATTCCATGATACTTAAATATTTCAAAAAACTGCTTTTCCAAGGTTACCACAGGATTCAGAGAATTCATGGCCGATTGAAATACCATGGATATCTCACTCCAGCGTAATTGTTGAACTTTATCTTCTGTCATAGGTACGATATCATTACCGTCAACCAGAATTTGTCCATCCGATATCAACGCCGGTGGCCTGTGTAAACGCATCAGAGAGTAAGCAATGGTACTCTTGCCGCAGCCGGATTCTCCGGCTAAGCCAAAGCTTTGACCTTCTTTTATGGAAAAGCTGACATTGTCTACCGCTCTGACATGTCCCCCTTTTGCAGTCACATAATCAACACTAAGTCCTTTTACCGTTAATAAGTCACCCATCTCCAAGTGCTCCTCCTTCCTATTTGATGCTGCTTACGCTTAATTTAGCCATCGCTTTTGCCTGTAATTTTTTCACTTTATAATAAGCTCTCATAATTCTTTGCGCTTTCAATTTAGGATTCGATACTTCGTCGATGGAGAAATTTATTAATGTCAATCCTACACCAAACAAAACAATTCCGGCAATCGGACCTAGCAGTTCCCACCATGCACCGCTTGTCAATGCTCCGGATTTATTTGCATTAAAGAGCATGATACCCCAGGTACAGGAAAGCGGGTCACCGAAGCCAATGAACTCCAGAGTAGCACTAGCCATAATCGCATAGATCAGTGTGCTGACAAATGCAGAGCTTATGATCGAAAGCATATTAGGCATAATCTCGATAAAGAGGATTCTGAGCTTTGATTCTCCTAGGGTTTCCGCAGAATATACGAATTCTCTGTTTCTCAAGCTCATCGTCTGAGCACGAAGTACACGAGCATTCCATGGCCAGGAAGTCAGTCCGATAATTATACTGATCAAGAAGGGTGATACCCCGTCTAAAAGTGCCGCCACGATAAGCAGCAGGACAATATTGGGAATAACCATGATAATGTTAATAAATGTTGTTATTATGTTATCATACCATCCTCCAAAATAGCCCGAAGTGATTCCGAAAACTATTCCCAAGGACACGGTGAGAACACCTGCAAAGATGCCTACCATGATGGATACACGGCCTCCATACAAGGTTTGAGCGAAGACATCGTTACCCAATTGAGTTGTGCCCAAGATATGCGTATCGGAAGGTAAGCTGTGGTATTCATCAACAAATCTATGGGTAGGATCAATCGTCGTAAACAGGTTTGCCCCAATGGTAAGGAGAAGAATGATAAGTACCAGAATAGCTCCAATACTTGTCTTGGGACTATTTCTGAAAAAGCGTATTATATTACTGTTCCATATTTTTTTCATATACTTTCTGTCTCCTTTTTCAATTAGTTTCCATTCACACCTTGTCTTCTCGTTCTTGGATCCAGGATCATTATGCTGATGTCTGCAATAAAGTTTGCCGTAAGCATCACTATGGTTGTCATGAGCAATATCCCTTGCATTAAAGGATAATCTCGTCTGCTAATCGCCATGACCATAATTTGACCTAAGCCGGGATAGTTGAACACCTGCTCGATGATTAAGGAGCCGCCTAATAGAAAACCAATCTGCATCGCCAGTGAGGTAACTACAGGTAAAAGCGCATTTCTTGCCCCGTAACCAAACATGATCTTCTTGTCCGGTACTCCTTTGGCAATTCCCATAACGATATAATCTTCACCAAGCTGGTTAATCATATTTGCTCTCATGCCCATAATTCCACCAAGACCTGTAATAATTACTGCAAGAACCGGCAGAAATGCATGATAAGCCACATCACCTATGTATTGAAAGACATTGTCCGGTACAAAAAGCGGAGTAACCGCATAGCCTCTAGGAAATATATCCGTAAAAGCAAGTGCGATGCTTAAAATAATTGCCGTTACAACGGATGGAATATTAGCCACAATCTGCCCGCCAACCGTTAGGGTGGTATCTAATCTGCTTCCGCGCTTCCATGCAACCAGAATACCAAGCAAGGTATTGATAATAAATCCGAGAATCAATGCTGTACCCAACAGGAATACTGTCCATCTCACTCCACGCCCTGTCGCTTCCAATACCGTCTGCGGGAAAAAGGTAAACGAGACTCCCCAATCGCCTTTGAAAACACTTCCAATATATCGGAAGAAGCTTATGATCAGCGGTGTTTCAGTATCATATCCGAATAATTTTTCTACCGCAGCTATCGTAGCATTATCAACAACTCCACCGGATTTATAAAGATTGGACAAGAACATCTGAACCGGATTTCCCGGCATCATACGTGGAAGAAAAAAATTTACAGCCAAAGCCCCAAAGAACGCCAGGATATAAAACCATAACCTTTTTAATATGTATTTCACAGCTATCCTCACCTCCAAGAAAATGGTCTTTCTATCAAGCAGCTGTTGCATAATGCATTGTGCATTATGCAACAGCCTCTCGATTGATTAGTTAATTATTTTTTTACGGGCTTTAATAACATAAGCTGTAAAAGTTTTGAGTCATGCTGAACATTTGCAGGATTACATACTACATTATTTTCTGTAGCCCAACCGGTAAATCTGCTTGTGTTGTATACAAACCAGTTTCCATTATAGAATAACGGAACATTGATCATATTGGTTGCAAAGTGTTGTTCTATCTTAGCTGTGATTGATTTTAAGTCAGCATCTTTCGCTGTTGGCATGCTAGCGATTAAAGCTGTCATCTGGTCATTCTTATAGTTATTCATGGTAATTGTCCACCAGGTATCTGTCTTGATTCTGGATTGATCACCAATGGTGTCAAAATAGTATTTATAGGGGTCACCGGAGATACCATATCCACCGTAAAGAATATCATGCTTACCGGATTTCCAGCTCTCAATATACATTGCAAGATCGATAGCCTTTGCTGTAGCATTCACGCCTGCTTTCTTCAGACCTTCTGCAACAATTGCGGCACCGTCATTCCAATCAGTCCAACCTGCAGGAGAGGTGATTTCGAATGCAAGCTTGGAACCATCCGGGTTCTCTAAGAAGCCGTCATTGTCAACATCCTTGTATCCGGCATCTGCTAACAGCTTTTTCGCCGCATTAATATCGTATTTAGCGTATTTAGCCAGCTCAGCCTGTGCAGTTTTATCAGCGTATCCCATTAATGCCGGCGGTAAGCCTGTTACCGGAGGAACATCCTTGGAAAGATATCCATATACTGCAGAATCAATGATACCTTTACGATCAACACATAAGGATACTGCTCTTCTGAAATTAACATCCTTAAATGCCTTTAAGGTATTCGCATTTTCATCCATAAAGTTGAATGCGAGACGTACACCATCGTTCTTGCCGTACCAGAATTTTCTGTTCGGGTCGCCCTGAACATAGTTCTTTTCTGCGTCCGGGATAAAGATATGTGCCCAGTCAACTGCTCCTGTTTGAAGCAGGGAAAGTGCTGCCTGATTACCGTTAAATTGAGGGAAACGAAGCTGATCCACACTTATGCTCTTCGCATTCCAATAGTTTGGATTACGATCCAGTACGATCATTTCCGGTTTAAAGGATTTAACCTTTGAGAATGCACCTGTTACTACAGGGTTTTTGTCCACATAGGTTGCGGGATCCTTTACCTTGGAATAAACATGCTCCGGTAATATCCAGCGCTGGAAGAACAGACTGTTACGTACGAAACGATTCTTTTCTTTCATGACAATTTTAACTGTATAATCATTAACGATTGTCACAGAAGCGATTCTTCCCTTAACACCATTGTGATCCCAGTCACCATTTCTATCGATCTCCGGATGTGTTTTTGTATAAGTGAAGGTAAATGCAACGTCCTTTGCAGTAAAGGCTTTACCATCGCTCCATTTAACTCCCTTTCGTACATAAACTGTCAGAGTCTTAAAGTCAGGTTCTGTAACAATCTTTTCTGCAAGCCATGGTGTTTCCTTATTATTGTTGAAGCTATCGAAAATAACCAATGGTTCATACATAAAACCCAGCGCTGCGTGTAAAGCATTGTTAATATTCGGGTTGAAATTTCTTACCCAGCCATTACTCTCCTGTGACATAATTGTAAGGTAGTTTGTTTTCTTTGCCGCACTTGCGGTTGTAAACATGTTCATTGGTAATGTCAATGTGAGAATTAGTAAGATTGCGATGAGTCTTTTACTTTTCAAAGATTATCCTCCTTTAAAATTATATAGTTTGTTTTACTACAGAATAAATATATTGCTTGACCATAATAATAATTACAATATTTCAATAAAAATGTTTCAATATAAAAGCCCAAGAGAAAGCTCTCGGGTATAACGTTAATACTTTGATTTATCAAATGATAGAAGGCACACTTCGCGAGCTTTCTATTGTCTTGAATAAAAAAAAGCTCCTGGGAGTTGAAGCGACCCCCAAAAGATAGATTTTGCATCTACTTTTGGGGGTCGCTTCACTCTCCGGAGCTTTTTGTATCCTAATCACCAGAAAAATATTCTATTAATTCCTTGTATCTATCTTGTGCTGAATAGCAAGTATCTAACAGATATCCTCTTTCCTCCGAAAATTCCTTTAAGCCTCTATAGTAAAATAACTTATGTTGCTCATCAATAATAAATGGAGTTACCCCATTTTTCAAACACTCTTTAAAAATTATCATTCGCCCAACTCTTCCATTTCCATCTTGAAATGGATGGATGGCTTCAAAGTTATAATGGAATTCTATAATATCCTCAAATGTTACATTTGAAATTTGATTATAGTTAACCAACAACTTTGTCATTTCACCTTTTACCTTTGAGGGTGCAACCGTCTTGTGATCCCCAATCATATTTGGCTTTAATTTATAGTCACCCACATTAAACCATTCTTTCCTACTATCTGATGTATTATTTTTCAAAACTCTATGGAAGTCTTTTATAATATCTTCCGATAACTTTTGATCTGCTATATCTAGCATGTAGTCAAAGCACTGAAAATGATTTATTGTTTCTATGATATCATCAACGGATGCCGTTTCCTCTTTCTCAGTAACAATTGTATTCGTTTCATATATATATCTGGTCTGGTCTTCTGACAGCTTACTGCCTTCAATACGATTTGAATTGTAAGCTAATTTGACTTGTGTTTGATGATACAATCCGCCCTTTAACTTCATACCTTTTTCTTCTCTAAGCAGATTAAGCAGATGATTATCTGTAGTATTACTCATCTCCATAATATCACCCGGTTGGCAATTTAACACTTTACAAATATCTTCAATAATTTTTATTGAAACGTTCTCGTTCTTAGAAAGTTTTGCCATTGTAGTAGAAGACATTCCTATACGCCTCTGTAGTTCGGTTTTGGAAATATTCTTTTCTGAAAGTAATTGAAATAGCTTGGTATAGTGAATCGGCATATAACCACACTCCTTTTTACAAGTATACCACATTTCTTTATATTTATAAATATATTCTTAACCATCTTTATATTTGCAAATTTTCTTTTATAGTAAGGTCAGTTGTAACCCGAGATGCCACTTTGAATTGGTAGCTCGGTCATTTCTTGCATTCTTCCGAACAAAAATGCATATAAAAAAGCCCGTGAATGCAAGCATTCCGGGCTTTGTATATGCGTTTTTGTTCGCAAGTAACTGCTTATCTCTTTGAAAACTGAGGAGCACGACGAGCTGCTTTTAAGCCGTACTTCTTTCTTTCCTTCATTCTAGGATCTCTTGTTAAGAAACCTGCCTTCTTGAGTGTAGGACGGTAATCAGCATCTGCATGTAATAATGCTCTGGAGATACCGTGTCTGATTGCACCAGCCTGGCCAGTGAAACCGCCACCCTTAACGTTTACTAATACGTCGAATTTATC
>JAEZLZ010000013.1 GCA_023415055.1 Bacillota bacterium | reverse complement strand
GTACAGACACTTGAAGTAGAATACGACCAAATTAGGGTTTAGATTGGAGGTTTTAGAAATGATAACTAATAAGGACAAGGAGGAGGCTTGTAGAACGTTTGAAAGCTATATAAAACTAATATATTGGTTTGGACACGGCATAATGATGTCAATTCATATTCAGCAGTATATGGAGCGTTTAGAAGGCAAAAATAAGACACAGGTATGGAGGGATTTACGGAAATTACAATCAATCGAGCTATTGGATGTATGTAAAATATTTAATAATAATTATGTTAAACTTAAGAAATATTCTTTGCGATACCTGCTTAATAAAGAAAGTTCCAAGGATACTAAGTCAGTTGACGTTGGTTTTACAGCGATAAAAAGGTCAACATTCATTAATGAATTTATATTAAGGTATCCGTTAAAAGCTGACAACATAGATGATATTATTAACTATTATCATTCCAATACCACATTGATAAATAAGGACAAACAGAATACAGCTATTTTAAAAAGGTTTGAAAAAGAGAGTATTGCCATAACACAAGAAATTGAGAACCTGGATGCCCTGTCTGCACAACAGTTGAAGAATTTACAAACTAAAATGCCAGGAGCAAAAATTGAAAAACTTAATAGCTTTAATCTGAATAATATGCAGAGTAGACATATTTACATTAGTTCGATAAAGGAGGATGTTGTTAATGTAATATTTTTAGACCTTAATGACAGTTATAATGCTGTTAAATTAGCAAAATCATTTGAGAAAGTATATTTGTACCTTTCAGACCTTTTCACTGATAAATTATTTGTTTTCTCCATAATTGTATCAGATAAAGAGAATGGAATAAGAATTAAAAAGCTAAAAACACGGTTAAAAGACATTTTGATGAGTAAACATCTATGTGGATTTTTCAAGTATAAAATTATAGACTTAAATATTAGAGCAAAGGTATTTAGTAACCTAAAAGTCATATTTTAATTTGATAGGTTGCAATGTCTCGGATATATTAACAATAAAAAGGATATAATAATATTTTATAAGATACGTAAAAAAAAACACTTATGCATTATATAATAGATTGCACATTGTGTAAAATTTTTTTACGTATTTTTTTATGCCCATAAATATATTAATTATGTTTGGAGGGAGAAAATTGCGTATAATTCATACAACTGAAGATTTTTATAAATTATCTAATGGGGTATATATACCAAAAAATGAAATTAAGAGTTTGCACGATAAAACTTTGTTTGAATGTACAAGGTGTATATTTGATTTTTTTAGAAAACCATATGTAATATTTCGTCAAGGACCAGAGAAGTTTTGTATATGTTGTAATAAAATAAACGCTATTACAGATTATGATGGTTCATGTGTTTTGAGTGATATTAAAAATACAGTGAAGAGCTATAAAGGGATTTTAATATTTATACCAGAATATAAGAATGAAGAAATGTTAAGCGAAAAGGGTAATCCATTAAAATCTGATTTAGCTATTTTTTTAATTGATAATCTAAGCTTACCTTTAGCAATCATTGAAATAGGTAAAGTATGTGATATAAATAGTTATAAGTGTAAACGAAACTTTTGCTATAAACATGGTATTGTATTCCAAAGAATGTTGTATACAAATCAATGTGATTATTATTTTAGATTATTCATTGAGCGTTTATTAGAATTCAATAGAATGAACTATTTAGATAAAAATTCTGAAATAGAAAAATGGTTTCCTTCAATTTGGATTAATGATATACGAGATAAGTAAAATATATTATCTACCATATAATTAGAGAGAAGCGAATATATTGTATGCAAAATGTATGCAAATCAAATCGGATATTACAGAACCCTCCTTTCTATGCGGTTTTCAATAGTGTAAAACAGTTCAAATCTGGTTGTCGCCTCTCAAAGAATGGTCTCTAAACCCTTGTTCTAAAAGGTTTAGAGATTTTTTTATCTTTAGGATTATTTGGTGCAAGCTATTTAACTCATGAAATCTCCTGCTTTTGAAGAACATTCATCTGAAATGCTAGTCTAAAATGTGGTTTATTTTGTTATATGTCTCAGAACGTGGAGTGATATTCTTCAAATATCCATTTGTCATGGTAAGAGTCGTATGACCGAGCTGTTGCTGTAACTCTGTGTCAGTAGTACCATTCTTATGAAGGATGGAAGCAGTAGAAAAACGAATTTTATGGGAAGAACGGTATACTATGCTGAGTTTCATACAACACTTTTTAATCCTGCGGTTAAAGGTCACGGTTGCTAAAGGTCTGGAAATGTTCTTACCCTTCCAAAGCTCTGAAATAGAGATTTTTTTGATATCCGTTTTCCTATCACGTACAATAGGTATTATAGTTACATGCATATGAGGAGTCATCTTTCCTTCCGGATATAACTCTTTCAATTCATCATCAATAGGGTGAAAGACTTCATCACGATGTATAACGGCTGATAAAATAATATCAGGGAAATACGCATTTAATGCGTCGAGGTATTTTTTAAAAAATATATCTTGTTTTTCATGATTCATTTCCGTTATTGCTTGATAAGGTGGATAAACCAGAAACTCATCCAAAAATTTTGTTTACTTGTCAGCATCACCTTGTATCTTTAATTGTCCTTTGAACAAACCGCTATCACGTAAACGATAAAATGCCTTCATAAATGTTTCTCCATCTTGCAGATTATTTACCAGATAGGTATTAAATTTAGAAAGTGACTTTTGAATGTTCTTATTCGAACTATTCTCTAGTTTTCTGTGATTGTGCTGATACGGTATATTCATGTTTGCTTTTATGTATCCCTTGTGGCGAATTACGCAAATGTTTATCATAACAATGCCTCCTTTTAAATTAAAAATTAACTACATCTATAAAATGATTGTTGATTTTAAAAAGGAGGATTTTTTTCTTACTTTTCTATCATATATTTTTTTGTTATTTAGCTCAATATCTGCGCTAACACTCACTAGGGCAGTCTATCGACTGACCTGCTCGCTCTCCGAGGGGTCTGCGACGCTTTTGCATCATCCGCACATCAAAACAACGAAGGATCCATGCGCAGCATGGATCCTCGTTGTTTTGCTTCCCTGTTTCAAGGGTAGTATTCAGTTTATCATTGATTTTTTATGTGTCGCCAGTACCTGACCGACAATTGTATTTTCTTATTGTGATATCAACTATAATTTTCATACTCTTAAGCAAATTCAAAACCAGAAGAAATCATAGGAAATTATTTATAAGTTTATGTACATATTTTATAAACTAGTATCTTCTACACATTCTAAAGTTGTGTATGCCTTATTTCTCATTAAATAAATATATCTCAATATTTTAAGGGGTGAAATCTTTTTAAGACTGGTTTAGAATGTAAATATATGCCTTGATTTTGAATTTTTAAAATA
Source organism: Bacillota bacterium (assembly GCA_023415055.1). Lineage (GTDB taxonomy): Bacteria > Bacillota > Clostridia > Lachnospirales > Lachnospiraceae > Mobilitalea. Next base: position 12,787 of record JAEZLZ010000013.1, on the reverse strand, counting down.
GAAGTCAATTTATCAAATTCAAGTGTGACATTTCTCTATTCTTAGGAGTATTACTAGTGAAGGAGGTAATAGGATGAAAACCGAGACATATTTAAAAGAAAATGATATTCGTATAGCAATTTGCACATACGGTGATACAGTTTACAAAATTGCTTTCGCCTATTGCAAAAGTCATGCTGATGCAGAAGATGTCTATCAAGATGTCTTTACAAAATACTTTCAACATTCCGAACTTTTTGAAAGTAAGACCCACGAAAAAGCTTGGCTCATACGAGTAACCATAAATCGTTCAAAAAGCTTTTTACGGTCGAGTTGGCATAAACGTATTATTCCATTAGCAGATTATCAGGAAGAAACAGTACTTACGGAGGATAGTAATGATTTATTGGAGGCTGTGTTGAAACTTCCGGTAAAATACCGTGAAGCGATTCACCTTTATTATTATGAAGGTTATTCTACTAAGGAAATTGCATTACTTTTAAATCGGAGAGAAACCACTATTCGTACGCAGCTTCAGCGAGGAAGAGATATTTTAAGATTACAGCTTAAGGAGGATTTGAGTTATGAATAATTATGATTACAAGGAAGCATTCAGTGGTATTAAACCTTCAAACAAATTAAATGATAAGCTTGTTAATCAGTTATTGAATAATACGGAAAACGACAAAGTAGTCCATCATAAACGATATAAAATCCGTCTTACTGCAATTTGCATCGTTCTTATATCGATATCAAGTATAAGCGTGGCAGCATCTTCTTGGAATCTTATAGATGTCTTTAAGGGATATTTTAAAGAAATTGTCTCAAATAGCAAGGATTATCATCAGGATGGAGGAAATAATGTTTCTACAGTCAAAGACGTAGCAACCCCAATTACAAGACCAATTACAAAAGATTCAGCTTTTCTAAATAAGGCGGGTGCAATCATTGAATCTACCGATACAGAAGCCGGTCTTAAATTAACAGCAAGAGGTATTGTAGGTGATGACCGTGCACTATATGTTGCATTCGATGTTGAGACCATAGATGGTCAGGCTTTTACAAAGAAGCAAGAAGATAATCTTAATTCCATTCATTTTCAGACAGTAAAGCTACAAATAGATGATGATGTATTAGGCCAATACAGTAATTGCACAAGAATTGATGATGGTTCTAAAAAGGGGAAAGCAACATTTTTAATTCATGACATTATTAACAGCAATAATATTGAAGATATTAGTGGTCATCAGTTAACGATTACATTAAATAATTTTCTTCACACCACAAATGATTTAGAAGATATAGGAATGAGTGGTAACCTTTATGATATCTTTACCAAATACGATAAGCCCGATGATAAAGACTACCAGTTTTATAGTGTCAGAAGCGATAGCAATAATTCCGATGAGGAAAACAAAATTCTAGAGGAATATATTTTGGAAAGAAAAAGCGGGAAATTAGTAGGTGATGAGTTTCTAAAACGTAGAGAAGAATTGATAGAAACCGGATTATTAGAACCTTTGTACACCTTACCTGAAACTTCTACCAAAACTAGCTTTTGTACGAAATACCCAAAGCTAGAAATTACAAATATGGGTATTAAGGATAATATCTTTACATTTAACATCAATTTGAATGGTGAAATAGATTACCAATATTTGAATACAAAACATTTAACGATGGTAAATCGCAAAACAGGAGCTTGTGTTGGCACTACTATGGATATCGACAAGTGGGAAGGTGATGAAAATGGTAAACTGTTATCTGCGCATTTTGTTGTTTTCCATACAATAACATCAGCAGAACAGCTTAAGGATTATTACCTGGCTATTGGAGGATATGGAGCTGAAGATATCATAAATAAAGGTGAGTGGAAACTTAGTTTTAATTTAACATATGAAGATACATCCAGAAGTTATACCATTAATAAAAAAGCTACAATTTCCGGTTTTACTGGTTCAATTAAAACGATTGATATATCTCCTTTGTCGATGAAAATCGACTACCAGACGGATAAACCAATGAACGCAGAGAACAAAGTACTTTTCGAAGATAATTGGTTGAAAAATGGGAGCAATATGTGTTTGATAATGAAAGATGGTACTAAAATAAATTACTTATCTGGTGTTGAGGATATTCAAAATAACATTTGTACGTTCCATGCCATGTTTCCCTATGTGATTGATTTAGACCAAATAGATAAAATCGTTATTGATGGAACGCAAATGTCAATGAGCTAACCCATTTCTTTTTTTGTTGATAGAATAGGATTTTAGTTAGAATTCCAGAATGTTAATATCAGGTGCAAACTAGGTGCGACCAGTATCAGAGATTGAAAACCCTCCTTTCTGTGCGGGTACTAGAAATGTTCAAATAGTTCAAATCTGGTTGTCGCCTTAAAAGAGAAGAGACGTAACACGTGAGTGTTGCATCTCTTCTTTTTCTATAAAAAGATTTCAAATTTGAACTGTGGTTAACATCAGGTTGTCGCAAGGAAGAGTTCAGATTTGAAAGAAGAGTTCTGAAAAACTCATTTGGCAGCCATCTGGTTGACGCCTCTCAATAATGTCACTATACCTTAAGAATATACGTCTGTAGCCAGGATATTAAAAATTAAGTTTATATATTTGTATAGATATGATATTATGATATAACTATAAAATTCAGAGATAGGAATCGTGAAAGTACACATATTTACGGAATAAGTGCGATCATAAATAGTAAATCGGAGGTGTATAATGAACTACATAATTAGACAACTTAGAGAAAATGAGTATAGTTTACTTAATGATTTTTTATATGAGGCCATTTTTATTCCGGAAGGGACAGAAGCGCCACCCAAAAGCATTTTAAATCAACCGGAATTACAGGTTTATGTTTCTGCCTTCGGAAAACAAAAGGATGATTATTGCTTAGCGGCCGAAGTGGATGGAAAAGTTGTGGGTGCGGTTTGGGTGCGAATTATGAATGATTACGGTCATATTGATGATGAAACCCCATCATTTGCAATATCCCTATATAAAGAGTATCGTGGATATGGATTAGGTACAGAATTGATGGAAAAAATGTTGTCTTTATTAAAAAGAGCTGGATATAAGAAAACATCGTTAGCGGTGCAGAAAGCAAATTATGCCCTTAAAATGTACTTAAAGGTTGGCTTTGAAATAATTGATGAAAATGAAGAGGAATATATAATGGTAAATTATTTATAATGAATCAAATTTTAATTTAGATACTTTATGGTAAAATAATTTAATAATTTACATATAGATTTGAAGCTGGAGGGTAAACGATGATAAGATTAGCAACAGCAGAAGATGAGGAACAGCTATTTTTATTAAATACAGTTTAATGGCAAAGATGTAAGTATAAAAAGGGAGCTGTTTCTCCACTAATTAATCAATTAGTTTTGAAACAGCTCCTTGGTTTTCTTGTGTCAGACTCCTGATTTTCTAGCTAAGGAAGATACTCAGTCGACTTGCTCTGTATCATGTTCGAGGATCTTTCCGGAGGATGCATCCACTTCATACTCGTATTCGAGATCGTCTTTGTAGAACTCAATTTCATAAATAGCATTTCCGTCATCGGAATCGAGCTTTGCTTTAGAGAAGGTTACCTCGGATACTTTATGACCTGCATGACTGGTAGCGATGGTCTTGGCTTTGTCTATTCCGATGTACGTGCTAGAATTTTCTTTATTTTTGGTTTTATCAGTTTCGCTTTGCTTTTCTTCGGTATTATTTGAAAGTGACTCAACACTTTTATCATGAACTTTACCGGAGGTAGCGTTGATTTCATATTCATATTCATTCGTTGAAGTATAGAATTCAATATCATACACTTCGATACCGTCATCGGTATCAAGCTTAGCTTCGGTGAAAGTAACACTTGATGCAGTAACGTCGGCATCTGCCAGGGCTTTTGCCTTCGCGGTGTCAAGGTCAATCAGATTTGCTGCTGCTTGCTGTTTGTTTGTCACTGACTCAGTAGCATTGCTCTTACTATTAGCTTTGTTTTGCTTATTAGCTACACCTTTCGAAGCTTCCGATTGTGTGGGCTGTTGAGCTGCCGATGCTATCGGCTTCTGCTCATTCTGTATTTCTTTGCTCCTGCTGTAGATAGTACCGTTACTAGCATTGATTTCATACTCGTACTCAATATTTTCTTTATAAAACTCAATCTCATATACGGAAATGCTATCTTCCATATCAAGCTTAGCTGTAGTAAAAGTAACAGTATTCTCAGTCAGCTTAGCATCGCTCAGAGCAATCTCTTTTGCTTTCTCCAAAGAAATCTGTGCGGAAGTAACTTCATCCTTGCCATCCAGTGTCACAATCTCAATATCTTTCTTTACTACAGTACCATCAGAGGCATTGATCCAGTATTCGTACTCTGTGCCATCTGCAATAAACTCTACCTCATACACAAACTGGCCCTGCTCATATTCAAACTCTGCCTGTACTGCTTTTGCAGAGGTAGGATCAATTCCTGCGTCAGCAAAGGAGAAATTCTTTGCATTTTCTGCTCCGATGGATGAATTTTGTGCGATAGCACTTGCGGCATATACCGTTCCGGTACCAAAAATTACAATGATAGCGATAAGGATAATGATGGTTAAAGATGCTTTTGACGAGGTGCTAAAAAATTTTTTAATTTTCATTTTTTATCTTCTCCTTTCTTGAATATGCTTTGAGTATACAGAAGAATTATTAGAGCAACATTAATACAAGAAAAATTTTAAAATTAAAGTGGAAGTATAATCATAAAGGTGCTTCCCTGACCCTTTTTACTTTCAAGAACTATTCTTCCTCCATGAAAGCGTGCAATCTCCTCTGCCATGGATAACCCAAGCCCAGTGCCTAGGCCCGCCCTTGAATTATCCCCCTGATAGAAACGACGGAACACCTTTTCCTTTTCATCCTCAGCAATTCCAACACCATCATCTTGTACGGAGATTACAACCGATATTTCTGTCTTCTTGAGTGATACAATGATATGTCCATTTTCTTTACCATATCGAAAAGCATTGGAGATTAGATTCATCAGTGCACGGTTGAGAAGTGTCTTGTTACCGTTATAAATAATTCCCTTTTCAATATTACCGTAGGACAGTTCGATGTTGTTCTCTCGAAGTAGCGCCATATCAGTACAAAGAGATGTAACACTTTCCGACAGGTCAAAGCGTTCCAGGGGATAGCGATCTGTTTTCATATTAAGTCTTGCGAAATCCAGCATGTCATTAATAAGCGCGGACATTTTTCTTGCTTGTCGCTGTATTACCGTGAGTGCAGTTTTGTATTCTTCTACTGTTTGTTCCTTCTCAAGTGTGTATTCGCACTGCGCCATTATGACGGACATGGGTGTTCTCAACTCATGAGATGCATCTGAGGTGAACTGCTGCTCCTTTTCAAAGGAACGTTCCAATCTTGTAAACATTTCATTGAAGTTATAAGCAAGCTGGTGGAGCTCGTCTGTGCCTTTGCCGATGATGATACGCTTCTTCAAATCATCTCCTTTTCCGATCTGGGAAGCGGCCTCGGATATCTGCTTGATCGGCTTCAAGGTTCTTCCCGCAATCAGATAGCCACCGATGATAGCAGATAAAACGAGAAGGGGAAGGAGGATAAGGGAAAGTCGGATGATGGAATTCATTTCTTCCTTACCCTGTGTCTCTGCAACAATGCCTCTCAGCCATAGACCCTTTAGCCCATCCTGTGTCAATACCCGGTCGAATATATAATAAGTAACTCCGCTGACCGTAGTAGTTTGAATTACAGAATCCTTTAGGCATACAGAAGAAGTAACCTCAGCGATTGGGTTTTCACCATAGAAAAGAGTAAGGCTGTTGTCATACAATGATGTATAAATCTCATTGACAGCATCCAAGAAATCATCGTCTATCTCCAAATACCCTTCTCCAAAGGATATGAAATGATCCACATCATCCGACAGGTCTTTCTCATCAAGGTTGCCATAGTATTCAACTTCATCAATATTGCTTTCCACCGTTTCAATCAGATTATCCTTGATGGTCTTTTGAACAATCTGATTGCTGACGGAGAGAATGACAATGTAGGTTAGAGATACAACTATGACAAGGGCAATAGCAAACCAGAGTGTTATTTTAACGCGAATCGAGAGGTTTTTCATTTGCCTGAATCCTCCCTTAGAACATAGCCCCTGCCGCGTATAGTGTGAATTAGCTTTATTTCATGTCCCTCATCAATTTTCTTGCGAAGGTAACTGATATATACATCAACTACATTTGTCCCTCCCTCATAATCAAAGTTCCAAATATGATCCTCGATCTTCTCGCGGGAAAGAATGATCCCTTGATTGTGCATGAGATACTCCAATAGGGCATACTCCTTTGCGGATAATTGTATCTCTTTTTCGCCTCGCTTTACAATGTGCGTGGTACAATCAAGAGTGAGATCATTGACAGTAAGAATATTGTTTGTTATTCCGAATACCGTTCTCGTCATTGCACGTAATCTTGCGGTCAGCTCTTCAAAGGAAAAGGGCTTCACAAGATAATCGTTGGCTCCGCTGTCCAGACCCTTAACCCGATCTGCGATAGAATCCTTTGCTGTAAGGAAGAGCACAGGTGTAGTCTTTCCTGTGCTGCGTAGTACTTGAAGCACATTATAACCATCTGCGCCTGGCATCATAATATCCAGAATGATAGCATCATATTCTGTATAGGATAGGATGTCGATGGCCTCCTGACCGTCAAAACAACTGTCCACACTATATCCGTCCGAAGATAACTTCTGCGTGATAATTTTATTTAGATCTTTTTCGTCTTCTGCAAGTAAAATCCGCACGGTAATCACCTCCATTTTCATATTATATGGAGAAATATTAATAATTTATTAGTTGATAGAATTATTAATAAATACATTACTTATTACAGAAGATAGGAGGGAAGTGCCTTGTGGTTAAGGCAGACGCCAATCAAGACGATAGGTATAAATCCATACCACCAGAAGATAGTGTTCCAGAATGGTATAATGGTACACAGAGATAGATGCGAATATTTTTCACACAACAAAAAGAAGTATTAGTTCACAACTCGACTCTGACGAACTAATACTTCTTTAATAATTGATTTGGATGTTATAAGTTTGATTAAAGATACAATAGCTACCTTTAATATAGCTTATAACATTCTAATCAATCTTAATTATTCTTCTACTTGAATCTCTCCTGGCAATGGAATATGATCGAGGCTTACTAATGGGATTCCATGATACTCTGTTCGTTTGGTACTTTCTGTAAGTACACATGCAATTACTGTAATTTCGATACCGATTTTTTTAGCAAGCTCTAAAACAGCATCAATTGTACCACCCGTTGATACAACATCATCTAAAAAGCATAGTTTTTTACCTGCAAAATGCTCATATTTTTCTCTGCCAATCCAAAGTTCCTGTTTTCCCTGTGTTGTAATAGACTGTACTGTTACACCCTGTGGTTCAACCATAAATCCTTTTTTACTTTTTCTAAGTTCTAAGTATTTAGGATAATCTTTGCTGATTGCCTGAGTTAATCCACAGGATTTTGTCTGAACTGTTACAAATCCATCAAACTCATATGGAGCTAATTTCCTTAATAACTCTTCAGCAGCCACACGGTTCCACTCACATTCTCCTGTCATATCAAAGGAATAAATGCAAAAACCATCGCCAATGTCTAATAGTGGAAGTTCTACTGTGTAATCTTCTGAAAGATGAATTGTCTTTGTGTTATCCATAAATCCTCCAATTATACTAAGCCTACATACATTCCTAAGTAACGAACGATAATACCAGCGACCATTCCTAAGAAAGGATTTTTAGCCCATGCAGTTACGCCAAGAGCAATATATCCACTCATTGCATTTTCTGACTGAGATGCAGAAGCAAGGTTTGGTGCGAAGGTCATAATCAAACCGATTACAAAAAGGAAGCCTGCAATACTCTGTGCCGGAAGATATTTACCTATACGACTGATCACACCTGTTAAAATTAAAACACCTGTTACGAGCATGAATACAACACCGCAGGTTACTGGCCATGGAGCTCCCGCCGTACCAGAGATAATTGCTTCAATGGGTGGCCCACCAAATATTGCACTAGGAACATCTGCTAAAGAATTGATGATAGATAAATGATCAAAATTCTGGTTAGTTCCGGCAATACTTGCTGTAATCCCACCGAAAGATATATTTGCACCGATATTCAACATCATGATACTTAATGCACCAAGGATAACTGATATATTAATTGTTGGTTTAATAAGCTTAAAGTCTGCCCAATATTCTTTTTTCCAAAATCTCCATTCTGTACTCATTTCTACAGCTTCTCTTCCGGCCTCAACTAAGGTAGACATATCGATGCGACGCTTCTGAATAAATAAGAAATCAACTGTTGATATTACAACTGAAATAAAAATTGTCCAGACAACCTTGTTTCCATCGTTTATAAATAAAACGTAAGCAACTAATGCTGAAACAGTTGATACAATCGTAGTACGTTTTTCCTGACCAAGCATATCTAATGTAACACTAGCTAAGATCAGACCCACGCCACTCATCATACCGGTAACAACCGCTGGTCCTGCAAAGTCAGCAATCATCGTAATGCCACCAAACAGTCCCAAGACAACCATAAGTAATGCTGCAAAAAGAATTGAACTAATATTGTTACGTAAATTTTTTTTTACACTTGCTACGGTAATAGTCTCTGCCTGACTTGAAATCGGTGTAACAGATCCAGTAAGCATATTGCCAAGGGCACCAATTAAATATGCAAAACCAGCTGGCTTAATTGCAAAACCGCGAGCCTGAGCATAGAGTAACTGAGGGACGCCATTAATGGTAACTGCAACTACAGCTAATATAAATGCGCCTAAGTCAAATATCATTTTCATTTTAAATTCTCCTCTTTCATTTTTAATAACGGATAAAAATATATATTAATTATACTATATAATCAACTTTCCACAATTTATCTTTACTAATAGATTAATGCACTTGTACTAATATACTTTTTTAGGAGAAATGCTAGAGTATAGCACTGCGGATTTGGAAACCAATCTCATTGTAAAGGAGCGGTGGAATTTATGAAAGAGTAAACGCCACTTTAATTTCTATAAAAATGGGATTAAGTTTTTCATTCAACTGAAAAAAGTCGATTTATAGTATTTTAATTTGAACGTTTACCATTTTTGCGGTATAATTATTTTAAATTTTGCGCCAACTGTTTACTCCTATATCACTAGTTTAAACTTATATTCTATAACTCTAAGCTCGAAGGTACATAGATAATCGGTTTTCAAGGGAGTGAATAGGTTGGTATCTCTATTCTCTAAGCAACTACCTACACAGCATGAGGAGAATAGCATACGAATAGGAGGAAAAGGCTTTGAAAATCATTTCTATTATTAAGAATCCTTTAAAACGAACCAGCATTGGAGTTAAGCTATTGACACAGATTATTCTACTTCTACTAGTTGTCTGTGTTACACTGACCTTAATATCCTATCAAAGGAGTTCGTCAGTCATGAAAGCCAGTATCAAAGAAAATCTTTCGAATAGCGTAAAGGATAATGCATCACTATTCTCAAAAGAACTTTCAAAACGAAAAATCGAGATGGAAACCTTGGGTAGAAGGGAAGGAATAACTAGCATGGATTGGTCTGTTCAAGAATCAATTCTTGTAAGTGAGGCCAAACGACTTGGTTATGAAAGAATTCAGATATCCAATCCGGATGGAACGACCCGAGTCCCAGGTAAAGAACCCTTCAATTTAGCTGAAAAAGATAATTTTATGATAGCTTTAAGTGGGACAACAAATATAACAACTCCCCTATTCAGTGAATCAGATAATAAATTAATACTTATTATAACGACTCCCATTGTTGATGATAAGGGTACAATTTTAGGTGTTATTGGCGGAGTTATTACAGCAGATAATCTGAACAATATTGTCAAAGATATTGAAGTGGGTCAAGGCAGCTATGCTTATATTATTGACGGTACCGGAGTACGAATTGCAGATAAGGATATCGCCGTCGTGGAAGAAAAGCGTGTAGATGTAGAGCAATACGCTACAGAGCCTGGCTATGAGCAATATGTAGAGGTTCAGAAGGCCATGATGGCTGGAGAAACCGGATATTCAGAATATAATTATGAAAATACGGATTATTTCGTTGCTTATTGTCCGATTGAAGGTACCACATGGTCCATTGCAGTCAATCTACCGGCGAAAGAGGGCTTGAAAAACATAAATAGCCTCAGGAATTATATGATGGGAGTGACGATATTATTCATCGTCATTGGTATAGGAGTAAGCATTACCATTGCCAGATATATTAAATTACCACTAAAAAAGATGAAGAACTTTGCCTCAAAGCTTGCAGAAGGAAATCTTACAGAAAAGATAGTTATCAATAGGCATGATGAGTTTGGCCAGACCTGTGAGGCATTAAATCTTGCCAAGGATAATATGAACAAGCTTATTGGTGGAATTGTTGAACAGTCCCAGGACTTAAGTGCGGCTGGTGAAGAACTTACAGCAACGACACAGGAGATCACCTCACGCTTTGGTGCTATCAATTCTTCGACTGTAGCAGTAGTATCTGATTCTCAGAACAATATGAAATCAATTAAAGATGTGATGTTCGCGGTTAAGGAGATAACCGACAATATGCATCAATTAAGTGAACAGGCAAATATACAAAGTGAAAGCTCTGCTGAATTTAAAAATAGAGCACTTGATGCTCAAAAAACAGCCCAGAATGCAATTCAATATAGCCGTGAAATCTATAAAACGGAGCAGCAAAAGATCCTGGATGCTATCGAAGCAGGTAAAGTAGTATCTGAGATTATGACCATGGCCGATGCCATTGGGGCTATTTCTTCCCAGACTAACCTTCTGGCCTTGAATGCCTCCATTGAAGCAGCCAGAGCCGGCGAACAAGGCAAGGGCTTTGCGGTGGTTGCTGACGAAGTGAAGAGATTAGCAATGCAAACGCAGAATACAGTAGCTACGATTCAATCTACTGTATTGAAGGTCCAGGAGGCTTTCAATAACCTTTCTGAGAATGGACAACAGCTTTTAAGCTTTATTGATAAAGAGGTTCAGACCCAGTTTGATGCTTATTTGAATACTGGAGAGCAGTATTATGATGTCTCTGAATCCGTATATCAGATGTCCCTGCAATTGTCCGAACTTGTTACTAATATCTCGGTAAGTGTTTCCTCTGTTAATAAATCAATTGTTGATGTAGATGATAGAACCAGTAAGTCTTTGCAAAGCTCAAGTGAGATTCAGCAGCAATTAGATCATACCGTTGCCGTAATGGAGGATGTGGCACATACCACAGAAAGTCTGGCGCAGTTGGCTCTTGATTTAAATGAAGCTACAAGACAGTTCCATATATAAACATTGCTTCGGGTGTATTATTGAATTAAATAAAATATAATTACAAAAAGCAGTTCAAATAATGGACTGCTTTTCGTAATATGCTTAGAAATTATCCTACAGTTGTGATAATATTAGGTAATATTAAATGTCCTTTACAATGAAGGGCTGACAATTTAACTCTGAACAAATTAGAGGCATATTCTTGGAACATGCAGAAACTATACTAACAAACAGATACCATAGAAACAGAAAGGGCAGCAGCCAGGAGGAGTTATGAGCAAAAGGGAAATAACAAAAGTAAGTATTATTGGAATGGGAGCATTGGGATTGCTGTATGGTTCGCACATCGTCAAGCATATGGGAATGGAAGCGGTTGACTTTATCATGGAAGATAGCCGCCTGAGGAAGTATGAAAATCAGAGGTTTTATTGCAATGAGGAAGAGATTAAGTTTAAGTTAACAAAGGATAATGAAGCTGAACCGGCTGATTTGCTTATCGTTGCTGTTAAGTACACAGGGTTGGAGGAAGCTCTTATTTCCATGAGGAAATGTATAGGACCGGATACTATAATATTGTCTGTGCTTAATGGAATATCTAGTGAGAAGGTAATCGGAACGCATTATGGTATGGACAAAGTGATCTATACGATAGCTCAAGGTATGGATGCGATGAAGTTTGATCATAAACTGCAATTTACCCGAATGGGGGAATTGCGTCTTGGCATTGTGGATGAAAGACAAAAAGACAAGTTGAATCGTGTAATTTCCTTCTTTGATAAGATAGAATTACCCTATGTGGTGGAGGAGGACATTCTGCATCGCTTATGGAGTAAGTTCATGCTGAATGTCGGGGTTAATCAGGCTTGCATGGTTTATGATACGAATTACGCCGGAGCATTAGCCTTCGGAGAACCTAATCGCACAATGATTGCTGCCATGCGTGAGGTGATTGCTGTTGCGAATGCAGAAGGGATCAAACTATCTGAGGCCGACTTAAATCAATATATTGATATTATAGGGAAGCTTAATCCGGAAGGAATGCCTTCCATGGAGCAGGATCGCATTAATCGAAAGCCGTCAGAAGTGGAATTGTTTGCAGGAACTGTTATAGAAAGGGCTAAAATGTATAAGATATACGTACCGACAAACGAGTTTTTATACAGATGGGTCAAGGAGATTGAACGGGAATATTTGTAAGATGATATTATACAAGTCTCGCAATCTTCTTTCAGTTGAAATGCAGCATTTGGTGGTCATTGTGCATAAAGGAGAATACTTTTATATTGACAGAAGCCGTATTATACTTTAATATATGTTAGATATCTAACAATAAAGGAGGTGCTCAGATGGTAGATAATGAGGAAAGACACATTGGAAAGCTGCTGAGAATCTTATCC
>JAEZLZ010000127.1 GCA_023415055.1 Bacillota bacterium | reverse complement strand
AACAAAGATTCACGTGAACAATTCGAACGTCGTACGCACAAGAGATTAATCGAAATCTTAGATCCAAATGCACAAACAATTGAAGCTTTAATGCATATCGACTTACCTTCTGGTGTTGATATCGTGTTAAAGAAGTAAGTATTAAGAAACCAAACAAAGACTAAAAGGAGAAAGAAACATGGCCAAAGGAATCTTAGGTAGAAAACTAGGCATGACCCAAATCTGGAATGCAGATGGTCAACTAGTCCCTGTGACTGTAATCGATGTTGCTCAAAACGTAGTGCTTCAACAAAAAACTGTTGAAACTGACGGATACGTTGCGACCCAAATCGGTTTCGAAGACAAAAGGGAAAAATTAAGCAACAAGCCGGAACAAGGGCACGTCGCAAAAGCTAACACAGCACCTAAGCGCTTCATTAAAGAAATTCGCTTTAACGAAACGCTTAACGAATTAGCGGATTTAGCGGTTGGGACTGTCGTTTCTGGAAATATTTTCAAAGCAGGCGAATTGATCGACGTTACTGGAACTTCAAAAGGTAAAGGTTTCGCCGGTGCTATCAAACGCCACAATCAAAACAGAGGACCAATGGGACACGGCTCGATGTATCACCGTTCACCAGGTTCGATGGGTGCCATCAAAGGCAACATGAAAGGTAAAAATCTACCAGGGCATATGGGTGCTGAACAAGTTACAGTTCAAAACTTAGCTGTTGTAGCATTTGACGCCGAAAGAGAAGTACTACTTGTTAGCGGTAGCGTACCAGGACCAAACAACGGTCTTGTGGTCGTTAGAACTGCCATCAAGAGTGTCAAGTAAGGAGGAACCAAGATGCCTAAATTACAAGTATTAAACCAAGAAGGTTCAAAAGTAACTGACCTTACATTAAATGACTACGTATTTGGTATTGCCCCACATAACCAAGCATTATATGACGTTGTTAACGCTCAAAGAGCAGCAATGCGTCAAGGGACCCATGATACTAAAACACGCGCAGAAGTTTCCGGTGGTGGTAAAAAGCCTTGGAAACAAAAAGGAACCGGTAGAGCTCGTCAAGGGTCTACAAGAAGTCCACAATGGAGACATGGTGGTATCGCATTCGGTCCTACACCTAGAAGCTATGACGTTAAAGTTAACCGCAAAGTCGCTCAACTCGCTATGCGTTCTGCTTTATCCGCGCATCAAGCTAAAGGTTCATTGTTCTTGGTTGACAACTTAGCGGTTGCTCAAGCGAAGACAAAAGAATTCGCAGCATTATTAAGCAAATTAAACATTACTGAAAAAGTATTGATCGTAGACACTGTATTCGCAGACGATGTGTTCTTAGCAGCACGCAACTTACCGAATGTTATGTTGGTTCAAGCTTCTCATGCAAGCGTTTATGACTTACTAAACTGCAAACAACTATTATTAACACAAAATGCAGTTGCATACTTTGAGGAGGTGCTTGCATAATGACTAAATATTACGACATTATCAAAGCTCCAATCATCACTGAACAATCATCTAAGTTAATTGAATCCCAAAATTCCTATACGTTCGAAGTCGATCGTAAAGCGAACAAAGTGGAAATCAAAAAAGCTGTAGAAGCGATTTTCAACGTGACAGTAGTAAGAGTAAACACCGTAAACGTATTACCTAAGTTCAAGAGAATGGGTAAATACGAAGGATACAAACAAGCATACAAAAAAGCAATCGTAAAACTCGCTGATGGTCAAAAGATCGACCAATTCACAGTTTAAGATTAGTGAAATGTTAAAGGAGAATTAACTATGGCGGTTAAAGTTTATAAGCCGACGTCCGCTGGACGCCGCAACATGAGCGTGTTAACGTTCGAAGAAATCACAACATCCACTCCTGAAAAATCACTACTCGAGCCAATTCACAAAAATGGTGGACGTAATAACTCCGGTAAAATTACAGTTCGTCATCAAGGCGGCGGCGCTAAGCGCAAATATCGTGTAATTGATTTCAAGAGAAACAAAGATGGTATCGTAGGTAAGGTTGCTACAATCGAATACGATCCAAACAGAAGTGCAAATATCGCTTTAATCAACTATGTAGATGGTGAAAAGCGTTATATCATCGCGCCTAAAGGCCTAGAAGTGGGTATGTCCATCGAATCCGGTGAACATGCAGACATCAAAGTCGGTAACGCATTGCCTATTTTCAACATCCCGGTAGGTACTGTCATTCATAACATCGAATTACACCCTGGTAAAGGTGGACAATTGGTCCGTTCTGCTGGTACTTCCGCACAAATCTTAGGTAGAGAAGAACGCTATGTTCTTGTACGCTTAAGCTCAAGCGAAGTTAGAAAGATTTTAGGTACTTGCCGTGCAACCGTTGGTGAAGTTGGTAACGAAACTTACGAACTTGTCAGAATTGGTAAAGCAGGACGTACAAGACACATGGGTATCCGCCCAACTGTCCGTGGTGCTGTTATGAACCCGAACGATCACCCACACGGTGGTGGTGAAGGTAAGAACCCAATCGGTAGAAAATCACCAATGACACCATGGGGCAAACCTGGTCGCGGTATTAAGACAAGAGATTCTAAGAAGGCATCGAACGATTTAATCGTAAGACGTCGTACGAAGTAGGAGGGAAATCATGGCACGTTCAATTAAAAAAGGTCCTTTTTGTGACGACTACCTATTAAATAAGGTAAGAACCGCTAAAAAGGCGAAAGATAACAAAGTAATCCAAACTTGGTCAAGACGTTCAACCGTATTCCCTGACTTTGTAGGATTAACGATTGCAGTATATAACGGTAGAGAACATGTACCTGTATACATCACAGAAGACATGGTAGGTCACAAACTAGGTGAATTCTCACCTACACGTACTTTCCGTGGACACGGCGCTGACAAGAAAGCAGCTAAGAAATAATGACGGAGGTTAATATGGAATCTAGAGCTATGGCAAATACGGTGCGTATTGCACCAAGAAAAGCAAGACTAGTGATTGATCTCATTAAGGGTTTAGAAATCAAAGAAGCGCAAGCGATTTTGAAATATACCCCTAAAGCTGCCGCTCCAATTATTTTAAAGGTGCTTAACAGTGCAGTCGCTAACGCGGATCATAACTACAACATGAATGTAAACAACTTATACATTAAAGAGGCGTTCGTCAATGAAGGCGTACGCATGAAGAGAATGATGCCTAATTCCAAAGGACAAGGCAACATTATCGTTAAAAAGACGAGCCACATCACAATCGTTGTGGCAGAAAGAGTTTAGGAGGATATACGATGGGTCAAAAAGTTAGTCCAGTCGGCTTACGCATGGGGATTACCCGTAATTGGGATGCGAAATGGTATGCAGAAAAAAATCAAGTTCCGGCTCTTTTAAAAGAAGATATTGAAATCAGAAAGTATCTTAAAGACACTTTCAAAAAGGCTTCCGTTTCTCAAATCGAAATCGAACGTCTTAAAGGCAAAGCGAAAGATAGAGTTAAAGTGACTTTATACACCGCTAAACCTGGCGTTGTCATCGGTAGAGATGCAGAATCCAAAAACAAAGCAGTTAAAACACTTGAATACATGACTAAAAAGGAAATCATCCTTAACGTCGTTGAAGTGAAACGTTCAGAACTCAATGCAGAACTCGTTGCGCAAAGCATTGCTGAACAATTAGAAAACCGTGCATCTTTCCGCCGCGTGCAAAAGATGGCTATGCAAAGAGCATTAAAAGCTGGTGCTAAAGGGGTTAAGACACTTGTGTCTGGACGTCTTGGCGGTGCTGAAATCGCTCGTAGCGAAGGCTATTCTGAAGGCCGCGTGCCACTACATACACTACGTGCTGACATCGATTATGCAACTGCAGAAGCGAGCACCACTTATGGTAAGTTAGGCGTTAAAGTATGGATTTTTAAAGGCGAAGTTCTACCTGGTCAAAAGGTTAGATCCGAGGCTGCACCAAGAAGAGACAAGCGCAGTAAAGGAGGCAAGTAATTATGTTAATGCCAAAAAGAACTAAATTCCGCCGTCCTCATCGCGTAAGTTATGAAGGCAAGGCAAAAGGTAATCTTGAATTACAACACGGCAACTGGGGTTTACAAGCTACTGAAGGTGCTTGGGTTACAAACCGTCAAATCGAAGCTGCCCGTATTGCAATCACAAGACATATGAAACGTACAGGTAATGTATGGATCAACATTTTCCCTCATTTAGCCAAAACTAAAAAACCACTAGAAGTACGTATGGGTTCCGGTAAAGGTGCACCAGATTCATGGGTTGCTGTTGTTAAGACTGGCAAAATCATGTTCGAAGTTGCAGGTGTTTCTGACGAAATCGCTCACGAAGCATTGAGACTTGCCTCCCACAAACTTCCAGTTTCAACAAAGATTATTCGTAAGGTAGGTGACCAATAATATGAAAGCGATCGAAATTCGTAAGATCAGCACTGCTGATTTAAACAAACGCATCAACGAATTAAAAATTGAATTATTCAACTTGCGTTTTCAACTTGCTGTTGGTCAACTAGAAAATACCGCACGCATAAGACAAGTCAGAAAATTAATTGCACAAATGAAGACAATCATTAGTGAACGTAGCGAATAAAGGAGGATACTATGGAAAGAAACAACAGAAAAGTGTTCACAGGAACTGTGGTATCAACCAAAATGCAAAAAACGATCACAGTGGTAGTTGACACATACAAAAAACACAGCTTATACGGGAAACGTGTTAAAGTTTCCAAAAAATATCATGCACACGACGAAGACAATACTGCAAAAGTTGGCGACATTGTTACCATTATGGAAACAAGACCACTTTCAGCTACTAAGCGTTTTAGATTAGTAGAAATTGTTACGAAGGCAGAATAAGGAGGGACTATCATGATTCAACAAGAAACTAGATTAAACGTCGCTGATAATAGCGGCGCACGTGAAGTCTTAGTCATTAAAGTTTTAGGTGGTACCCGCCGTCGTTATGCTAACATTGGCGATGTGGTCGTCGTTGCAGTTAAAAAAGCAACCCCAGGCGGCATCGTTAAAAAAGGTGACGTAGCAAAAGCGGTTATCGTCAGAACCATTTCTGGTTTAAGACGCGCAGACGGCTCATACATCAAATTTGATGATAATGCAGCAGTCATTATTAAAGAAGATTTAAACCCACGTGGTACACGTATTTTCGGACCAGTGGCAAGAGAGCTTAGAGATAAGAACTTCATGAAGATCGTATCCCTTGCTCCAGAAGTATTATAAGGAGGACATCATGAACATTAAAGCTGGAGATACAGTTGTTGTTATCGCTGGTAAAGACAAATTTACTACCGATAAAAAAGGCAAAAAAGTCAAAACAACTGGTAAAGTATTAAAAGCATTTCCTGGTGAAGACCGCGTCATCGTTGAAGGCGTCAATAAAGTTAAAAAACATGAAAGACCAACTCAACAAAACGAAAAAGGTCAAATCGTGGAAGTCGAAGCACCAATCCATGTATCTAACGTGATGATTCTCGATCCAAAGAAGAATGTTCCAACTCGCGTTGGTTACAAAATCGTAGACGGTAAGAAAGTCCGTATTGCGAAAAAATCAGGCGCAAGCCTTGATAAATAAGAAGGAGTTTGACTATGAGTAGATTAAGAGAAAAATACGAAAACCTCACCAAACCCGAATTAATGAAAGCATTCAACTATACTTCCGTCATGCAAGTACCAAAGATCGAAAAGATCGTTATTAACATGGGTATCGGCGACGCTGTAGCTAACCCTAAAGCGCTCGACGACGCAGTTGAAGAATTAACCGTAATCACTGGTCAAAAACCAGTAGTAACCAAAGCAAGAAAGTCCATTGCGAACTTCAAATTACGTGAAGGTATGCCAATCGGTTGCAAAGTTACATTACGTGGCGAAAGAATGTACTATTTCTTGGATAAATTAGTTTCAGTTTCTCTTCCACGTGTAAGAGACTTCCGTGGTATCTCTAAAGATGCTTTTGACGGTCGTGGTAACTACACACTCGGAATCAAAGAACAACTCATTTTCCCTGAAATCAATTTCGATAAAGTGAAAAAAGTACGTGGCATGGACATTGTCATCGTAACAACGGCGCAATCTGATGAAGAAGGTAAAGCATTACTAACTTCCCTTGGATTACCGTTCAAGAAATAAGGAGAATAAACATGGCTAAAAAATCTATGATTGCGAAGCAACAACGCGTGGCTAAGTTTTCAACACAAGCTTACACCAGATGCACACGTTGTGGCCGTCCGCACGCAGTATACCAAAAATTTGGAATTTGCCGTATTTGTTTTCGCGAATTAGCCTATAAAGGCGAACTACCTGGCGTTAAAAAAGCTAGCTGGTAAGAAGGAGGAAATAATATGGTTATGACTGATCCAATCGCGGATTTACTAACTCGTATCCGCAACGCGAATTCAATGCGTCATGAAACGGTAGAAATCCCTGCATCCAGACTTAAAGCAGACATTCTAAATGTCTTGAAACAAGAAGGTTTCATTGTAGATTATGTATCTAAAAATGAAGCAGTAGGTTCTACACTCGTAGTAACATTGAAATATACCGCTAATAACGAACGCGTTATTAAAGGTTTAAAGAGGATATCGAAACCGGGCTTACGTGTTTACGCGCAAGCTAGCCAATTACCTAAAGTTCTAAACGGACTTGGAATTGCGATTATTTCGACATCAAAGGGCATTCTTACTGATAGAGAAGCCAGAAAACAACAAATCGGTGGCGAAGTGCTCGCCTACGTTTGGTAATAGGGAGGATAACATATGTCACGTATAGGTAATAAAGTGATTATTGTTCCTGCTGGCGTTACCGTCACTGTAGGAGAAGGGAACTTAGTCACAGTTAAAGGCCCAAAAGGCACTTTATCATTTCAATTTTCTGATCGAGTAACCATCGAACAAGAAAATAATCAAATCACAATTAAGAGAGAAACTGATATCAATAATGACCGTAAATTACACGGTACAACCAGAGCTGTTCTTGCGAACATGGTCACAGGTGTTTCCACAGGGTTCACAAAATCCTTAGAAATCATCGGTGTCGGTTACAGAGCCTCTATCGAAGGTAAGAAGTTAATCGTCAACGCAGGTTATTCACATTTAGTTGAATTAGAAATCCCTGAAGGTGTGACCGTTGCATTACCTAAGAATACAGAAGTTATTTTATCAGGTGCAGACAAGCAAGTCATTGGTGAATTTGCAGCAAACATTCGCGCTATTCGTAAACCAGAACCTTACAAAGGCAAAGGTATTCGTTATAAAGGTGAAAATGTTCGTCGCAAAGAAGGCAAGACTGCTAAGAAGTAGGAGGGCATATATATGATCAGTAAACAATCAAGCAATGTAACACGCCAAAAGAGACATTTACGTATTCGTCAAACTCTTTCTGGTACCGCAGCAAGACCTCGTTTAAGTGTATATCGCTCTAATACAGCCTTTTATGCACAACTTATTGACGACGTAAATCAAACCACCTTGTTTGCAGCAAGAAGCCAAGAATTGAACTTAAAAGGTTCTAACATTGCAACTGCATCCGCGGTAGGTAAATTGATCGCAGAACGTGCCATCGCTGGCGGCGTTACTGAGGTCGTATTCGACAGAAGTGGTTATTTATACCATGGACGCGTTAAGGCATTGGCCGAAGCAGCTAGAGCAGCTGGATTGAAATTCTAAGGAGGGTAATCATGCGTAAAGTTAGAGAAAAAGAAGTCGAATTATTCGAAGACCGCGTGGTTGCTATCAACCGCGTAACCAAAGTAGTAAAAGGTGGTAGACGTTTCAGATTCGCAGCACTAGTCGTTATTGGTGATCACAATGGGACCGTTGGGTTTGGCTTAGGCAAAGCTCAAGAAGTACCAGATGCGATTAAAAAAGCCGTCGAAAATGCGAAAAAGAACTTAATTAAAGTTGCAGTTGTCAACAATACAATCCCACACATCGTGACCGGAGAATTCGGCGCGGGGAAAGTATTCTTAAGACCTGCTTCTGAAGGTACCGGAGTCATCGCCGGTGGTGCGATTCGTACCATTTGCGAACTTGCTGGGATCCACAATATTTTATCCAAATCTTTAGGTTCCAAAGCCCCAATCAACATGGTTAGAGCAGCATTTGCTGGACTTGAATCATTGAAGACTAAAGAAGACGTTGCTGCGCTTAGAGGCGTTGCAGTAGAAAGCTTGGTGTAAGACTATGACATTAGAAATTACACTAAAGAAGTCTTTAATCGGACGTAATCCAAATCAAGTCAGAACTGCACACGCTTTGGGATTAAAGAAATTAAACCAAACTGTAGTTAAAGAATCCAACGACGCGATCGTGGGTATGGTTAAAACCATTGCTCACCTAGTGGTTGTTAAAGAAATCGCGTAAGGAGGGACACACATTATGTTAAATGAATTAAGACCAAATGAAGGCGCACGTAAGAATCGTAAAAGACTCGGACGTGGTACAGCTACTGGACAAGGTAAAACTGCTGGTAGAGGACAAAAAGGTCAAGGTGCTAGAACCGGCGGCGGTACTCGCTTAGGGTTTGAAGGTGGACAAATTCCTTTCTTCCAACGTATTCCTAAACGTGGATTTTCCAACGTTAATCGTAAAGACTTCGCCATTGTCAACTTAACACAACTCAATGTGTTTGAAAACGGCACTGTCGTTACACCAGAATTATTATTAGAAACTAAACTCATTGGTAAATTACAATCAGGCGTTAAAGTGTTGGCGAACGGTGCGTTAGAAAAGAAACTCACCATCAAAGCGAACCACTTCTCTAAACAAGCCCTTGTTTTAATTGAACAAGCTGGCGGAACGGCTGAGGTAATCTAACATGTACCGTATCAAAGCGATATTTTCAAACGTACAACTTTTAAAAAGAATTGGTATTACTCTAGCATTGTTATTTATCTTCCGTATCACCACGTGGATTCCAATCCCGTTGATCGATACGTCAAGTATCTCTGAGTTCATCAGTGGTAATGACTTCTTAGCCATTTTAAATAACTTTACTGGTAATGCATTAGGACGTTTTTCCATCATGGCTATGGGTATATCGCCTTACATTACGGCGTCCATCGTAGTTCAAATGCTACAAATGGATATCGTGCCTGTTCTTAAAGAATGGAGCGAACAAGGCGAGACTGGAAAACAAAAGCTCAACAAACTAACCCGTATCCTCGGTTTGGTCTTGGCATTTGTTCAGTCACTTGTATTATTACTTGGTTTAGGGGTTGCAGGTAGTGAATTCTTACCAGACATCCTATCACCTTCCCCAATCTTATATATTTACATGTCGTTGATTGTTACAGCGGGTGCTGCATTCGCTATGTACATCGCGGACTTGATTACCAGAAGAGGTATTGGTAATGGTACATCCCTACTGATTGTTGCGGGTATCATCACTTCCTTGCCTTCCATGATTACTTTATTGTGGAGCAAATACATCACCAATGGTAATGGTGGATGGGACATCGTCCTATTCATCGCAGTTATTCTAATTTACTTAGCCGTACTTCTAGGTGTCACTTTCCTTGAACTTGCGAAGAGAAGAATTCCAATTCAATACGCAAACCGTCAAGCGGGTCAAGGCAAAACGAACTCAGACTTACCTATAAAGTTAAATACTGCAGGGGTTATCCCAGTCATCTTCGCATCGACCATCTTGAGTATTCCATTATCCATCTCGGGTATGTTCGGATTAAATACGTCGTCTTCATTGGGTTCATGGTTGGATCAAATCTTCAACTATCAACAACCAATTGGATTCGTATTATACATCGGACTCATCGTTATATTCACGTTCTTCTATTCTTTCTTGATGTTGAATCCAGAAAAAGTAGCAGACAACTTATCGAAGTCCAATGCTTATATTCCAGGCGTTAGACCAGGGTTGGATACGCAAAACTACATTGCGAAATTGATGTTTAAGATTACATTACTTGGTACTGTGTACTTGGTTATTCTTGCGGCAATGCCGATCGTTACTGCCATCGTGTTTGGCTTTAACTCACAAGAGTCTCAAGCCATCGTCCTTGGAGGTACATCCTTACTCATCGTCGTAGGGGTTGCGATGGAAACCACCAATCAAATCGAAACAGAAGCAAATAATCAAGAATACAAAGGCATATTTTAAGCCAAACAAGAGAGAGGTATGAACCATGAGACTAATCGTAATGGGCCCACCGGGCGTTGGCAAAGGATCACTCGCAAGTGATCTCACAAAGCATTATCATATACCTCATATTTCAACGGGAGAAATGTTTCGCGCCGAAATCAAGAAAGGTTCTCCCGTTGGGAAACTTGTTCAAAATCAGATCAATGCTGGCAAGTTTGTCAACGATTCGTTAACCAACGACATCGTACGCATTCGCTTACAAGCAAGAGACGTCAAGGAAGGCTTCCTCATGGATGGC
This sequence comes from Bacillota bacterium, assembly GCA_023415055.1. Taxonomy (GTDB): domain Bacteria; phylum Bacillota; class Clostridia; order Lachnospirales; family Lachnospiraceae; genus Mobilitalea. Next base: position 5,126 of record JAEZLZ010000127.1, on the reverse strand, counting down.
TACCCACGTAATTTGCGTCAAGCGGAAGATTTCGATCATATTTTGATGCAATATGGTTGGACAGTGGATTATGTAATCTACCTGGACTCTCCAGAAGAAATCATCTTAGACCGTATCACCGGCCGTCGTGTTTGCCCAACCTGTGGTAGAACCTACCATGTGCGTAACAACAAACCACAAAAAGAGGGAATTTGCGATAACGACCAAACCCAACTGGTACAACGTCCAGACGATACTGTCGCAATCACCAAAGAACGTTTAGTCATTTATCATGACCAAACCCAACCGATCATTGAATACTACCGCAAAAAAGGTAACCTTCTCTGTATCGATGGCAAAGGCTCGATTGAAGAAGTGTCCAAACGTGTTATTGAAGAATTAGATGGTAAAAAATGATTACATTAAAATCACAAAGAGAAATTGACATCATGCGTGAAGCTGGCCGAATGGTTGCCCTCACTCGTGAAGAAGTAAAAAAACACATTAAACCAGGCATATCGACAAAGGCTCTGGACGAAATCGCGGAAAACTTCATTGTTTCCTTGGGCGGCAAACCGTCGTTTAAAGGTTATCATGGTTTCCCTGGTTCAGTCTGTCTATCGGTCAATGAAGTCGTCGTTCATGGGATTCCTTCTGAAAAGATGATTCTCAAAGAAGGTGACATCATCACACTGGATATCGGGGTTTACTATAAAGGGTACCACGCCGACAGCGCATGGACTTACCCAGTAGGCACCATATCTAAAGCCGATCAACAACTTTTAGATGTTACGCTTGCATCCTTGTATGAGGGGCTCAAACAAGCGATTCCTGGCAATCGAGTATCGGATATTTCCGCTGCGATTGAAACCTATGTCAAACCGTTCGGTTACGGCATCGTGGAAGAATTCACCGGCCATGGCATTGGTAAGCAGTTGCATGAAGATCCTTACATCCCAAACTTCGGTAAACCTGGGATGGGTGCCTTGTTAAAACCGGGCATGACATTCTGTGTTGAACCCATGGTTAATATCGGGACAAAACGTGTCAAGATTTTACAAGATAACTGGACCACAGTTACCATGGACAAATCGAAAAGTGCACACTTTGAACACATGATCGCCATCACAGAAACTGGCTATCAAATATTAACCGAACTTTAAAGGAGGCTATTTATGGCAAGAGAAGATTTAATTGAAGTACAAGCAAAAGTAGTCGAAGTGCTACCAAATACCAAATTTAAAGTTGAACTTGAAAATGGGCATGTAGTACTCGCACACGTATCCGGTAAAATCCGCATGAACAACATTCGCATTTTACCTGGTGATAGCGTTACAGTTGAGTTATCACCATATGATTTAACACGCGGCAGAATCACGTATCGCCGAAAGTAGGAGGAAATCAAATGAAAGTTAGAGCATCAGTAAAACCTATTTGCGACAAATGCAAGGTTATTAAGCGCAAGGGTAGAGTAATGGTTATTTGTGAAAATCCAAAACACAAACAACGTCAAGGATAATAGGAGAATAATATGGCACGTATAGCAGGTATCGACATTCCACGCGAAAAGCGCGTAGTTATTAGCTTAACTTACGTTTTCGGGATTGGAAGAAGTCTATCAGAACAAATATTAAAAGACGCTCACGTATCGGAAGATACCAGAGTGAAGAACTTAACAGAAGATGAACTAAACCGCATTCGTACTGAAGTTGCAAAATACCAAGTCGAAGGTGATTTAAGAAGAGAAGTCACATTAAACATCAAACGTTTAATGGAAATCGGTTCATATCGTGGAATTCGTCATAGAAAAGGTTTACCAGTAAGAGGACAAAACACAAGAACAAATGCGCGTACTCGTAAAGGTAAAGCTAAGACTATCGCGAATAAGAAGAAATAAGGAGGGTCATCATGGCAGGTAAAAAAACAACTAAACGTCGTGTAAAGAAGAATATTCCGCTTGGAATGGCTCACATTCATACCACGTTTAATAATACAATCGTCACCATCACAGACCAAGGCGGTAACGCAATCGCTTGGAGCAGTGCCGGTGCATTAGGTTTTAAAGGTTCCCGTAAATCAACCCCATTTGCTGCACAAATGTCAGCCGAAGCAGCTGCTAAAGCCGCTATCGAACATGGTGTCATCAAAGTTGAAGTATCCGTTAAAGGTCCAGGCCCAGGTAGAGAAGCTGCGATCCGTTCGATCCAAGCTGCAGGTCTTGAAATCACAGCGATTAAAGACGTTACACCAGTACCACACAACGGATGCCGCCCACCAAAACGTCCTCGTGGATAATATCTATAACAAATAAAGGAGGTAATCATTTTGCAAGATCTTAAGTTTTCGAAACCAGAAGTAAAGGTTGAGTCTATATCAGGCGATAATACCAAAGCAATTTGCACCATCAGCCCACTCGAAAGAGGCTATGGGATTACCATTGGTAACTCACTACGTCGTGTACTCTTATCATCATTACCAGGCGCTGCGATTGTCAATGTGAAGATTGAAGGAGCTGAACACGAATTCTCTACACTCGAAGGTGTTATGGAAGACGTAATGAGTATTGTTTTGAATCTTAAAAAAGTGGTTTTATCTGTAGATTCTACAGATCCTAATTTCGAAAAAGAAATTGAAATCCACCAAAACGGTGCAGGTGTCGTTACCGCTTCAGATATTATTCATGACAGTGATATTAAGATTATTAACCCTGACCAAGTCATCGCGACTGTGGTTGAAGGTGGTAAATTATCGATGTATATGACCGTCAGACGTGGTATTGGTTATGTGGGTTCTGTAAAGAACAAAGCATTCTCCAATTCAGTCGGCGTGATTGCGATTGACTCAATCTATACACCGATCAATCGTGTTGCCTACGAAGTCGAAAAGACACGTGTCAACAACGATGCTGATTATGACAAATTGATTATGGAAGTTGAAACCAATGGCGCAGTGAAAGCTCACGAAGCATTATCATTGGCAGCGAAGATGATGATTGATTACCTATCCGTCATCGTTGATTTGGACGCAACCACCCATGACATCAGTTTCATGTCTGAAAAAGTAAGCGAAACCAACACTCACAAGCTTGAAAAACCGATTGAAGAATTGGATTTATCCGTTCGTTCATTCAACTGCTTGAAGAGAGCTGGCATCAATACACTCGCAGAATTAACTAAGAAGACTGAAGAAGAAATGATGCGCGTCCGTAACTTAGGACGTAAGTCGTTAAAAGAAGTAAAAGAGAAGTTAGAAGATTTAGGTTTAGGATTTGCTGCTGGTTATGCTAACGGTAGAAAACTAGACGTTGCTTCTGACGATGACAACGAATAAGGAGAACTACTATGGCAGGATATAGCAGATTAAGACGTAACAGTTCACAAAGAAGAGCACTTCTTAGAGATTTGGTTACAGACTTAATTATTCATGGACAAATTGAAACCACAGAAGCTAAAGCTAAAGAACTCAGCAAACTTGCTGACAAGATGGTCACCCTTGGTAAGAAAGGCACTTTAGATGCTAGACGCCAAGCACTAACAATTGTTAGAAACGAACTTGTCAAAGAAGGACAAACTGCAGTTCAAAAGCTTTTCGGTGAAATTGCCCCTAAGTTTAAAGATCGTAACGGTGGTTACACCCGTGTGATCAAAACGTTGCCACGTCTTGGTGATTCAGCCCCAATGGCTATCATCCAATTTGTGGAATAGTTTTAACAATACAAACATACACAGAAGTCAGATGATTTCTGTGTTTTTTGTATTTTAGGACACATATTTGAATGAATTATGCGGATTAAATGTTATACTATTCATAAATTATTAGGAGGAAATCTCAAATGAAATTCCAAGATTATGTCTATCAAAGACCCGATGTCGATGCCATTAAGTCTAAATATGTTGCATTCACTGAAGCATTTAAAGCTGCAAAGGATGCAAAAGCGCAAGCAGAAATCATTAAACAAGTGTTTGGACTCATCGATGAAGTCGATACCATGTATCAACTCGTTTCGATTCGTTATTCGTTAAACACCCAAGATGCCTTTTATGAAGCAGAAATGAACTTCATGGATGAAGCTTCACCAGAACTTCAAAACTATGTCAACGAGTTCAATAAACTCGTCTACGCATCACCATTCAAAAAAGAATTGATTCAAGTATTTGGACAACATTACTTCAATCAACTCGAAGTATCTTTACAATCGTTTGATGAAAAAATCATCCCACTTTTACAAGAAGAAAACAAACTCAACAGCAAGTATTCAAAAGTTTTAGCAGCAGCACAAATCGAGTTTGACGGTGGGGTTTACAACTTATCACAAATGAGCCCATTTACCCAAAGTAAAGACCGTGAAACCAGACATAGAGCACAACTCAAAATCTCTGCATTCTTTGAAGCCAATGAAGCAGAACTCGATGATATTTATGACCAATTGGTATCGGTCAGAAACCAAGCAGCGAAAGCCTTAGGGTATGAAAATTTCGTTGAATTAGGCTACAGACGCTTGGGTAGAACCGATTATGGTTCAAAGGAAGTCAAAGCCTATAGAGAGCAAATTAAGCGCGATGTGGTGCCGTTTGTTGAAAAACTCGTCGCTCGCAAAGCGAAGCGTTTAGGGATTAAAGATTTGAAGAGTTATGATACCATTTCTTTCTTATCTGGCAACCCAACCCCTAAAGGTGATTTGGATTGGCAAGTCGCACAAGCGACCACAATGTATCAAGAATTATCCAAAGAAACCGATGAGTTCTTCACATTCATGAAGGATTCAGGACTATTAGAATTAGACTCCAAAAAAGGCAAAGCAGGCGGTGGGTATTGCACCTTCATTCCAGGTTATAAAGCACCGTTTATTTTCGCGAACTTCAATGGTACTTCACATGACGTGGATGTCTTGACCCACGAAGCGGGTCACGCTTTCCAAGTCTATCAATCCAGAGAGTTCATCAACCCGATGCAACGCTTCCCAGGGTATGAAGCGTGTGAGATCCACTCGATGAGTATGGAATTCTTTGCTTGGCCATGGGTCCCACTGTTCTTTAAAGAGGATGCCCAAAAGTATTATTTCTCGCACCTCGCTGGGGCGATTTCATTCTTACCTTATGGTGCACTAGTGGATGAATTCCAACACGAAATTTATGAGAACCCTGGCA
>JAEZLZ010000103.1 GCA_023415055.1 Bacillota bacterium | reverse complement strand
GTGTTATTCGCATGACCTAATTATACCATTTTTGCGGATTCTTCGGAATCCGCATTTTTGATTTTAAGCATAAAAAGAGAGCTGTTTCTCCACTAATTAATCAATTAGTTTTGAAACAGCCCCTTTTCATACGACCGTAAAAAAGAAAATGTGAGAAGGGCAAGTCCAGTTGCATACATAGGAGCAGAGAATCACTTTAGATCACTGGTCTGACTTTTGACACCCAAATACTAAAAAAAATGTAAGGAGGAACCCATACCATGAAGGATGAGCCTATATTGCTTGAGACGTCACATATCACAAAAAAGTACTCTGAGGCAGTGACTGCACTCAAGGTAAGCGAAATAAAGGCAGTATTCTGTTCGAGGGAAGACAGATCAATCCCGGTTCCGTGCAAGAAGCACAAAATATCGGAATCAGTATAGTGTATCAGGAGGTTAATCTTTTCCCGAATCTCAGAGTGGCTGAGAATATTTACATTGGAAACACATTATTACGTGAAAAGGGGTGCCGTAAATTGAATACAGCAGCCCCTTATGTATTTATCCTTATTCGTTAATGGTGTTCTCTTTTCTTATTCGTATGACATTCGACGGTGCAAAGCCCCTGCTTTCTTTAAACAGCCGACTGAAATAGAACACGTCGGTAAAGCCGCAGGCATCGGCAATCTCATTAATCTTATATTCTCCGCTGTAAAGCATATCCTCTGCCCGGTTCAGCCGTATCGAGGTCAGGAATTTGTGGAAGGATATACCGGTTTCCTGCTTGAACAGATTCCCGAAGTACATATTACTCAGATTCACCAGCTCTGCCATGCTTTGTACTGTTAACGGCTCCTGATAATGAGTCGTCATATAATGCAGCACCTTCTTGATCCGTTTATCCGTAATGCTGGTATCCTTTTGATATACAATAAGTTGGAAATATCGTTGAAGTATCATAAGATAGATTGCTCGTGCCTTCAGGGGATAACCGGGATCTCTCAGGTGCCAGACACAGGTTAGATCGCTGTAAAGAGAGATAATATCCTTATAGATACCTATTTTTTTAATCAGAGGAAATGGAGGAGTAATATCTTCGCCATCGATATTTCTCATGATGCCGTTAACGCAGTAAGATTCTACCAGAGAATCCGGATAGGTAATGGCAGATCTGCGGCTTCCCTTCGGAATACACAGAAGATCTCCGGCGGTTACCATATATTTCTGACCGTTGATGGTGTATTCTGCCTGTCCGTTCACTACATACGTAATGTCGACAAAATCTATAATATCCTCCTCTATACACCAAGAAGGGGTGCTTATTCTGTGGTTATAATAATCAACGGTTGCCATAACTGTATCAAGAATCTCATTATTCATAGGTAATCCCCCACCTCGTATTCACGAACCAAAGAAAGCAAGAATTAGCGCTACAGCTCCTTTAATTCGCCCATAATTTTTACATGATTTCAATAGTTTTCCCATGTTTTTTTGTAAGTTTCGCTGATATAATTATCCTATAATTGGTTTAATTAATGAATTATATAGTAAAATTATACATTCATTATTGGATTAGTGCAATGTTTTTATTGCGATATTATGCATTAATCTTGCTAATTATGCCTTGCTACATGTGAAAGGATAGGAAAATATAGGGATATTAAGGAGGATGATGTATGAAACAAAAAAGTGTCACTCATAAAACTGCTTTGTATTTTAAAAAGACGTGGACACTCTATCTGATGATGGCCTTGCCGGTTGCATTTGCCATCGTATTCCGTTATTTGCCTATGACCAACATAACGATGGCTTTTAAGGAATACAACATGTTCAAAGGGGTATGGGCTTCGCCTTGGTCCGAACCTTTTTACAAATGGTTTGAAAAGGCCTTTACTACCAAAGATTTCTGGGATGCACTCCGTAACACGTTACTGTTAAATTCTCTGGATCTGATCTTTGGCTTCCCGATACCGATCTTTCTGGCGATTTTATTGAATGAGCTGGCATTCAAGCGATACAAGAAGGTTACGCAGACAATTGTGTATCTGCCCCACTTTTTATCCTGGATTATTATCAGTGGTATTGCCAAACAGCTTTTGGCACCACGCTCCGGAATCGTGAATGTTCTGCTTAACAGTGCCGGTGTGCAGTCGATTGATTTTCTGACTCGTCCTACACTTTATATCGGAACATACATAGCTTTCGGTCTGTGGAAGGAGATGGGATGGAATACTATCATATATCTTGCAGCAATCACCGGTATCAATCCTGAGCTGTATGAAGCAGCTGAGGTGGACGGTGCCTCCCGCTGGAGGAAGATATGGCACATAACCCTACCGGGAATTCGCTCCACAATTGTTGTTCTTCTTATTATGAACCTGGGACGTATCCTGGGAAGTGAATTTGACCGGCCGTATTCTTTTTACAACAGCCTTGTTATGAATGTCGCTGACGTATTAAGTACTTATGTGTATCGTGTTGGTGTAAGAGGCTTCCAATTCTCGCTGACGGCTGCAGTTGGTCTGTTTCAGTCTGTAGTATGTGTTATATTCCTGTTTACCGCTAACGCCATTGCCAAAAAATTCGGCGAACGCGGAGTATGGTAAGGGGGCAGCTGCGATGATAGTAAAATCAACCAAACGAAAAATCGAAGATTTAGTTATTGCATTTATATGTTTTATCTTTATTCTTATATGTTTATTACCGGTAGTGAATATTTTGGCCCGATCACTCAGCTCTACCCAGGCTCTGATTAATAACCGGGTATCTCTGCTTCCGGTGGAGTTCACCTTGGAATCCTACAATTTCGTATTAAAGGATGTCTCCTTTGTACGTTCTTTGTGGTGGACTGCAATATTGACTCTGATCTGCACCCTGGTGTCCCTGACCATGACGATCTTGTGCTCTTATCCTCTGATCTTTGATGGTCTAAAGGGTAAAAAGTTTTTAAATGGTATGATGATTTTAACCATGTATTTCAGTGCAGGAACAATACCGAATTATTTACTGATGAAGGATTTGAATCTCATCAATAATCCCTTGGTTCTGATTATACCGAACTGCTTATCGATCTTTAACATGATTATACTTCGAAGCTTTTTATACGGAATTCCGGACAGTCTCCGTGAATCAGCACAGTTGGACGGTGCCGGTCCGGTCGCCATTCTTCAAAAAATATATCTGCCGTTGTCAAAACCGGTACTTGCGACACTGGCATTATTTTATGCAGTCGGACGTTGGAATGGCTTTTCTGATGCGCTTATGTATGTACCGGATGCAAAATATGCACCGATCCAATTAAAGCTTTATCAGGTAATCAATAATCTGTCTGCGATTGAGACAGCGCAGCAGGAGGGCTTTTCGGCTCCGATGGCCAGTGAAGGCTTAAAGGCTGCTTCGGTAATGTTTGCAACGATACCGATTGTTATCGTCTATCCGTTCCTGCAAAAGCACTTCATACAGGGTGTCACACTTGGAGCAATTAAGGAATAATGCGATATTGAAGTATAACGGAAATAAATGAAGTTTATAGGAAGACAGGAAACAGGGAGGAAATTTGAAGTGTGTAGATTTCAACGTACATGTTATTGGACGTTGTGATTTATAAAAAAATTATAGGAGGATGAATGAATGAAAAGAAAATGGTTGTCACTTATACTAGCGTGTATAATGATTGTCAGCGTTTTTGGGGGATGCAAAGCGAAAACCGAGGAAGCTGCGCCGACAGAGCAAGATACTACGGTGAGTGAGCCGACAAAGGCACCGGAAGTAACAGCTGCACCGACAGAAGCAGCAAAACCGGAATACAGTGAGATAACAGTCGAGGTCTTTGACCGCGGTACAGATGGTGGAAAGACAGATCCGACCAATAACTTCTATACCGATTGGATCAAAGCTAAGGCACTGGAGGACGAGAATATCGGTGTTACCTTTGTGGCAGTATCCCGTTGGGAAGAGACTGACCAGCTGAATAACCTTATGGCTGCAGGGACAGCTCCGGATGTATGCCTTACTTATAGCGGAGATCTGATTGCAAATTACCGGGATTTAGGTGGTTTAGCAGATCTGGCTCCTTATGTAGATACCTTATTACCTGATTTGAAAGCATTCCTCGGACCCGATTTAGCACTAGAGGGAAGAGATATGATTATGCGTAATGTGAATACCGAGACAGGTCAGTTATTCTCCATACCGGCTCGTCGTATGAACACCGCAGGTGCAAATACTTTTATTCGTAAAGATTGGCTGGATAAGCTCGGTTTACCTTTACCTAAAACCACCCAGGAGTTTTATGATGCACTGGTAGCCTTTAAGACACAGGATCCCGGTGGTGTCGGCAAGGATAAAGTCGTTCCGTTCACAATGACCAGTGATGTTCGCTGGAGAGCGAGTACCTTATTAGATTCCTTCATCGATCCGAATATAAGCAAAAAGGATCGTTGGGTAAATACAGTTATCGACCGTAATTTCTTACTTCCCGGATATAAGGAAGGAGTTCGTTTCCTAAACAAGATGTACAATGAAGGTCTGGTTGATACTCAGTTTGCTCTTTATAATGATGATACGGATAGTGATAATCTGATTAAGAGCGGTGTGGTTGGTGCCTTTGTGCATAACTGGGATCAGGCATATCGTGATACACCGGGATTATTACGTGACCTTAAAGTTAATGTTCCGGATGCTGAGATCGTTACCGTTGACTGCTTCCAGAATAGCGCAGGTGTTACCGAGAAATTTACCTATGATGCAGCCGGTGTTAATATGTTTGTCCCTGCATCCAGCAAAAACATAGAAGGTGCACTTCGATATATCAACTGGTTATCCAAATTTGAGAACCGCTACTTCTTGCAGATCGGTGAAGAAGGCGTTACCCATGAGATCGTAGACGGAGTTCCGAAGATGATCGCAGCAACCAATGAGAAGATTATGAACTCTGCTCAGAATATTGATTATACCATAATGATCAATGGTCTTGACGTTGGTGATGAGAGTAAATTTGCTCAGGCTCTTGCACAATCCTATACAGTTGATCCTAAGCTGATCACGGATGCTTATGAGAATTCCATGAGAAATGGTCGACCTTCCACTATCGTTCCCGTCGTTCTCAGCGCTTCCGGTCCGGTAAGCCAGACCTTGACCGATATGGGTAAGACACTGATGGCTGAAGCGGTTACCTGCAAGCCTGCTGACTTCGATGCAACCTGGGATGCCAATATTCAGGAATGGCTGGATGCAGGTGCTCAGGCAGTTGTTGATGAGCGTGCAGCAAAGTATATTGAATAAGGATAGAAGAATGGTAGGTATGATTATAACCGATAGCATGTGGTTACGTGGAAGTAATTTATGATATGAGAATAGCATTTCTTCAGCAAAAGGTCCTGGTGCTTCAAGCACCAGGACCTTTTGCAACTCTCTAGCCGGCCGATAGACGGATGCCAGACTTTTAACATCCGAATTATAATATTATCTCGCTCATAAATATTTTGTTGATTAAATCAAACACTGCATATATAATATAAATACTTTAATACATTAATATAAAAAAGAGAGGATAATCTATGAGTGATACGAAGGTTGTAAAATTCGGCGGTAGCTCCCTTGCTGATGCAAATCAATTTAAAAAGGTTGCACAAATTATCCGTGCAGACAAATCCAGACGCTTTGTTGTAGCTTCCGCTCCCGGAAAGCGCTTTGATAAAGATGTAAAGATTACGGACATGTTATATGATTGCTATGAGAAAGCTTCAAAAGGAGAGACTTTTGAGCATGAATTTTCTGCAATTGAGGAGCGTTATAATAGTATTATTCGGGATCTATCCTTAGACATCTCCTTGGAGGAAGAATTTCAGTTTATCAAAGCTGCATTTGCGCACAGTGCGGGTCGTGATTATGCTGCCAGCCGTGGTGAGTATTTGAACAGTATACTACTTGCGAAATATCTTGACTTCCCCTTCCTGGATACCGTGGGCTTACTTTACTTTAGTGAAAGTGGTGAGTTTGATCTGGAGAGAACCATCTCTAAGCTCGGACCGAAGCTCGCCGAGATGGAGCATGCGGTGATACCTGGTTTCTACGGATCCATGCCGAATGATACGATTAAGACCTTCTCTCGGGGAGGCTCTGATATTACTGGCTCCATTGTAGCAAGAGCAGTAAATGCACAGATCTATGAAAATTGGACCGATGTAAGTGGATTCCTAATCTGCGATCCGCGCATCGTTAAGAATCCGAAGCCGATTACAACGATTACTTATCGCGAGCTACGTGAGCTTTCTTATATGGGTGCAACCGTACTCCATGAGGATGCGATCTTCCCGGTACGTACCGTAGGAATTCCAATCAATATAAAGAATACGAATCATCCGGAGGAACCCGGCACGATGATCGTAGCTCAGACGGTAGAGAGCAGCCATTATACAATCACAGGTATTGCCGGTAAGAAGGGATTTTCCGTTATCAATATAGAGAAGGATATGATGAATTCAGAAGTGGGCTTTGGCCGTAATGTGCTTCGTGCCTTGGAGAAGAATAACCTCTGCTTTGAGCACATTCCCTCCGGTATTGACACTCTGGGTGTTATCCTGAGTACAGAAGCATTTTGTGGCAAGGAGAAATCCGTACTTGATGAGATCATTGCGAGAACACACCCGGATAATATTGATATTGAGGATAATCTAGCCTTAATAGCGGTCGTAGGCCGGGGCATGAGAAAAGCGAGAGGTACTGCTGCGAAGATATTTACTGCATTGGCGCAGGCTAAAATCAATGTAAAGATGATTGATCAGGGTTCTTCGGAGCTGAACATTATCATCGGTGTTGCAGAAGAAGACTTTGAAGAAGCAACCAGAGCAATTTATAGTATATTTGTTACGGAATAAGCGATAACTTCAAAACGACTGTGTGTGCAAATAATGAGATAAAATAAACAGGGGATTTTGCAGAGTGCGAAGGCATCAGCAAGATCCCCTTTTACTATGTCCCTGTTACGGATATTGCATAATAATGGAAGCTGTGCGATAATTATCTTATCTGAAGTAATTGTCTTTGAATCTAATATGGAAACAAGGGAAGTATAGTTAATTTAATAAGGATGATACTAATTTTATATAAAAACAGTCAATAGAAAGGATTCAGGATGAATAAGATTTGCTTTTTTGATACGAAATCCTATGATAAAATTTTCTTTGAGCAATTAAAGAAGCAGTACAACATAGAAATTGAATATTTTGAACCGAAGTTGGGACCGAAAACTGCTTTTATGGCAAAGGGCTATGAAGCCGTAGTAGCCTTTGTGAATGATACGTTGGATGAAGATACCATTCAGATTCTGGCGGAAAACGGAGTAAAGCTCATAGCAATGCGATGTGCAGGTTACAATAATGTGGACTTCAAAGCAGCCTTTCAGAAGCTTCATGTGGTTCGCGTACCGGCATATTCACCTTATGCGGTAGCAGAGCATGCTATGGCATTGCTTTTGACTTTAAATCGTAAGATTCATAAAGCATATATCAGAACAAGAGATTTTAATTTCAGCCTAAACGGAATGACAGGTTTTGATCTTCATGGGAAGACAATCGGTGTCATCGGCACCGGAAAGATCGGCCGCATCTTTATCGATATCTGTAACGGCTTTGGCATGAAGGTGATTGCCTATGATCCATTTCCGATCACAGCTTCTAATATTCACTATGTGAGCATGGAAGAGCTCTGCAGGGAATCGGATATTATATCGCTGCATTGTCCTCTAACCAAGGACACCTTCCATATGATTAATAAGGCTACAATGCAGAGTATGAAGAAGGAGGCTTATATTATCAATACCTCCAGAGGAGCTTTAATTAATACGGAGGATTTATTGGAGGCACTAATAGAGGAGCAGATTGGAGGCGCGTGCCTTGATGTTTATGAGGAGGAAACAGAGCTATTCTATGAGGATATGTCCTATACCATCATTCATGACGATGTACTGGCAAGAATTATCTCCCTACCGAATGTAATTGTTACCTCTCATCAGGCGTTTCTTACAAAAGAAGCCTTGTTTAATATCGCAGAAACTACGTTGATCAATTGTCGGAATTTTTTTGACGACAAGCCGCTTGATAACGAGGTATGCTATCAGTGCAGCAAGGGAGAGACTTGCCCGAAGGAACAGGGGAAGAGGTGTTTTTAAGTTTATCAGTGCTTAATTCTACAGAAACAAAGAAAAATAATCCATTGCATTATTTGTCTAAATATGATATTATCATATCACTGTAGAAAACAAAGAAGTGCTATTATAATTCATTTCTTTGCATATGAATCGTGGGGGAGTAGTTCGCGCAGATTTTTGCGTGGCTAAGTCAACAACAAGACGTAACTGTCTGGCTTATCCGGAAAGGACAAGACTCATGTATTTCTTATTCCACTAGGAATAGGATTTACATGAGTTTTTTTATTTCATAAAAATTTCGTCCTATGAAATATAAGCACTCCGTTACTATTACTTTGTTGATGTATCCTTACGATACATTGTTCTATTCAATCTAATTAGGAAAGGAACCTGTGATGTATGAGATACTATCTTGAGCAAGCAGAAAATGTACTAAAAGTAGTAGGAAGCAATGCAGAAGGCCTTAACTCTCAGGAGGCAAAGGAAAGACTGTTAAAGAACGGGAGAAACCGTTTGGCGGAGGGAAAGAAGGATAGTCTGATCAAACGCTTCTTTGCCCAGCTTACGGATCCGATGATCATCATCCTTCTTGTCGCCGCAGCGATTTCCGGAGCTACGAGTATCTATGCCGGAGAGTCCATTGCGGACGTATTTATTATCTTGTTCGTAGTAATAATTAACGCTGTCCTTGGTGTCTACCAGGAAAATAAGGCTGAAAAAGCAATCGAAGCATTGCAGGAAATGGCGGCGGCTACCAGTAAGGTACTCCGTGACGGTGGAATCGTTAGTGTAAAAAGTGAAGAACTGGTTGTCGGAGATATCGTTCTTCTGGAAGCCGGAGATGCAGTCCCGGCGGATTGCCGTATACTGGAAAGTGCCAGCTTAAAGATTGAAGAGGCTGCATTGACCGGAGAATCCGTACCGGTAAACAAAATAATCGATTTCTTGACTCTGAAAAAGGGAGAGAAGGAGGTTCCGCTCGGAGACCGCAAGAATATGGCATATATGGGTAGTACTGTTGTATATGGCCGCGGACGTGCCGTTGTAATAGCAACCGGAATGGAAACCGAGATGGGCAAGATAGCGGATGCTATAACAAAAACAGAAGAAAATGAAACACCTCTTCAGATTAAATTAAACCAGTTGAGTAAAATACTTACGGTACTTGTAATTGGAATCTGTGTCTTCATCTTTGCCTTCAGTCTGATACGCTCAGGCGATTTCAGCGGTGCAGTTATTCTTGATACCTTCATGGTAGCGGTAAGCCTTGCAGTAGCAGCGATTCCGGAAGGTCTGGCAGCAGTTGTTACCATTGTACTTTCCATTGGCGTTACCAATATGAGTAAACGTAACGCGGTAATCCGTCGTTTAACCGCAGTTGAGACCTTAGGCTGCACCCAGATCATCTGCAGTGATAAGACCGGAACTTTGACACAGAATAAGATGACCGTAGTGGATCATTATGCGTCAGACCAGGAAAAACTGGCATTGGCAATGGCACTTTGCTGTGATGCAGAGTTGGAAAACGGTGCTGCGGTCGGTGAACCCACCGAGTGCGCTTTGGTAAATTATGCGGCTACTCTGAACCTGAAAAAACCGGATTTGAAGAAAGAATATCCCCGTATCGGAGAGGCACCGTTTGATTCCGGGCGTAAGATGATGTCAACGGTTCATGAACATCAGGGCATGATTCAATTCACTAAGGGTGCACCGGATGAAGTGCTTCGTCTGTGTACTTCATACTATGACAAGGGCAAGACCCTGCCGATGACCGATGCAAAACGGCAGGAGATTTTGAAGGAAAATAAACGTATGGCAGACCAGGCACTTCGTGTATTGGCTGCGGCGTTCCGTACCCACGAGGTTAGGCCTTCCGAGTTCTCACCTGAAGCATTGGAACAGGAATTAATCTTTATTGGACTTACCGGAATGATCGATCCTGTAAGGCCGGAGGTAATAGCTGCGATAAAAGAATGCCGCAGTGCAGGAATCCGACCTGTGATGATAACCGGAGATCATAGGGATACGGCAATTGCTATCGCATCTCAAATCGGAATCATAACCGATCCGAAGCAGGCAATCACAGGTGCACAGTTGAATGAAATCGCTGATGAGGAATTACAGGCTACGATTGAGAATTACGGAGTATATGCCAGAGTGCAGCCGGAGCATAAGGTACGAATCGTGAATGCATGGAAGAAGAAAGGCATGATTACAGCTATGACCGGTGACGGTGTCAATGATGCTCCTTCCATAAAGAGTGCGGATATCGGAGTAGGAATGGGCATCACAGGGACAGATGTGACCAAGAATGTTGCAGATATGGTACTGGCCGATGATAACTTTGCAACTATTGTATCCGCAGTAGAAGAGGGAAGGCGTATCTATGACAATATCCGTAAGGCGATCCAATTCCTCCTTTCGTCCAATTTAAGTGAGGTTTTATCTATATTTACCGCTACATTATTAGGCTTCACGATTATGAAACCAGTTCATATCCTTTGGATCAATTTGATTACCGACTGCTTCCCGGCATTGGCCTTGGGTATGGAAAAAGGTGAGAAGGATCTGATGGAGCGTAAACCTCGTTCCTCTAAGGAAGGTATCTTTTCTGGCGGAGTAGGAGTAGATGTAGCATATCAGGGTGTTATGGTTACGATTGTTACCTTGGCTGCTTACTACATCGGTCATTTTATGGAGTCAGGCAGATGGGAGTTCGTGAACAGCCCGGATGGTATGACCATGGCTTTCTTAACGATGAGTATGGCTGAGATATTCCACAGTATAAACATGAGAAGTCAGAGAGGCTCCATCTTCCGTATGAATACGCACAATGTCATACTGTATGGAGCAGCATTCGCCAGTTTAATACTTACAACAGCAGTAATCTATGTTCCGTTTTTAAGTAATATCTTTGAATTTGAGCATATCAGCATTACAGAATATAGTGTTGCCATGCTGCTCGCAATCTGTGTTATTCCTGTAGTAGAGATTGTAAAAGCAATTCAAAGAAGAGCTCGCTAATAAGATTGCATTAATGTGAGTGCCCCGGATTCACTTTCGTTTAGAGAAGTGAATCCGGGGCATTTTGTGATTTTTACACGAAATTTTATTTAATTTGATAGAAATTTTATATATTTTATTGTAAAATAGTATTGATGGGTACCGGTAGAAAAGTGCAAAGGAGGATAAGTGATGGAGCAGATAGGTATGGCAATGGTTCCTTTGATCACACTGATTACAGCTCAGATTATAGCCATTGATATGGGAAAATTACGTATCCATGGAAAAAAACTTCGGCTCATACTCTGTTTCGAACTGCTGCTTCAATTGCTTCTAAATATACCGATCATCCTTATATTCGGATTACAGATCTATGTAAAATGGTATTTTTTTACTATGGACTTACCGGCAATTTTTGTATTTTTTTACTTGTCACAATACCGCGATCAAAGAGCCTGGTATACCATATTATGTACCATCTTTGTCAGCTTTTCCGTTTCCTTTTTAGCACTTTGGATTATCGATGCTTTTGACGGAAAATATATGCTATATAATTTGGCTCG
The DNA here is from genome assembly GCA_023415055.1 of Bacillota bacterium. Classification (GTDB taxonomy): domain Bacteria; phylum Bacillota; class Clostridia; order Lachnospirales; family Lachnospiraceae; genus Mobilitalea. The sequence goes on along the minus strand of JAEZLZ010000103.1, from coordinate 109,066 downwards.
TATTCTTCTCTTTGCTCCTACAATCCTTCTTATTCACAAAACAGTTCGCGATAAATACCAGCTGTTGCAACAGGAGATTACGAGTGGCTGGGGAATGTTTTGTATTCTACCAGCGTTAGGGACTGCCGCGATGTATTATCAATATAGCCGATATGGCTTTAGCGTCAGAAATTTGTGGACCTTATTATACGGAAGTACGGTTATTTTCATTCTGTTTATGATGTTTTTTACTTTTTATTATATCTTTTCGCAATTGTATGATAAAAATTTTATTCAGGAGCAACAGAGGATTCTCTCGTTGCAAACAAAGGCTCAGTGGGAAATGTTTGAACGACAGAAGGAAGAAGCAGAGAAGTCAAACCGGCGATGGCATGATCTGCGCTTTCATATGAATAATATGATAGAACTTCTGGAAGGAGGTGAAACTGCAACAGCACTACTTTACCTGAAGGAACAGTATAGTATGGATGAGATATTGCAGAAGGAATATTGCCATCATACTTCGGTGAACGGTATTTTATGTCTTTGGGCAGAACGATCCAGAAATGCAGGAATTGATATTGATTTTAAGACAGAGATACCGTCTGTCTTGAAGATAGATTCAATGGAATTAGCAACTTTTTTTGCTAATGCACTGGAGAATGCATATTCCGGATGTCTATGCCTCCCAAAAGAACAGAAAAGGTTTATCTTGGTTCATGCGGACTATACTAATCATTGTTTGTCTATTGGAATTAAGAATTCCTGTTCGGAGGAAATCCTTTTTCGGGATGGGGTGCCTGTTTCGGGAAAACAGGGAGGAGGAAATGGGATTAAGAGCATGATTTATACGATAAAACAATATTCGGGAACGATACGGTTTGATAAGGGGGAGAGTACGTTTACACTAAGTGCAGTTCTCAATCTATAATTGCAGACAGCCGGTGGTATTGTTTGCATAATTGACTAATTAATATGATCATAGTATTATGAAGATATATAAGAAAGGTGTGGTTCGATGGATATAAAATCATTTGCTTTAAAAGGAAATATCGTGTATTCGAGGAGTCCAAAGGAGCTCGTTTGTGTTCCAAATGGATATCTGGTTTGTGAAGAAGGGAAGGTTGCAGGTGTTTATGAGACACTTCCAGAGCAATACAACCAGCTTCCCCTTACGGATTATGAGGATAATTTGATTATACCGGGACTGGTTGATCTGCATACCCATGCACCTCAATACGCCATCCGAAGCCTGGGTATGGATATGGAATTGTTAAAATGGCTGGAGTTTAATACCTTCCCGGAGGAAGCTAAATATTCCGATCCGGAATATGCGAACCGGGCTTATACAATATTTGTTAACGATTTGCTGAAAAGTGCAACAACAAGAGCGTGCATCTTCGGTACGATTCATGTCAACGGTACAGTACTGCTGATGGATTTGTTGGAGAAGACAGGATTAAAGTGTATGGTTGGTAAGGTTAATATGAACCGTAACTGCCCACAGGTTCTGTGTGAAGACAGTGAGCAGTCTCTGAAGGACACAAGGCTTTGGCTTGAGACCTGCAGGACAAAATATAATAATGTCACTCCGATAATTACCCCAAGATTCCTCCCTTCCTGTACGGAGGATTTACTGACCGAATTGTCTGTAATCTGCCGTGAGGAGGATCTTCCGGTACAATCTCATTTATCTGAGAATCTGTTGGAGATCGAATTCGTAAAAGAGCTTTTTCCCAGTACGGCAGGTTATGCGGATGCCTATAATGAATACGGTTTATTCGGTGGAACTGTCCCAACGATTATGGCACATTGCATCTACTTAACCGAGGAAGAGACGATACTTGCTAAGCAGAATCAGGTCTTTATCGCTCATTGTCCGGATTCGAATATGAATCTGTCCTCCGGCATTGCACCTGTAAGAGATTATCTTAACAAGGAACTGAGGATGGGTCTAGGCAGTGATGTGGCAGCAGGAGATTCCCTTTCCATCTTTAAGATGATGACTGAGGCTATTAAGGTATCAAAATTATTATGGCGGTTAAAGGATCAGAGTCTGACTCCATTATCAATCGATGAGGCCTTCTATCTAGGCACCAAGGGAGGCGGAGAATTCTTCGGTAAGGTAGGAAGTTTTGAAGAAGGATATGAATTTGATGCCGTCGTGATTAGTGATTCCTCTCTGCCTCATCCTCAGCCATTGACTTTGAAGCAGAGACTGGAACGAGTAGTCTATCTGTCAGACGACCGCAATCTGGTAAGTAAATACGTTGCAGGTAATAGAATTTGGTAATTTATAGGAAATGTACTGATATTTGTAATATTTATTTTGTCAACCCCTATTAGAGTTTGAACCTAGCGTTACAGATACACTTATAAAGAAGGTAATATACACCTGAAAGTGAAGAAACTGCCCAGTGCAATTCTTTACCAAAGAGAGTATATTACCTTCTTTTTATAACCTATCCCCAAGAGGTATATGCAATTCTTTAACTACAGTATCTGGCAGATACTGCAGACATAGAAGTGAGTAGGAGAATAAAATAAGTAATCTATTTCACTTATGATCGGAATATGCTATAGAAACGGGATAAATCGGTAATCATTAGAAATGGGGCAGGATCTGTATGAGTATAAAAAAGGAAACGATTATGGCGGATCTTTTCATGGTTATAATCACATTGTTATTTCTTGTGCTGATTGATTATAGAGAACATAGAAGCCGGGAAGTTATTCCTGCCTCGGTGAATCAGATTTATGATATTTATCTGGTAACAATTGATAAAACAGACCAGCACTGGGCTGATATCAATAAAGGAGCCTTCGATATGGCTGGGTTTCTCGGAGTGAGCTATCACTGGGTAGCTCCGAAGTCGAAGGATACAAAGATGCAAATAGAGTTATTAAATCAAGCGATAGAAGCAGGAGCTAATGCGATTCTGATTGCAGTGAATGATCCGATTCTTATGTCCAGTGTGATCGAGGACGCAAAGGCACAGGGAGTGAAAATTATCTACGTTGATACTCCTGCCTATGAGGAGGCAGTCACAACCTTATCTACAGATAATTATAGTGCCGGAATGGAGGCAGGTAAGGCGATGATTTATGAACTGAATGAATTAGGAATACGGAGTGGAAGACTTGGTATTATCGGTGTAAATGAGGTTACTGATTCTATAGTAAAAAGAGAAGCAGGCTTTCGTGAAGCCATTCGGCAGGATGGAAGATATATCCTGGTCCCAGCAGATTATGAAAACGGCGATCCGCAAGCATCGGAGGAAGCTGCTACAATGATGATGATGAACTACCCCGATCTAGTGGGATTATTTGGTACCAACGAAGGCTCCACAGTCGGAGTGGGTAGGGCAATTCGATCGAGTAAAAAGGAAGTGATAGGAGTGGGGTTTGATAAATCAAACGAGATTCTGGAGCTACTTCGGGATGGAAGTCTGAAGGCGACCATAGCACAGAATCCTTATACCATGGGGTATCTTGGGGTTGCGGAGGCTTTTGCTGCATTGAAGGGTTTGGATACAGGACCAAGAGTTATTAATACAGGAGTCAGCGTGGTAAGAAGAAGATAATCCGAGGTCTTGGTCAGAGTAACTATTGTATAGTAATGTTTGACAGCTTAATTCATATATTGTTATAATACGAATAGACAAACATACTGGAGTTTAAGAGCCGGTATGTGATGAATGTTCGGATTCTAGATGCTATTGTTTAGTAGAAAGAGGGAATATGATGAAAAAAATTATCTCGATTATTTGTGTAGCTGTTTTATTAATCAGTATGGCAACTCCGGCTTATGCGGCAGCAAAGGATACGAAAGCACCTGTGATAACAAAGACGAGTCCTGTGGATAAGGCAACCGATGTGATGAGAGAAAATGAGATAGTACTGCGCTTTTCCGAGAACATTAAGAAGAGTAAAGCATTTGATTCGATCAGTATCACTACGGTCTTGGGAAAGACAATTGCTTATACCTTTGAGTTAAAGGATAATTTGCTTGTTATAACACCGAAAGATAAACTTGCTTATAATACGAATTATACGATTAGTGTACCTGCGGGAGCAGTGAAGGACAGTGCAGGTAATAACCTAAAGAAGGCTTATACTTTCGATTTTATTACCGAAGAGGACCCCAAATCGAAGCCGGTAGAGGAAGCGGAAGGAATTACATATCGTATCGGTTTGGAGGCAACCTTACAGGGAGAGTTTACTTCTGCATTGCAATCATACCTGATACAATATCTCAAGATGCTTGGAATCACAGCAAAGATTACTGAGGTCACTGAGGTAAAATAATAATAGTATAAGATTTAAATCGTATTCAGGGTTTTGTGAAAGTGCAAAACCCTTTTTACTTTATAAGAAAATATGTCCTGTACTATAAGAAACACAAAACAAAGCAGTTAAATTCACAAAGATCATAACAGGCAGTCTTGTTTGAACTTAGCGAAAAGGTTAAAATATAAGAATAGGAAGGCTATATAGAATGAATTCAGGAGGTTTTACCGATGATGAATTATGATTTCTTAAAAGAGAAGCCCTTTTACCTAAATGATATGCAGATGGGTTGGGTTATGGAGACACTAAACAGTCTGACAACGAGGGAAAAGATCGGACAGTTGTTTTGCCTGATTAGCTATACCGGGGATCACGGCTATCTGTCCAATCTGTCACACAATTATCAGATCGGGGGAATTATGGGTCGCAGAATGCCTTTAGAGGAGGTATGCGATATGACCAATTTCCTTCAGAAAGAGTCAAAGATCCCATTGCTGATTGCTGCTAACTTCGAAGCCGGTGGGGACGGTTTAATCGAAGAAGGAACTAACATAGGTCCGAATCTTCAGATTGGAGCCACAAATCAACCGGAGTTTGCGGGGAAACAAGGTTATGTATGTGCAAGAGAGGGCCTGGCAGTGGGTGCGAACTGGGCTTTTGCCCCTGTAATCGATATTGATAAGAACTTCCGGAATCCGATTATGGCGACCAGATTATTCGGTTCGGAAGATAAGCTGGTAAAGGATTGCGGAGTGGAATACACAAGGGCTGCACAGGGACTGGGCATGGCAGTATCCATCAAGCATTTCCCGGGAGATGGTGTGGATGAACGGGATCAGCATCTGGTCACCAGCAGTAACGATTTATCCTGTGAGGAATGGGATAAGTCCTATGGTGAAGCTTATCAGGCTTGTATTGATGCAGGAGCATTGACGGTAATGATCGGACATATTATGCAGCCGGCTTATAGTCGTAGGTTATGTCCCGGGATCAAAGACGAGGATATTATGCCGGCGACCCTGGCACCGGAATTGATCAATGGTCTATTACGGGACAAACTGGGCTTTAATGGCCTGATCGTAACAGATGCTACTACCATGGCAGGCTTTGCGATTCCGATGCCGCGAAATAAAGCTGTACCTTATACCATTGCCGCAGGCTGCGACGTATTCCTCTTCACGAAAAATCTGGAGGAGGATTATGCTTATATGACAGCGGGAGTGGAGGATGGAACGATCACGCCACAGAGACTGAACGAAGCGGTAGCCCGAATTCTCGGATTGAAGGCCACTTTGCGGTTGCCGGAGAAGAAGGCAGATGGCAGCATCTTTGTAAAGCCGGAGGAGGCAAGAAGAATCGTAGGTTGTGAAGAACATAAGAGCATCGAGCTTGATTGTGCGGACCGGGCAATAACGCTTATTAAGGATACCCAGAAGCTTCTGCCGATCCATAAGGAAAAGCATAAGCGCATACTGATCTATCCGATCACCTCGGGCGAAAGTGCATTTGGAGGCGGTGATGAGGATATCGCGGGAATAATGAAGGATGCGCTGGAGCGAGAGGGGTTTATCGCAGATATCTTCCAGGCAGCACAGGGTTATGAAGGAATGCTTCGAAAATATCAGGATGTGGTTGATCAATATGATCTGATGATCTATGTAGGTAATATGGCGACGAAGAGTAATCAGACGACAGTTCGTATCGAATGGGCACAGCCAATGGGAGCGGATTGTCCGATCTATCAGAGTGTGATCCCCACGATATTCATCTCTTTTGCTAATCCCTATCATCTGTTAGATGTGCCCAGAGTCAGAACCTTTATCAATGCATATAAATTCAAAGAGAGTAACATAAATGCGGTGATAGATAAACTACTCGGGAGGAGCGATTTCAAGGGTATCACCCCGGTGGACCCCTTCTGTGGCAGATGGGATGCAAAATTGTAACTAAATGCCTTGACAATCCGCTTTCATTTATATTATGATGAATTGGTTTATGTTTTTAGTAAGATAGTGGATTTTGGAGGATTTACATTGAGCAATTATACCGAGGAAATAAAGAAAAGAAGGACCTTTGCGATTATCTCCCACCCGGATGCAGGCAAGACAACTTTGACAGAGAAGCTTTTGCTGTATGGAGGAGCTATTAATTTAGCGGGTTCTGTGAAGGGAAAGAAGACAGATAAACATGCGGTCTCTGACTGGATGGAGATAGAGAAGCAGCGTGGTATCTCCGTGACTTCATCTGTAATGCAGTTTAATTATGATGATTATTGTATAAATATATTGGATACCCCGGGACATCAGGATTTCTCCGAGGATACGTATCGTACCCTGATGGCAGCCGATTCGGCAGTCATGGTGATTGATGCCTCCAAGGGTGTTGAGGCACAGACGAAGAAACTTTTCAAGGTATGTGTTATGCGAGGCATTCCGATCTTTACCTTTATAAATAAGCTGGATCGCGAAGCAAAGAATACCTTTGAATTGTTAGATGAGATCGAAACGGTACTTGGAATCAGAACCTGCCCGATTAACTGGCCGATCGGCTCCGGAAAGAATTTTAAAGGTGTCTATGACCGGGATAATAAGCATATTGCTCGCTTTTATGCGGCTCACAATGGCATGAAGGAAGTCGAAACTGTAGAAGTAGAATTAGGGGATCCCAGTCTTGATGCATTGATTGGAAAAGACAATCATGATATCCTTTCCGAAGAGATTGAGTTGATTGACGGCGCAAGCAGCGAATTTGACATTGATCAGGTACTAAGCGGTAAGCTTACTCCGGTATTCTTTGGTTCGGCACTTACCAACTTTGGTGTGGAATTTTTCCTGAAACGGTATCTGTCCATGACGACCTCACCGTTACCGAGGACCTCCAGCGAAGGAGCAATTGATCCGCTGAAGAATGAATTTTCTGCCTTTGTATTCAAGATCCAGGCAAATATGAATAAGGCTCATCGTGATCGAATTGCCTTTATGAGAATCTGTTCCGGTAAATTCAGTGCCGGTATGGAAGTCAATCATGTTCAGGGAAATAAGAAGATCCGTCTTTCACAACCTCAGCAACTGATGGCAAGTGAACGTACCATTATCGAAGAAGCTTATGCCGGTGATATCATCGGTGTCTTTGATCCGGGTATCTTCTCCATCGGTGATACGCTGTGTATGCCGGATCAGAAATTTATGTATGAAGGAATTCCGACTTTCTCACCGGAGCATTTTGCAAAAGTGCGACAGGTGGATACCATGAAGCGAAAGCAGTTTTTGAAGGGAATCTCCCAGATCGCACAGGAAGGTGCAATTCAGATATTCCAGGAGTATAATACCGGTATGGAAGAGATTATCGTAGGTGTGGTGGGAACACTGCAGTTCGATGTATTAAAATTCCGACTGGATTTTGAGTACGGCGTGGAGATACGTATGGAGCCTCTTCCTTATGAATATATCCGTTGGGTTGAAAATAAAAATATCGATGTCAGCAAATTAAGTGTGTCTTCGGATACGAAGAAGGTGAAGGACCTAAAGGGGAACCCGCTGCTGCTGTTTGTTCATAATTGGAGCATCCAGACGGCGCTTGACCGCAACAAAGGTCTGGAGCTATCGGAGTTTGGAAGGTAAGTGGAATGAATACAGGCATTCTGGAATTGGATATACACGGAATGACAAGATATCAAGCGAAGATATATCTTGACAGCCAGTTAAAGAAAGCGAAGAAGGATGTTTATCGTATCAGAGTGATCCACGGCTATCAGGGAGGAACTCAGCTTCGTGACCTAGTACGCAAAGAATACGCGAAACATCCCGGAGTTATCCGAATCGAAATTGGACTCAATCAGGGAAGTACGGATCTGGTTCTTCGAGAACTGTAAATTTGTCATAGCGGATGCTGCAAAATAAAATTTTTCATTGGATGTGGGTTTCACCCGGATCGATGTGGATATCTTTTGCGGCATCCTTTCTTTATGTGGAAATCTTTCATTCACGCCTTGAAAAAAAGTCGAATTAGATAAAATAAAGCTGGAAACATAGGGAAGGTTGAGATATGATGAAATAATAAGATGGATCCGTCCAGGGAATAGGTGGTGAAGTTATGCGATTAGATGACTATTACAAGATTCTACAGGTAGATTATCAAGCAGAGCAGGAGATTATCGAGAGTGCCTATAAACGGCTGGCGAGAAAATATCATCCGGATATGAATCTGAACGGTGACTGCGGTGACCGGATGCAGCTGATTAACGAAGCCTATGCAGTGCTAAGTGACCCAACCAAACGTCAGGAATATAATGTCGTCTGGGAGAGAAGAAATCTGCGCCCTGTCGAAAAATCCAAAGACAGCACCAATACGGAGAACGGTAATACTATAAAAAGCAGCCGTAATGCAGATAACGAAGCAAATAAGCGCAATGATATGCGTTTCCTGTCAGCGAAGGCTTTGCTTATGGAATATTTTCAGAATATCCTGGATAATAACTACGCTCGATGTTACGAACTGATTTCCGATCTGGATAAGAAAAATATATCAGAATCGGATTTTATCCATTGGCAGACTGCTGTATCCAGAGTATATTGTCTGAAAGAGTTTAAATGTGATTTCTACGGAGTATATCGGGATAAGCTGATCTATAAAACAATGATCAGTGATGTTCTGGAGTTCAGTGTTCATACTCTTGAGTATAATATTGTAATGGATATGGTTCAGAGAGACAGTTTTACGAAGCTGATCATATTGGAGAAAGGGCACTGGAGGGTATTCCTCGGATATGAAAAACTGGAACCGATTATCAATAAATTCAATGACCTTAAGGGTTTACTGAACGCAAAATCTGTAATGAACGAACTTATGGAGAAACACAGTAAAATTGATATTGCAACGGGGCTGTTGAATCAAAGAGGACTTCTTGAAGGCATAGAACGCGAGATATTACGATACGATCGATACGGAAATGCATTTTCACTGATCCTTTGTGAGATAGATTACGTGAAGCTGATGAATTCTCTGGAGGAACAGGAAAGAATCAATGATACCTTATTAAAGATGGGTGAATTGTTGGCAAATAACCTCCGGAAGTTGGATATTGTGGGGAGATGGGATGCAAAAAGACTAATGCTCCTTCTTCCGGAAACCGGACTGATGCCTGCCATCAAGGTAACTCATAAAATACAAAAGGTTCTGAAGGAAAGGGCTTTCGTATTTAGCGATAAGAGCAGCAAGCTGGTTATGAATTTCGCAGTAACAGAATATTATTCCTCGATAGAAGAGACTCTGGACCGGATTTATAATCAGCTATCATGATTTTATTAGAATCCTGCAGTACTTTGGGTTGTCGTATTGAAGATTAAGAAAAGGATCACATAGTTCCCCAACCTATTTGAGGAAAGTATGTGATCCATTTTTAAGTACACCTGGCGAGCACACGTTTCAAAGCTTTCTATCGGGTTGCTAAAGCATCTTCTAGTAGATATCCCTAGCAGCTAGCTTATAATCACAGATGGAAAGCTTGCGTACAATATCAATCCCATACGGGCACTTTGGAATACATTCCTTACATTCCGTACAACGGTCGGCCTTCACGGAAAGCTTACTATATCGCTTCATCGCCAAATCCTTGTTGCCAAACCAGAAACGCAGCCGCTCCTTGAGAGCAAAATTGGAGGCATTAGTGACAATACCATCGGCCATCTGTCTGTCAAAATAGCCTTCGTAAAGAAAGATTTCAGGAATGGGAATACCCTCGGGACAAGGCAGGCATTTACCGCATTGACGGCATACATAGGTACCAAGCTCCGGTGCATCCGTATACAACTGTTCGAGTTCATCCGCAGACATCGGAACGAACTGCTCTACGTAGGACAGATCCGCCTCCAACATCTCTCGATTGTTGATCCCTGCCACGACGATGGATACCGGCTGACTAAGTGCATAACGGAAGGCAACCTCACTTGATCTCCATAATAAGCCGTCGGCAACCGGTTTCATCAAAATAACTGCACTGCCTTTCTCATCGGCCAGAGGCAATAATTCATTCTGTATCTCAGGAAAATTAAAATGATCATAATAATTTATCGTGGTCATTACCGCTTCAAAGGGATACTCCTTGAGTGCACGAATAAGCACATCCGGCTGCCCGTGCATCGAGATTCCGATATGTCTGATCTTACCTTCCCTCAGGGCTTGTTCTGCTGCTTCCACAGCACCGCCCGGTGCAAGAATCTGATCGAGCTCCTCCATCGTTCCCACACCGTGCATAATGAGAAGATCAATATAGTCGGTTCTGAGATTCTTAAGACTTCTGTCGAGGGACTTCAAAGCTCCTTCCTTCGTACGATCCCCGGTTTTAGTAGCCAGTATGTATTCGCTGCGTCTGTCTGCAACACAAAGACCAATCTTGCGTTCAGATTCACCATCACCGTAGCTGGCTGCTGTCTCGATATAATTACCGCCGGCATCAAGATAGCGATTCAAAAGATAATTTGCTTCCTTCACCGGGATCTCTAATAAATGAAAACCACCGAAACCTAATATAGACGTAAATAAACCAGTATTACCAAAAGCTCTCTTCTGCATATTCTCCTCCTTGATTAAAAATGAATTCGCCGGATAGTTACTGAAAGCTTACCATAATTTTGAAAATTATACAAGAAAGCTACGACCGTAAACATTAATATTATGAAGTGTTTCGTTATGAGACCGGAGTGCTTCCGGTTTTAGTCGATGAAAAGTAATGATTAGGTCGTTTCTGGTTTGTGCTTTTTCTGATAGAAATACAGTAGCAGGGCGGTGAGTCCTGCTATTGTTATGACCAGGATTGTCATCATAATGTAGGCGTTTTTTAAACCGTAAGAATCAACCAGAAAACCTCCGAGAACATTGCCCACGATGCTTCCGATACCGGTTTGAATGAGAGCAAGTATACTCTGACCCTTGGACTGGTTCTCAAGCTTCACATTCTTACTGATGAAGACAGCGCAGCTATAGTAAATTGTCATGAAGGTAAGACCTTGCAGGGTTTGGGATAGGGCGATAAAGAAAAGGCTCTCCCCGATAACGGTAATCAGACGAAGTCCGAGAAGAAAGCAGGAAATAATCGCAATCTTTGTGGGGCTTACCTTATAATACCGGCAGTTCACTTATCGCTGCAATACTGTTCGTGATACCCATCGTGCTTGCACTAAAGCCTAGCTTTAGCATATAGACACTTAAGAAACTGTAGGTAAAGCTTAGTCCAACCTGACTAATAAAAGCGAAGGCCAGAAGGAAATAGATCTGCTTTGATTCAAAGATATGTAGCAGGGATCCGTTGCTCTTTACAGAGGATTTTTCCGGATTCTTTTGAACGGGGCGGGTTTCTTGCGGTTCATCCTTTGGAAGGCAGCGTACCAACCCTAAGAGGATCATAAATCCGGTAAAACCCATGATATAAGCGAGATTCGAATTTTTCTTGACAATCATACCGGATATGATTACGAAGATTGCATACCCGATGGTTCCACCCATTCGGATCTTAGAAAAATCCAGGTTGTTTTTGTTTGCACTTCGCAACATGAGAGCATCACTCATCGGTACGATGGAGGTACTGAAAAATGAGATCAGGATGGATGCGATAAAGAAGGACAAGAAGGTATGTCCGATATAGTAGCTGAAGATGGATATTGCACAGCCGAGAACAGCGACCGATAATACGTCTCGTCGTCTTCCGGTTCGATCACTGATGACTGCCCACAAAGGCTGAATCAGGATGGAGGATACCGGTCCGACTGTGAGTAGGATTCCGATTTCAACAGCATTTATCCCGGCTTTTGAAAAATAAGGGCCAAGATAAGGTACGTATTGTGAAAATGATATGTAAATAAATGCATTAATCAGAAATAAATGAAGACTGATTCTTTTGCTGGAAATGTTAAACATGTTGTCTCCTCGTTGTGTCGTTAATTTGATTGCAACATACTTCTTTATTTCATTTCACATTAATACGCTAAGTTATAGATGCATAAATACTAACTTTTTGGTTGGCAGGCCTACTAAGATAGTTATACATACGATCATATATGATAATTAAGTAGATGAAAAGAAAAATAAATCGTGTAGCTTGAAATATTTTATGGTAAAATAAGAGTTAGTAAAAACAACATGGAAAATTCGGGAGAAACATGGAATGAATTACAAAAATTTATTTGAGACGGCAATGCTTGCCGGTGAGATTATGGCACTGAGCGGAGCGGAGACATATCGTGTGGAAGACACAATGATACGTATCTTAAAGTCATCCAATTTGTCCTCCGTGGAGGTCTATGCAACTACGACAGGTATCGTTGCAACACTTTCGGATCCGGCAATAGAACCGATTACCGGAGTGAAGCGTATTGTTAACCGATCCAATAATCTAAGTCGTATCAATGACGTTAACCAAGTGTCCAGAAATATCTGTGACGGTGTGATGACGATAGAAGAAGCTCGCAGTACGTTGGAAGAGGTTAGGTATCACAAAGCCTATTCAAATCAAATCATAGCACTGGCAACGATAGTGTCGATGGCCGGTTTTGTAGGAATCTTCGGAGGCTCCTGGTTAGATTGTCTGCTTGCAGGTGTGAATGGTATTTTTATCGTATTGATTGGAAATCTTGCTGACAAGAGGATTGGCAGTGCTTTTATCATGGATATGCTCAAAAGCTTTATACTTGCTTTCATTACCATGATTTTTAACAGATACATCTCTGGAATAGACCGTAACCTGATTATCATCGGCTCCATCATGCCCTTGGTACCCGGTATCCCGATTACGAATGCTATTCGGGATACACTTCAGGGTGATTATAATTCCGGTACGGCCAGAGCAGTGGAAGCCTTTGTTATTTCCCTGGGGATCGCTGTCGGCGTAGGACTTGGTATCGGGTTTTTTAACTTCATAGGAGGGATACTGTAATTATGGTGTTACAAGTTATCAGTGCTTTTTTTGCAACAGCAGCCTTTTCTGTACTATTCTATCTGCCGAGAAAATATATCATACATTCCGGAATGACGGGTGCCCTTGGCTGGCTGATCTACCTATTTAGTCTGGAGCTAATTGATGACAAGGTCCTTTCTACCCTGGCGGCAACCATATTGGTTGCGTTGGCATCCCATATACTGGCACGAATCTATAAGACTCCGGTGACGATGTTTTTGATCCCCGGTGTGATTCCCTTTGTCCCAGGTGCTGGGATGTATCAGATCGTAACAGGGATTGTGGAGGGAAATGTAGAAAGTACCTCCTACTATTTCTTTGAGACACTTCAGATCGCCGGAGCCATAGCACTTGGCATCTTCATAATTGATACCTTTTTTCGTAGAAGGGGAAAAGGGCAGAATTATAATTGCAATGCCATTGACACTGACATGGACAAACGCTTCTGATTCTTATTCCCGATGAAGCAACCGATATTCAGTAGGGGTCATGCCCTCCTCCTTCTTGAACTGGCGCATAAAATGCTCCTCGTTATCATAGCCGCATTGAAGAGCTATTTCACGAACCGTATCGCTGGTGACAGCCAAAGAAGTCTTCGCAAATTGCAGCTTACAGGTGATTACATCCGCAATCGGGCTGATTCCGAAGGTTTGCTTATACAACCGCTGAAAATGGGATGGGCTTAAATTCACCTGATGGGAGAGTCGCTCAATGGTCCACCTTTCCTCCGGATGGCGATAAATCATAGATCGCAGATGCAGCAGGGCATCAAAGTATCCGTAAAACCTTGTATCCGAGGGTTGATAAGCAATCAACTCGTTGAGCTTTACAAAGAGCAGCTTTAGTAATAAATCCATCGAATCATGCCGATTCACATTTTTTGAGATATACTCCAAATAAATATCCTTCAAAAGCTTATGAATCTGCTTCGTAGACGGTAGAACCATTATCGTATCCAGAGGCAGATTTCTTATATCAGGATCTTTTTCGGCATCAAAATGGATAAAATCATTGGCATAACTGCCTTGATATGCCTGATAAATCTGCGGTGTTCCCTTGTTAAATAAAATTGCCGAGTTTTTATGAGCAATTACATCCTCCCCGTTCAGCCTAAGGAGGACGTCAGTTCGAAAATAGAGAAACAAAAAATCACCGGAACCATGAGGACGGTTGATAAAAAACTGGCTGCTGTGGTTATAATTTATTCCGATTGCATTTACCTTCATTTTAAGGCATCCTTCCTTTCCTATCTCCGGCTCAGCTATAAAGCAGGATAGATCAGTATGAAAACATCATATATCATTGAAATAATCGGTGTCAATATGATAAGTTAAAAGCACGAATTATCATATATATTGTAATAGAAGGGATGGTAAAAATGAAGGCAAAACTTACACTAAATAAGGACTTTACAGTGGGTAAGGTAGATGAGAGAATCTATGGTTCCTTTATTGAACACTTGGGAAGAGCAGTTTATAACGGTATCTATGAACCGACCCATCCGACAGCGGATGAAAAAGGCTTTCGTAAGGATGTCATGGAACTGGTAAAGCAGCTAAACGTACCCATTGTCCGTTACCCGGGCGGAAACTTTGTGTCAGGATATAACTGGGAGGACGGAACCGGTGATCCGGTGAAGCGTCCGCGCCGTGCAGAACTTGCATGGCATACGATTGAGACCAATGAGGTAGGTATCGATGAATTTCAGGAATGGGCAAAGCGTGCAGGCAGCAAGGTGATGCAGGCAGTGAATCTCGGGACCAGAGGACCGGAGGAAGCAAGAAATCTCTTGGAATATTGTAATTTCCCGAAAGGTACCTACTATAGTGATCTGCGAAGAGCCAACGGATATGAAGAACCTTTTGGAATTAAGGTTTGGTGTCTGGGCAATGAGATGGACGGTCCTTGGCAGATTTGCGCTAAGACTGCGCAGGAATATGGCAGGGTCGCCTGTGAGACAGCAAAGATTATGAAGGAGCTTGATCCGGATATTGAGCTGGTTGCATGCGGAAGTTCCGGACTCGGGATGTCGACCTTTGGTCAGTGGGAAGCTACGGTTTTGGAAAATACATATGAGTATGTAGATTATGTTTCGCTGCACAGCTATTACAGTAATGCAGAGGAGGACACACCGTCCTTCTTGGCTTGTTCCCTCGATATGGATAAGTTTATCAAATCCGTTGCTGCAATCTGTGATTATGTAAAGGCGGTAAAGCGCTCAGATAAAACAATTAATCTTTCCTTTGACGAATGGAATGTATGGTTCCATAGCAATGAGTCGGATAAGAATCTAAAGAGATGGCAGATTGCTCCTCATCAATTGGAGGATGTTTATACTTTTGAAGATGCCCTCGTAGTAGGATGTCTGCTAATTACCCTTTTGAAGAACTGTGACAGGGTGAAGATGGCGTGTCTGGCTCAGCTTGTGAATGTAATCGCTCCGATCATGACGGAAAACGGTGGTCCTGCATGGGTTCAGCCGATCTATTATCCTTTCATGCATGCAAGTAATTACGGCAGAGGAATCGCACTGTCTCCCGTTGTTCAATGTGATCGTTATAGTACGGACAAGAAGAAAGATGTTCCGTATGTGGAGTCCATCGGTATATGGGATGAGGAGAAGAAGGAACTGACCGTATTTGCTGTGAACCGCTCCCTGGAGGAGAACATAGATCTTGAGATCGATCTTCGTGATTTTGCAGGTGCAAGTTTGATAGAGCATATCGTTCTGGAACATTCGAATCTTAAAGCAGTGAACACAGCCGCGGATCCGAATCAGGTCATTCCACATATCAATGGGACGACTGAAGTTTTAGATATGAGAGCGGTAGCAACCTTAAGGAAATGTTCCTGGAATGTAATCCGTTTGAGCATAAAATAACCGAAAGGCATACCGGGCCGTCGCATCAAATTACGACGGCCTTTTTCTATGTGGTGTGTCCGGCGAAGCTGGACCACACTTGCCTAACTCGGCACACTTTCTTTTCTTTCATAGGAATGATCAGCCGGCATATACTCTAATAGGATTTTAATCTTTTCTTAATAACGGGGGTGTTGTATTTTTCAATAAGAAGAGTATATTGGAGTGTAGATAGAAAATTGTCGGAGCAAAGAGAATAAACTCATAATTTTTCCTCATTTCTGCGCTACTTAATGACTCGCTTGCGAGTCTATGAGCATCTCAAGTCTGTGTACACACGCAGACACAAACTTGCTGGGTGAAAAATTTGAAATATCTTTCACTCTTTACTCTGATCAAAATTTTAAGAAAGAAGTGGGAGATAGTTATGGATTATATTATTTTGGCAGCAGTCATTGCAGGAGTTTTGATCGGCCTGTACCTTCTGATCTTTGTCATCCTGGGACTTAGGGTTATATCCTCAGATCAGGTCGCCGTTGTTGAAAAATGGTGGAGCTTTAAAGGATCGCTTAAGGATTCTATCATTGCATTAAACGGTGAAGCAGGGTATGCTCCGAACGTACTTCGTGGTGGTATTCATTTTAAGACAGCACTGATGTACAAGATTCACCGTTATCCTTTGATTACGATACCGCAAGGTCAGATCGCTTATATCTTTGCCCGTGACGGTGCACCTCTGGCTCCGACACAGACCTTGGGTAAGGTAGTACCGGAAGCAAATAACTTTCAGGATGTCACCGGTTTCCTAAGAAACGGCGGACAGAGGGGACCGCAGAGAGGTATCTTAAGAGAAGGTACTTATGCAATTAACTTGGCGCAGTTTATCGTAATTACGCCAACCGATATTAAAGCAGCCTTTAATAGCTCCAAGAATGAACGTATGGAGTTAGTAAGCATGCAAAAGACCTTACTGGAACGTAATGCCTTCAGTCCGGTCATCATCATGGGACATGGTGCGGAAGTAAGTGATGTAATGGGTATTGTAACCGTTCATGACGGTCCATCATTGCAGGAAGGTGAAATCATTGCTCCCTACGTGGGAGAGGAGCATGCAAGCTTCCAGGATCCGGAGAAATTCCTGAGTCTGGACGGAAGACGTGGTAAACAGATACAGGTTCTCACCGACGGTACCTACTATATCAACCGACTGTTTGCGACCGTTGAATTTAGACCAAAGACTGTAGTACCCATCGGTTTTGTGGGGGTTGTCGTTTCTTTCTTCGGTAAAGAGGGCGTTGATACAACGGGCAGTGATTATAAGCATGGTGAATTGGTTGGTCAGGGCTGCAAGGGTGTACTGGAAAAGCCGTTAATGCCGGGTAAATATGCTTTTAATACCGATGCAGGTAGAGTTGTACTGGTACCTACCACAAACATCATCTTGAAATGGAATAAGTCTGAAATCGGGTCTCATAAATACGATGAGAACCTGACCGAGGTCGACATAATAACAAAAGATGCTTTTGAGCCTTCCTTACCGTTATCCGTTGTTATGCACATCGATTATAAGCAGGCACCTTGGGTAATACAACGCTTCGGTGATATCAGTATGCTGGTAAATCAATCACTGGATCCGTTAGTCAGTGCATATTTTAAGGATGTTGCCCAGACGAAGACATTAATTGAACTTATTCAGGAACGTAGTGAGATTCGAGAGAGAGCACTCGGTGAGATGAAGGATAAATTCCAGAAGTATAATCTTCAGCTTGAGGAGGTACTAATCGGTACACCGAAATCACCGGTTGAGGATGTGCAGATTGAAAATATTCTTACACAGCTTCGAGAAAGACAGATCGCCGAAGAGAAAAAGGTTACCTACCAGAAGCAGCAGTCTGCCGCAGAAAGTGAGAAATCGCTTCGTGAGGCACAGGCAGTGGCAGAACAGCAAAGCTACCTTACAAGATCTAAGATACAGATTGATATCGAACGCAATAACGGTGCTGCTTTAGCAAGTAAAGCAGAACAGGAGGCAAATCAGATCATTGCCCTTGCGAAAGCAAATTCCTCCAGAATTACCTTGGAAGGTGAAGCGGAGGCATCCAAGGAAAGCAATGTCGGTTTGGCAAAGGCGCGTGCCATTGATGCTCAGGTAAAGGCTTACGGAGGAGCAGAATTCAGGGTTATTCAGGAAATCACCGATAAACTGTCGGATGCAATCAAGAATGCTACGGTTGATATTGTTCCGAAGACCGTAGTAAACATGGGGGCAAGTGATGGCAGTACAAATAATAACAGTTCAACCGTGATGGATACTCTGCTTAAGTTCATTACGATGGAGAAGCTTGGCGTCAGCTTCGACAGCAATACAAATAAGGTAGACGCTGTATCAGCACCGGAGCAGGATGAGACAAAGAGAACGGAAGAGGCTTAAGGAACTGCAGTTCTACATCTTATAAATCAGGAACTCCATAATAGTTATCAAAATACTTAATCAACATAGAAGGAAGAGAAGGATCACACTCACTCCATACACGAACCAGAGCTTAAGGGATAAGCTTCGGTCGTTAGGAGGAGCTGTGATCCTTATCTTTATGCGCATTTACTCTATGGAGTGGTTCATATCACTCATTGAATAGGTAGGAAAAAAGTTTTAAAATACTCTTAATTTATTACTGAAGCGAAGGAACAACAGACGATTGGAGAGGTATGAGGTTATGAAAACATTAGCAGCAAAATTTACAAGACTTAAGAGACAGGTTGGCGGTAATCGTGAGAAGTATGGTTATGAAGAGACGTTTGGACAACCGAAGGAGGAGTTTTTTGGTGTTACGATGCCAAATTCCTGGAATCGAAGAATTTTATCGGAGCTTGAATTCTCCATCCGTTTATCGAAGGAGCTTTCAGGGCAATTTGACAGTCATGTGGAGGAGGCTCTGAATTATCTGCTAAATGAGATGGAGCAGGAGGGGGCATTGACGATTGCCGGCTGTAAGGAAGCCGAGCGACTCCTTATGCCACTGTCCGAAGCGGCAAAGAAATATGAATTAATCCTTGCTGCGCATGCTCATATTGATATGAACTGGATGTGGGGGTGGCAAGAGACCGTTTCCGCTACGGTATCCACCTTTCAGACAATGCTTAAGCTGATGGAGGAATATCCGGATTTTCATTTCTCTCAGTCTCAGGCATCAGTATATAAAATCATCGAGGACTATGCGCCTGAGTTGAAGGAAGAGATACAGCAAAGAATTCGAGAAGGCCGATGGGAGGTAACTGCGTCTGCTTGGGTTGAGACAGATAAAAATATGCCCTCCACAGAATCCATCCTAAATCATATCTATTATACAAAAAAATATCTGCAGGAGCATTGGGACATAGATCCTGCTTCTCTGAATATCGATTTTTCACCCGATACCTTTGGGCACTCTGCTCATCTGGCGGAGCTGGATCAGCTAGGTGGAGTAAAGTATTATTATCATTGCCGCGGTCTTGACGGGGAGAATGCTCTGTATCGCTGGCGGGCACCTTCAGGAAAGGAGCTTTTGGTATACCGTGAACAGTACTGGTATAACAGCGGAATTACGCCACTGCCGGGAATTGGAATCATCGAGACGGCGAAGCACTCCGGCGGTTTAAAGACTGGTCTGGTAGTCTATGGCGTCGGCAATCACGGTGGTGGTCCCACCAGAAGAGACATCGAACGTGCTCTGGAAATGATGGAGTGGCCTGTATTTCCGAAGCTTCGCTTTGGTACCTTTGCTGAATACTTTCAAGCTGCGGAAAGCGTCAGAGATCAGGTTCCGGTAATTGACCATGAGCTGAACTTTATCTTCCCGGGCTGCTATACCACCCAGAGCCGCATAAAGCTAGGCAATCGTCGTTCGGAGGCAGCGCTTTACGAAGCGCAGTGTCTGGATGCACTTGCAGGAACGAGAGGGAAGACTACCTATCAGACCAAGCAATATGAGGATGCATGGCAGAGTGTATTATTTACTCATTTTCATGATATTCTCACAGGCTCCTGCGTACAGGAAACCCGCGAGCATGCCATGGGGCTCTTCGCACATGCGCTTGGGATCGCCGGAACAAGGGCATCCTTTGCGATGCAGAAACTGGCACAAAACATCGATACTTCCGCAATTCCTACCGATTCCTGGGAGCTTCCTATACAAAGCAGAAAGGAATCCCAATCGGAGGGAGCCGGAGCCGGATATGGAATCACTGCTTTACAAGGCATGCCGGTACCGGAGCGTGGTGCAGGTGTAACGAGAATTTTTCACCTCTTTAATGCTACGTCAATGGATCGGCAAGATAACTGTACCTTGACAGTCTGGGATTATACCGGTGATCTTCGTTATATCTATTTCGAAGACATCGAAGGGAAGGAACTGCCTTTCCAGCTATTAGATAAGGAACATAAAACCTACTGGGATCATAAATACTTTCGCGTACTGGTAAAAGCAGAGGTTCCGGGCTTCGGTTATAACACAATTGTTCTCAGACAAAGGGAGCCTGAGGAATACCAGATCTATCTGCAGCCAGCAAAGCGAACCAATCAGCCTACGGATAATATCATATTGGAGAATGAAGCCTTACGAGCCGAGTTTGATTTCCGGGACGGATATTTGATTTCTCTCATGGATAAGACAACGGGACTGGAGCAGCTGAGAGAGAAGGAAAAAGGCGGATTGCGTTTCCAGACTACGGAGCGTTCCTCCTCCAATGCTTGGCAGATCGGAAGATATACTGATCTTGATTCCGAAAGGTTCCAGACAATTAAGATTACCAAGGAGGACGGAGAACTTCGTTCAGGCTTCAGAGCAGAATATAAGATAAAAAATTCTAATGTCAAGACAGAGATCTATCTGGAGAAAGGGGCTCGGACACTAATAGTACATATGGAGGTTGATTGGCATGAAATCAGTCGTGAGGGTGAGCCGGTACCGGTTCTGCTATATCACTTGCCGCTGACGGGTGAGAGACAGTTCCTCTATGATATTCCTGGCGGGGTCTCGTACCGTGAGGCAATGCAGTTGGATGTCCCTGGATTAACCTATGGCGCAGCACTTTGCAAAAAGGTTCACCGATCGGTAGTGCTATCCGCAGATTCCAAATACGGTTATCGTGGCAATTCGGATGGTTTAAGCTGCACACTAATTAATTCTACCTACAGCCCGGATCCTTATCCGGAAAGAGGAATTCATAACATCACACTTCATGTTGGCGTGGCAACAGATTCTCCTGTAGAGTTGGAGCGGCTGGTACTCACACTTGTGCATCCGATCTTATTCCAAAGCGGCAGCGTACATGCAGGAACTATGCCGCTGTCAGATCGTTTCCTATCTGTAACGGAAGGTGAGGGAGTGATTTCAGGTATTTTCCGGCAGGATGGACATTTGATTCTGAGACTTTCTGAGATTAGCGGACAAAATACAGAGATGAGAATTAGCTTGTCGAAGGCACCAAGTAAGGCTGAGTTTGTCAATTTATTCGGGAAAGCAGTCGAAGGGCAGATATCCATAAATGAAAATGTTCTTACATTGTTACTTCCGGCATATTCCACCAGAATGGTAAGGGTGATAGAATAGGCAGTATGATTGAATCAAAGAATGGGCTGTCGTAAAGTATAAACCATATATTTTACGACAGCCCATTCTTGTTTATCGGTGCACCATTTCAGCAGGCTTAGCTTTTACTCTGATCTCTTTCGTAAGCGAAACCCCGGAAGCGTTCTTCTTACGAAGCACTTCACCCTGCTTCTTAGCTATATATTTTGATAACTTATCATTCTTCTCGTTAAAGCGGCAGCCATACAGAAAGGAGCCTATATTACTAGGGAATCTCTGCGGTTGAAGGGCTTACCTTCACCAAAGATATCAATCTTATGATAAATTGCACCGTCATACTTCACCAGTTTAATGGAAGGACTCTCCCAGAGAAACAACTTCTCTTCATAAACGTACAGAAAGTTTACCTGGCAATTTTCAGAAAATCCGATGGTTTGCTCCCGGCTACTGCTCAAATACTTTGTCAAAGCTTATCTATGAGTTCAACATCGAGTGCACAACACTCTGTGTCATAGCTGTTGACATGCATTAGAATGAAGGTATAATTAGAAATATAGAATCTGGATGAATTTGGCTTTTGATGGGAGGAGTATCGAAGCAAATGAATATTAATTATGAGTTTGTAATCGGAATTGGAGGGGGTATCACAGGCCAAAAATGTTACGAATACGAAGGTAATTCCAACCAAAGAGGACATTGAGAATATTTATACAAGAAGTCTGGTAATGATATAAAACGGCAAGGGATTTCTTTCTAGTATAAAAATAACGTATTGACAAAGCGGTAGTCCTACTGATATGATCGTAGTTAATATGGGCAAAGGAGTTCCGTGATACGGATCACTTGCCCATTTTTGTTTCATAGAATAAATATCGCAGTGTGTTTTTGCCTGTAAATAATTAGCAAAAATCATAATATAATGTACAAGGAGTGGTGAAGATGAAGAACTATACGAGAGAAGATATTATCAGAATGGTGGAAGAGGATGATGTGGAATTCATTCGATTACAGTTCACTGATATGTTCGGTAATCTGAAAAATGTAGCGATTACAACTAACCAATTAGAAAGAGCACTGGATAATCAATGCATGTTCGATGGTTCATCGATTGAAGGTTTTGTCCGTATCGAGGAATCTGATATGTATCTGCATCCGGATTTAAATACCTATGTTACTTTCCCTTGGAGGCCTCAGCAGGGGAAGGTTGCACGACTGATTTGTGATGTCTATCGGGTGGATGGCCAACCCTTTGAAGGAGATCCCAGATATATTCTACGTAAGACAATCAGAGAAGCAGAAGAACTTGGATTCACCTTTGATGTCGGCCCGGAGCTGGAATTCTTTCTATTTCATATGGAGGAGAACGGTCAGCCGACGACAAACACAAATGAAAGAGCCGGTTACTTTGATCTAGGTCCTCTTGATTTCGGTGAGAATGCCAGAAGAGACATGGTACTGACACTGGAGGAGATGGGCTTAAATGTAGAAGCATCGCATCATGAAGTTGCTCCGGCGCAGCATGAAATTGATATCAAATATAGTGATGCGTTAACCACAGCGGACAACATCATGACCTTTAAGCTGGTTGCCCGTACAATCGCTAAACGTCATGGTCTTCATGCCACCTTTATGCCGAAGCCAAAATATGGTGTGGATGGCTCAGGTATGCATGTGAACATGTCGCTTAGGAAGGGCGGCAGAAATATTTTTGAAGATCCCTCGGATAAACTGGGCTTGAGTAAGGAAGCGTATTATTTCATTGCTGGTATCATGAAGCATATCGAGAGTATGGCGCTGATCACTAATCCGTTGGTAAATTCTTATAAGAGACTTGTACCAAACTACGAGGCACCTGTCTATGTGGCATGGTCTGTGTCTAACCGAAGCCCGTTAATTCGAATTCCTGCGAACCGAGGAGCAAATACGAGACTCGAGCTGCGCAATCCGGATCCGTCCGCGAATCCCTATCTGACACTGGCAGTTTGTCTGGCAGCCGGTCTGGATGGCATCAAGAATAAGCTGATGCCACCGGAAAGTATTGATTGCAACATATTTGAGATGACGAACGAAGAGAGAGCTAAACTTGGAGTCAGACGGCTTCCGCTGAATCTCTGCGAA
Organism: Bacillota bacterium; assembly: GCA_023415055.1. Classification (GTDB taxonomy): domain Bacteria; phylum Bacillota; class Clostridia; order Lachnospirales; family Lachnospiraceae; genus Mobilitalea. The sequence continues at coordinate 85,305 of JAEZLZ010000103.1, read as the reverse complement.
GCCGTAGCAGATCTTGAGAAAAGCGATTTCATCAAGAGCGTATTAGGTGAGCATATCAGTAAAAAGTATATCGAGGCTAAGAAGGCGGAATGGGAGGATTATCGAACCCAGGTAACCCAGTGGGAACTGGACCAGTATCTGTATCGTATATAATCTGTCACTTTGCGTTCGAAATTTAAGAAGAGAGAACGGAGGTGAACAGATGTGTTTAGCATAATTGTAGGATTCCCAAAGCTGGAGGATGCAAACAGTATTAAGAACTTATTAATCAGAAACGGATATAATGTCAGTGAATCCTGTACCTTGGGCTCTCAAATAGTAACTCATGCCAATGATTTGGATGAAGGTATCGTTGTATGCGGGTATCGGTTTTCCGACATGCATTATAGTGAATTATATAATTATTTACCCAAAGGTTTTGAAATGCTTTTGATTGCGTCTCCTGAAAAATTAGAATACAGCCAGAATAATATCGTCTGTTTGCCTATGCCGATTAAGACCCATGATTTGCTTAATACGCTTCAAATGATGTCATATCAATATCAGAGGCGTAAGAAGAAGGATAAGGATAAGCCGAAGGAAAGAAGTGCAGAAGAGAGAGAACTAATTCATAAAGCAAAGCTTGTGTTAATGGACCGCAATAACATGAGTGAGGAAGAGGCGCATCGTTATCTTCAGAAAACCAGTATGGACAGCGGAACGAATCTGGTTGAGATGTCGGAGATGGTACTGAAAATGTTTTATCGGTAGCTTATCAACAGCGATTTAATAAGCAGAGCTTATACTTACTTACCCGGTAGGTATAAGCTTTTTATTCATAACATTAGAAAGTTAGCGAAGTGTGCTTTCTATCGTTGTGTTGAAATTTATTGCTGTGTAATCCCTAGTCAGGCAATGCCTGGAATCTAAGGTAGGAAGAATAGTGCTATCTATTATGTAATTCGTGCTGTCCATCAAAAGATGCCTTTACCACGCCATGAGGATTTGATATAATATCAATCATTGGAAAATACCTTTCATATCTTCGAAAGTATAATTATAATATAGCGGTATCACATTTGGTTAGCTGCTTTAAGGAAAGGTTGGTATTAAGAATGAAATTTACAAAAATGCAAGGTTGCGGAAATGATTATATCTATGTTGACTGCACCAAAGAGCTGATTGATCATATCCCTGAGACAGCGATAAAAGTTAGTGACCGACACTTTGGAATAGGCTCCGACGGTTTAATCTTAATCAGACCATCGGATCAGGCGGATTTCATGATGGACATGTATAACAATGACGGTTCCAGAGGAAAGATGTGCGGTAATGGAATTCGTTGTGTGGCGAAATATGTATATGATTATGGACTAACCGATAAAAAGCAGCTTAAAATAGAAACCCTGAGCGGTATTAAGATATTGGATCTGACCGTTGAGTCCGGTAAGGTCACTCAGGTTACGGTGGATATGGGTGCACCGATTACGAAAGCAGCCTTGATACCGGTAAAATCAGAGAAGGAGCTTTTACTTCGGGAACCAATCACAGTAGATGGTGAGAGGTATGAGATTACCTGCATCTCCATGGGCAATCCTCATGCAGTGGTTTTTGTTCGGGATACCGAAGCATTGCCGCTTGAGATGATTGGTCCGAAATTTGAGCATCATGAGATGTTCCCCGAGAGAGTAAACACAGAATTCGTTCGAGTGATTGATCGGAAGCACATTCAGATGCGAGTATGGGAACGCGGCTCTGGGGAGACCTTAGCCTGTGGTACCGGAGCCTGTGCCAGCGTTATGGCTTGTATCCTGAACGGACTTACCGATCATGAGGTAACAGTAAGCCTGCTCGGCGGAGAACTAAAGATCCGGTATGATGAGATTAAGAATACGGTATTTATGACCGGACCGGCAGTTAAGGTGTTTGACGGTGAGATTGACCTGTATTGATAATTATATAAAGTATCAAAAGTTGCTACGCACCATTTCCAGATACAAGAGATTACTATTGCAAGCATGCTTGCATAGTAATCTTTTGTATCTGGAAGCACTGTTGGTGCTTTTGACACTTTATTGATCTGATAGAACAAAATTAGCATTTTCTTCTTGTATAATTTTGCATTATGGGTTATAAATATTACAAGATAAAAGCTGCAATGAAATAGAAGGTTGTACAAGCAAGAAGACAGGGGTATCATCCATTCATTGTAGGTGATACTCAAGAAGAAAGGTTGGTAGATTTAATGTTCAAGATTAATGAGAATTATTTGAAATTACCGGGTAGTTATCTGTTTTCCACCATTGGAAAGAAAGTTAAGGAGTATTCTGAAGCAAATCCGAATAAGAAGATCATTCGTCTGGGAATCGGCGATGTGACTCTCCCCCTTGCTCCGGCAGTGATATCTGCTCTTCATACTGCAGTTGATCATATGGGCGTGAAGGAAACCTTTAAAGGTTATGCACCGGACTTGGGTTATGAATTCTTAAGAAAAGCGATTGCTGATCATGATTTTAAGACCCGCGGTGTTGACATCTCCATCGATGAAATCTTTATCAGTGACGGTGCAAAGAGTGATTCAGGCAATATTCAGGAGATCTTTGATGCGAATAATAAGATCGCGGTATGTGATCCTGTCTATCCGGTTTATGTGGATTCGAATGTTATGGCAGGCAGAACAGGTACCTATAAGGCAGAAAGCGGAAAGTGGACCAATGTGATCTATATGCCCTGTACCAAAGAGAATGGTTTTGCTCCTGAGCTGCCGACTGAGATTCCGGATATGATCTACCTCTGCTTCCCGAATAATCCAACCGGTTCTACAATTACAAAGGATGCACTTCAGAAGTGGGTGGATTACGCTAATAAGGTAGGAGCAGTGATTATCTATGATGCCGCTTATGAAGCATATATCTCGGAGGAGAATGTTCCTCATACCATCTACGAATGTGACGGAGCAAGAACCTGCGCTATCGAGCTTCGCAGTTTTTCGAAGAATGCTGGCTTTACCGGAACGAGACTAGGCTTTACCGTTGTTCCCAAGGAGCTTAAGTGCGGTGATGTATCCCTCAACAGTCTCTGGGCCAGAAGGCACGGTACCAAGTTCAACGGAGCTCCATATATTACGCAATTTGCAGGTGCTGCAATCTATACCGAAGAGGGCAAGAAGCAGACCATGGAACAGATCGCATATTACATGAATAATGCCAAGGTCATCCGTGATGGACTGCAGTCTGCAGGCTATTCGGTATCCGGTGGTGTGAATGCTCCTTATATCTGGTTGGAGGTTCCGAAGGGCATGAATTCCTGGGAATTCTTTGATTATCTGCTAGATAAGGCAAATGTAGTCGGTACACCAGGCTCCGGCTTTGGACCGAGCGGAGAAGGCTACTTCAGGCTGACCGCATTCGGTACTTATGATAGCACTCTTGAGGCAATTGATCGAATTAAGAAACTATAATAAAATAGTAAATTATGATACGGGGATTGACATTTATCAATCCCCGTAATATTATATGTATATACACCCCCCATGGGTGGGGTAATAACATGGATTTACGGATAAGGAGTGATTACATGAATCAAAAGTTCAATGTTACCGGAATGTCCTGTTCTGCCTGCTCCGCTGCGGTTGAGAGAAGCGTGGGTAAGCTGAACGGAGTTCAGTCCGTTAGTGTAAATTTACTTTCCAACAGCATGAACGTCGAATTCGACGATGCGGTTCTGAATAATGACAGTATAATTACTGCTGTAGTTTCGGCAGGCTATGGAGCAACAGAATATACAAGAGAGAATACCACAGTGAAGAAATCGGAGAAGGTAAATCCTGTAGAGCAGGAGCAGAAGGAGATGAAGACAAGGATTGTGGTATCCTTTGTATTTTTACTCCCGCTATTATATCTGGCAATGGGACATATGTTGGGACTTCCCCTGCCTATGTCGGTGATGGGACCGGAGAATGGGATTACTTTAGCCTTTACACAGCTTCTGTTAACCTTACCGATTGTGTATATAAATCGTAAGTATTTCCAGATTGGCTTTAAGACTCTTTGGCACCGCTCTCCGAATATGGATTCCCTGATTGCAATTGGTTCTTCGGCAGCAATTCTTTACGGACTGTTTGCAATCTATAGAATCGGATACGGGCTGGGTCATAATGATGTGGAAATGGTGAAGCATTATTTACACGATTTATATTTTGAATCTGCAGGTACAATATTAACCTTGATTACCTTAGGGAAATATCTCGAGACAAGATCCAAGGGAAGAACCTCCGAAGCGATTGCTAAGCTGCTTGATCTGGCGCCGAAGACTGCCAGTGTTCTACGTGATGGAATTGAAGTTGAATTACCAATAGAAGAGGTCAATCCGGGAGATATCCTGATCGTCCGTCCCGGCGAAAATGTTCCGGTCGATGGTATAATCATAGAAGGAAGCTCTGCAGTCGACCAGGCAGCCTTGACAGGTGAAAGTATCCCGGTAGAAAAACACGTCGGTGATAAGGTGATCGGCGCGACCATGAATAAATCCGGATATTTTAAGATGAGAGCAGAGAAGGTAGGAAATGATACGACACTGGCACAGATCGTAAGGCTGGTGGAGGAAGCAGGCTCTTCGAAAGCTCCCATCTCAAAATTAGCTGACCGAATCAGTGGTGTATTTGTTCCTGCAGTGATCGTAATTGCAATTCTGGCTGCAGCAATATGGCTGCTTATGGGTTACTCCATTGAATTTGCTTTATCCATTGGGATTGCTGTGCTCGTGATTTCATGCCCTTGTGCACTTGGTCTTGCCACTCCGGTTGCGATCATGGTAGGAACAGGAAAAGGAGCGCAGTATGGTATACTGTTCAAATCAGCTGAGTCTCTAGAGCTGCTGCATCAGATTAGAACCGTGGTTCTTGATAAAACCGGTACAATCACAGAGGGTAAACCAAAGGTTACGGACATTATTATAGCAAATGGTATCACAGAGGAGGCACTTCTTCAGGTTGCTGCTGCCATAGAGAAGCCTTCGGAGCATCCGTTATCCGAGGCAATCGTACAAAGAGCGGAAGAGCTTAGTATTACCTATCCAGAGGTTGAGGAGTTTCAGGCAGTCTCAGGAAGGGGAATCATTGCTCAGTTGTCCGGTAAGGAATATATCGCAGGTAACGCTCAGTTTATGACAGAAAAGCAGGTGGATCTGGCCGGATACGAGGATAAAGCAAAGAGTCTTGCAATGAATGGAAAGACACCGCTATTCTTTGCAGAGGCGAAGAAGATGTTAGGTATGATTGCAGTTGCGGATGTTGTAAAGGCTACCAGTCCGGAAGCAATCAGATCCTTTCGAAGGATGGGCATCGATGTGGTCATGCTGACCGGAGATAACAAACAGACTGCGGAGGCAATACAGAAGGAGTTATCCATTGATAGGGTGATTGCCGAGGTTCTTCCTCAGGACAAGGAAAGTGAAATACGTAAGCTACAAGAGGGCGGACATAAGGTAGCCATGATCGGGGATGGAATCAATGATGCTCCGGCGCTTGTTAGAGCAGATGTGGGAATAGCCATCGGAGCAGGTACAGATGTTGCGATCGAATCAGCCGATGTGGTTTTGATGAAAAGTGATTTGCAGGATGTGGTTACAGCGATCCAACTAAGTAAAGCCACGCTTCGTAATATTAAAGAAAATCTTTTCTGGGCCTTCTTTTATAATATCATGGGAATTCCATTGGCAGCAGGGGCGTTTTATCTGGCGCTTGGATGGAAGTTGAGTCCGATGTTCGGAGCAGCGGCAATGAGCTTAAGCTCGGTATTTGTAGTGACCAATGCCTTACGGTTGAGGTTCTTTAAATCGAAATAAGCTTATAAAAGATAAATTAAGATTCTACAATGGGTATTCTTTTTAAAATCAGGAAAACCGATTGATGAATATATATTTTGATAGTACCAATACTTATTGCGAAACAAAAATTCTGAAAGGAGAAATAGACATGAAAAAAATAATGGACATTAAGGGAATGACCTGTGAACATTGCCAGGCGAGAGTTGAAAAGGCTTTAAACAGCATCGACGGAGTGGAGGCAAAAGTGGATCTGAAAAAGAACAGGGCTGTTGTAAATCTGAAAAAGGATGTGGATGATCAGACTCTTCGTGATACCGTAACCGAAGCAGGATATCAGGTAGAGTGTATCATGGAGAAGAAGGGACTCTTCTCGTAGAGGTGATGAGGAATGAAAGCAGACAGAGAAAAGGTCAGCCGGCTCCTTAAAACAGCCAGAGGCCAGATCGATGGAATTCTGAATATGATTGAAGAGGATCGATATTGTATCGATATCTCGAATCAGATCATTGCAACCGAAGCCATCCTTCATAAGGTGAATCGGGAGGTGCTGCATGGACATATTGACATGTGTGTCAAGGAAGCGATTGAGAATGGCAATGCGGAGGAAAAATTGCAGGAGATCCGAAGCATCGTAGACAAACTTACGAAATAACATATAAAATACCGGGGATGCTGCCGGACCCAGGATACAACCATTATGGATGAAAGCCTGTGTTTTGTAGCATCCCCCGATTGCTGTATGACGCTTCGCAGTGCTTTTCCATTAACGGATTGATGCTTTATCGAATTAACGCTATATTGCTCTACAAATTTATATTGACAAACTGTTTAAGGATAGATATAATAATTTCCATAATCTAGGCAGAAGACGATGTGGTCATGAAAATTTTAATGGAATTTCACAGGACCGCTTTTTTTATACATAAATATGTCTTTTGCTTAAGAAAAGGAGAAGAATATATGAAGAGAATTAGTAAGTTATTTGCATTAACACTCGCTTTGCTACTGATGTTCTCTCTGGTTGCCTGCAGTAGCGATTCCAAGAAAACTACAGATACCAAGGCACCTGAGAGCACCACCGGTACAAATGACGCTGCAACAACTGATACAAACGATGTTGCAGAAGCCTCAGGCAATATCCTGAAGGTACATTTTGATGTGGAGGTAGCATCCATGGATCCGCAAATCGCTACCGACGGTACTTCCTTTGAAGTATTGGCAGCGGTTACGGAAGGTTTGTATTCCATCGATGGTGCCGGTACACCGATTCTTGCAATGGCAGAATCAGTGGATAAGAGTACAGACGGCTTAACCTACACCTTTAAGCTCAGAGATGCAAAGTGGTCCAACGGTACTCCGGTAACCGCAGGTGATTTTGTATTTTCCTGGAGACGTCTCGTTGATCCCGCAGTTGCAAGCGAATATGCGTTCATTGCAGAAATCGCAGGTATCAAGAATGCTGCAGCGATCACTGCAGGTGAAGTTGCTCCGGATCAATTAGGTGTCGTAGCACAGGATGATAAGACCTTGGTGGTAACCTTGGATGTTCCGGTCCCCTTCTTTGAATCCTTGATGGCATTCCCTTCTTTCCTGCCGGTGAATGAAGCTTTCTTTACCGCAGCAGGAGATAGCTTTGGAACCTCTCCGGAGACAATTCTTAGTAACGGACCCTTTATGATTTCCGCTTATGAGCCTGCTGCTACTACGATCAGCTTAACCAAGAGCCCCACCTACTGGGATGCTTCCAAGGTTGCACTTGACGGTATCCAGTATCAGGTAATTAAGGATTCCCAGCAGGCAATGTTATCCTATCAAAATGGTGACTTAGATGTGGCTACCTTATCCGGTGAGCAGGTGGAGCAGTTCCAGGCAGATCCGGAATTCCATAACATTATGGCTGGCTATCTTTGGTACATATCTCCGAATCAGAAGGTTGCAGGACTTGAGAATGTGAACCTTCGTATGGCACTTGCCCTTTCTTATGATAAGGAGGCAATTGCTAAGAATATCTTAAAGGATGGTTCCATCGTAGCTGACTTTGCAGTTCCGACTTTACTTTCAACCGGACCCGACGGAAAAGATTTCCGTGAAACTACAGGTACCTACCTGACTACCGATAAAGCAAAAGCTTTGGAATACTGGCAGAAGGCTCAGACTGAGCTCGGAATCAGTGAATTAAAATATACCATGATTGTTGAGGATACCGAATCAGCAATCAATGTTGCTCAGTTTATCCAGTCTGAGATTCAGACTACCTTACCGGGAATCACTATTGAGATTCAGACTATGCCCAAGAAAAACCGTGTAGAGAGAATGCAGGAGGGTGACTTCGAGCTTGGTTTAACACGTTGGGGTCCCGACTATGCAGACCCTATGACCTATCTTGATATGTGGACTACAGGAAGCCCGAATAACTATGGCTTCTGGTCCAATGCAGATTATGATTCCATCATAGAATCAGCAAAGAAGGGTGACCTGGCTCTTGACCTTGCTGCAAGATGGGAAGCCCTAAAGAAGGCTGAGACGATGGTTATGGATGAAGCAGTTATCTTCCCGGTTTACCAGAAGGGTGATGCAGTTATGATCAAGACCGGCGTTGAAGGTATCGAATTCCACTCCGTAGGTATTAACAGAATCTATAAGAATACGACGAAGAACAAATAAGAAGATAAACCATAATCAAAGCAGTCTTCTGACTGCAATTGATCCATTATGCAAGAATAGTGACGCTCTCTTGGGCATTACCCTGGAAGGTGGCGTCACTATTCTTGGTAGTGAAAAGGTAGATCCTTCAAGCATTATATAATTAATCAGGACGGAGTTTTGCTGTCAATGCAGAACTCCTATTGTAGATTATATAAGAGAAAATGAGCTTTCTGTGGATGATACCTCAGTATATGGTAAGGAGTGTGAATAAGTGAAAAAATACATTATGAAGCGGGTTATCATATCAGTTATAACCCTGTTGGTTATTTTACTAGTGCTGTTTCTTATGCTGGAATTCATGCCGGGTTCTCCCTTTAATGATGAGAAACTAAATGATACGCAGCGAGCAGTCATCAATGCTAAGTACGGACTGGATCAGCCTGTGATGATACGATTTTTTAACTACATTAAGGCTATGCTTAGTGGGGACTTTGGTGTTTCCTATACAATCTCAAAGAATACTCCGATCACTGCACTGCTGCAGACAAGATTACCGATTTCACTTCGTATCGGTGGTCAGGCGATCTTAATCGGAACCATCCTCGGATTGATCTTAGGAATCATCGCGGCAATTAAGCATAATACGATTTATGATACAATTACAACAGTAATCTCTGTACTAGGAGTAAGCTTACCCTCCTATGTATTTGCGATGGCTTTAATTTATGCACTGGGCTTTCGTTTAAAATGGTTCCCTTTGCTTTATCAAATGGAGTCGCCTATTTATTCCTCGGTGATGCCTACCATCTCTTTGTGTATGTTTACCGTAGCAACGGTCGCCCGTTTTACGAGAACTGAGATGCTCGAGGTGCTTGGTTCTGAGTATATGCTGTTAGCGGAAAGTAAAGGCTTAAATAGCTTTCAGTTGATCTTCAAGCATGCTCTTCGTAATGCGCTTATACCGATTATCACGGTATTGGCACCGTTAGTGGTGGGACTCATGACCGGTAGTCTTGTGATTGAGAAGCTGTTCTCGATTCCCGGCATCGGAAGCCTCTTGGTATCCGCGATTCAATCCAATGATTATAATGTGGTGGTTGCCTTAACTTTCATCTATAGCATTATGTATATCGGAATTATGCTCGTTGTGGATATTCTTTATGGCGTGATTGACCCCAGAATCAGACTTGCAAAGGGGGAGGAACATGAATAATTCACAATTAGAATTTGCACCGGAGGATTTTGAGCTTGTCGGAGCAGAAAAAATCTCACGGGTGGACGAGACCTTTCCCAGTAAACCAATCTGGAAGGATATCTTAGCCCGTTTTACCCAGAATAAGGGTGCTGTAGTGGGCATCGTCTTTATTATTATCGTAATCAGTATGGCAATCATCGGACCGAATATGACCGGGCATACCTATGATTCGCAGATTATTACGCATCAAAATCTAGCGCCAAGAATTCCCGGCATTGAAAAGCTGGGTATCTTCGATGGTTCTGAGAAGATGCATACCTCCACCGGCTCTGTTACACAGAATAAATATCTGTCGGAGGATCCGTCGGTAAAGACCGGTCTGGAGGAGGTTTATTACTGGTTTGGTACGGATGTACTCGGACGCGATATCTTTACCAGAACCTGGACCGGAACAAGAATATCCTTATACATCGCTTTAGTCGCAGTAATTGTTGATATGTGCTTCGGCATGGTCTACGGTCTGATCTCCGGCTACTTCGGCGGAAAGGTGGATATGGTGCTTCAACGTTTCTCGGAGATACTGAACGGTATCCCTACTCTGGTTATCGTTACCCTGCTGATCTTGGTATTTAAGCCTGGATTAGTGACGATCACCCTTGCGTTGGCGATTACCGGCTGGATCGGTATGAGCCGTATAGCAAGAGCTCAGGTACTGAAACTAAAGGAGCAGGAGTTTATATTGGCATCTAAGACTCTGGGTGCAAAAAATCTCTTTATTATCTTTAAGGAGATCTTACCGAACATCTTCGGTCAGCTTATCATCATGTCCATGTTCTCCATCCCGAATGCGATCTTTACGGAAGCTTTTTTAGCTTTTATCGGACTGGGTGTACCGGCTCCGCTTGCGTCGCTTGGATCATTGATCAGTGATGCGTTCAAATCCTTTACGACACATCCTTATATGATCGTATTTCCGGTAATCGTTCTGGCTTTGATTATGCTAAGCTTCAACATGATGGCAGATGGTCTTAGGGATGCGTTTGATCCCAAGATGAAGGAAATGTAGGGGGCGGCACATGGAAAAGAAAAAAATATTATCGATTAAAGATTTATCCATCTCCTTTACTACCTCCGCCGGAGAGGTTAACGTCATCCGCGGTATGAACCTCTCACTTTACAAGGGGGAGACACTGGCCATTGTTGGCGAGAGCGGCAGTGGCAAGTCGGTAACCGTAAAGGCAATTATGGGCATATTAAGTAACAACGGTAAGATAAACAGCGGCAGCATCCAATTCACGTACAATCGGGATAAGGAAGAGATTACGACCGATCTGCTGACACTTACTAAGAAAGAAATGAGAAAACGTATCAATGGTAAGCGGATCGCTATGGTATTTCAGGACCCCATGACCTCTCTGAATCCGACGATGACGGTCGGTGCTCAGCTGACGGAGGGGATGATCTATCATTATAACACTCCGAAGAAGGAAGCTTATCAAAAGGCAATTAAGCTATTAGAGTTGGTTGGCATCACAGACCCGGAGAAAAGGATGAAGAATTACCCGCATCAATTGTCCGGTGGTATGCGGCAGAGAGTGGTAATCGCAATTGCGCTTTCCTGCGATCCAGAGCTTTTGATTTGCGACGAACCGACGACAGCACTGGATGTAACCATACAAGCAAAGATTCTGGAGCTCATCAAGGATATCCAGGCCAAGACCGGTATCTCTGTTATTTATATTACGCATGATCTTGGTGTTGTAGCAAAGGTAGCAGATTATGTGGAGGTTATGTATGCCGGTAAGGTTGTAGAGATGGGAACCACCGAGGAGATCTTCTATGAGCCGAGACATCCCTATACCTGGGGATTGTTATCCGCGATGCCGGATCTGAACAGCAGTGAGGATAAACTATATACGATACCGGGAAGCCCCCCGAATCTATTACATAAGGTGGACGGAGATTCCTTTGCACCACGTAATATCTATGCGCTGAATATTGATTTTAAGAAGGAGCCGCCGATGTTTCAGATCTCGGATACCCATTATGCGGCTACCTGGCTGCTTCATGAGAACGCTCCCAAGGTTAGCATGCCGGCTGAGCTCAAAAAGAGAATTGATATGATGCTGAAAGATCAGGATACAGCAGAAACGGCCAATGAAATATCCGGCAGACAGGAGGCGACGAGATGACGAATCAGCAGAAGCCTTTATTGCAGGTTAATAATCTGAAACAGCATTTTAGAATAAATCGCAGATTCACAGTACGCGCTGTGGACGGAGTAACCTTTGAGATCTTCCCAGGCGAAACTTACGGACTCGTAGGAGAATCCGGCAGCGGCAAGTCAACTATTGGCCGATCCATCATCCGGTTATATGAGCCGACCGGAGGAGAAGTAATATTTAATGGTAAGAATATCTCCGGTAAACTATCAGCAAAGGACACCCGGCACCTGCGTACAAAGATGCAGATGATCTTCCAGGACCCGATGGCCTGTCTGAATCCGCGTAAGAAGGTAATGGACATCATTGCTCAGGGCCTTGATATTCACCATCTGTATAAGACACAGGAGGAACGCCGAGCTAAGGTATACGAGATGCTTGATATGGTAGGCTTGGCCAGTGAACATGCAGATCGTTATCCTCATCAGTTCTCCGGTGGACAGAGACAGCGTATCGGGATCGCCAGAGCCTTGATCATGAATCCGGATCTGATTATCGCGGATGAAGCAATCAGTGCCTTGGACGTGTCGATCCAGGCTCAGGTAGTAAATCTGATGAAGGATATCCAGACCAAGACCAATACGGCTTATCTGTTCATTGCCCATGATTTATCGATGGTGAAGTACATCTCGGATCGAATCGGCGTACTGCACCTTGGACATCTGGTCGAGACAGGAACCAAGGATGAGATCTTTAGCAATCCGATCCACCCCTATACCAAATCCCTGCTGTCCGCAATCCCTCAGCCGAATCCCCTCGAGGAGAAGAAAAGGCTGGCGATCAGCTATGATTATAGGTCCAGCGGAATAGACTATCATCTGGGAGTACAGCAGCACATCGGCGGACAGCATTATGTACTGGCGACCCCACAGGAGCTGGCAGATTGGACCAAAAAATAATGGGATGACGTACATCCAGGTAGAAATAGTAGTATCAACGGAAAAATGATTAAGATCACAAGAATAAGGATGATATCACTTCACGATACGGTAAACAACGTATCCGGAGTCGATATCATCCTTTTCCAATCTTTATGTAATGATTGATAAATATTTCCTGTAATGATATACTAACTATCAAAGAAACAGGAGGGATAAACTGATTATGATATATCCGCAGAGTTTGGAAAAAGGGTATCAAATAGGCGTTACAGCGACTTCTGCCGGGTTTACGGAGGAAACTGACCTGGTAAGGCTTAAGAGTGGTATCGGGCATTTTGAGGAACTGGGATATCCGGTGGTTGTAACGGATAACGTATATAAATGCGATAAGGGAAGAAGCAGCGATGGACCGACCAGAGCAAAGGAGCTTATGGAACTGGTTGAGAATCCGGAGATCAGAGCGATTATTGCTGCCAGTGGCGGGGAGTATCTGGTTGAAATGCTGCCTTATCTTGATTATGAATTGATAAAAGCGAATCCAAAATGGATGCAGGGTTACTCGGATACGACCGGACTCTTATTTACGGTTACTACGAATCTGGATATTGCTACACTCTATGCTAACAATTTTGGTTCCTTTGGAATGCAGAACTGGCACAGCTCCCTGACGGATAATCTTCGGATACTGGAAGGATGGGAGGTTGCACAAAGGAGTTTTGACTATTATCAGGATGGATATCAGCCGCGAATCACCGGACTTGAGGAGTATGCTCTCCAGAGCGAGGTTCAATGGAAGAACCTTTATCCTGTAAATTTTGACAGGAAGGAAGAGCTGGTAATAGAGGGGCGGGCACTGGGCGGATGTCTTGATGTATGCCTTAATCTTGTGGGAACCAGATATGATAAGGTGAAGGAATTTGCTTATCGATATCGAGAGGATAAGATTCTTTGGTTCTTAGAAAGCTATAGTCTGAGCACGGAGGCTTTAATACGCGGACTGTGGCAGCTAAAAGAAGCAGGCTGGTTTGAGTACAGTGCAGGCTTTGTCTTTGGACGCCCCTGCATGTATGAAAGCCAGGATGACACCTCGTATGAAGAGGCAGTATCCGCTGTGCTTGGGGATTTGAATTTACCGATGATTCTAGATGCGGATATTGGACATAAGCCGCCCCAGTTCACGATGATCAACGGTGGTTATGCAACGATAAGAAGCTATGGAGGGAAGGGTAGCATCCTATTTGAAAGAAGGTAAATGGGTAAATGAAGAGGGAAGAGATGAGGAGTACCCTGAAAAAACTGGGTGGCATCCTTCGTGGAGACAATAAGAATTATGATAGTACAGACTTTGGAGGAAGTATCCTTCCTTTGCTGTATTTTATCGGAATGCTCATATATTTGGAGGTTATTCTGCATCTCATGCTTTACCGAAGCGTTGAACTTAAAATTATCTATCCGATTCTTTTTGCGATACCCTTTGGTGCGGTACTAACATTTATAACAGGAATGTTTTCCGCGAAAGTGAACAAGCTAATACTGTGGGGGTTATCTATTCTTGTCTGTCTGGTATTTCAATTACAATTGGTCTATTTTACTGTATTTAAGGTGTTTTTTTCTTTTCAGATCATGGGGATGGCAGACGATGCCATCTCTGAATTCGGTACGGATGTCATCACTTACGTGAAAGAAAATCTTGGTGGAATCATCGTTCTTATGATGCCGCTGTTATTGCTTGGTATTCTGTTTCAGAAACGAATCGATTATCGCAAGCGTGAGATCAAGAAGCAGGCAATCATGCTGGGAGGTGGTATATTCATTCATGCATTTGTCTTACTATCCCTGCTGCTCTTCGGAAGAGCAAGCTATTCTCCCTATGATTTGTATTTTAACTCCAAGGTCCCCGAACTATGCGGAAAGCAACTGGGTGTCATAGCTATGACAAGGCTTGATTTTACGAAGCTGTTCGATCCCGAGGAAGAACTTGTTTTAGCGGATACCAAGCCTGTGATGAAACAGGGGAACGAAGTTGCTTCGACGATCATCACGGCGATACCTTCCCCTGCTCCTTCACCTTCAGTGAAGCCGACGCAATCGGTAAAGGAAAGAGTCACACCTACCGTGGCGGTCACACCGACCGAGGTGCCGGTAGATACATCACCGAATATCATGAATATTGATTTTGCTGCACTAGCTGAAAAGGAGAAGAATTCGACCATTAAGACACTGCATCGGTACTTTGCGGGTGTGACACCGACCAATAAGAATGAATACACGGGCCACTTCAAGGGTTATAATCTGATTATGATTACAGCTGAAGGTTTCTCGCCCGCAGCCGTCCGGGAAGATAAGACACCGACTCTTTATCGGTTGACCAGAGAGGGCTTTGTCTTTGACAACTTTTACACAGCCCTCTGGCAGACCAGTACCAGTGACGGTGAATACGTTGCCATGACCGGTCTGATCCCTCAGGGGACGAGAAGCATGTATCACGGAAGGAAAAACCTATGGCCTTTCTCCCTGGGACACCAGTTCGATCTACTTGGTGTTAAGAGCAAGGCGTATCATAACCATACCTATACTTACTATCAGCGCAATGAGACACATACGAATCTTGGTTATGAATGGAAAGCAAAGGGAAACGGACTAACCCTGGCAAGCGATTGCTGGCCTGGCTCCGATCTGGAATTGATGGATACAACCACCGGTGAATATGTGAAGGAAGAGCAATTCCATGTATACTATCTTACCGTGAGCGGGCATATGAATTATACCTTCACTGGAAATGCTATGGCATCCAAGAACAGGGATCTGGTTCGGGATTTGCCTTATTCTGAGGATGCGAAGGCTTACATTGCCTGTCAAATTGAACTGGATAAAGCACTTGCGCTACTCATTAAAAGGCTAGAAGAGGCAGGGGTAGCCGATCGCACGGTAATTGCCTTGAGTGCTGACCATTATCCTTACGGCTGGGAGAAATCCAAGCTGGAGGAGCTGGCTGGTCATACCATTGATCCCAACTTTGAGATCTTTAAAAATCATTTTATTTTGTGGTGTGAAGGAATGAAGGATCGAATCATTATCGAAGAACCCTGCTCCAGCTTAGACATTCTCCCGACGTTATCCAATCTCTTTGGACTGGAATATGATTCCAGACTCCTTATGGGACGAGATATTCTCTCTGATGCGGAACCTTTGGTGGTTTTATCCAATCGCAGCTTCCTTACGGACAAAGTGAAATACAACTCGACAACCGGGGAGACCATCCCTCTGACACAGGAACCGTTGCCTGAAAATTATATCAGTAATCTGAACAAAACAATTAATAATATGTTTACCGTCTCGAAAACTATTTTGAAAGAGGATTACTATCGCTATCTGTTTGAGCAAAGGTAGAAGATTATGCATTGAAATTCATTGATATATGCTATAATATAGGAGTAAGATCAAGTCAGTGGAAGTGATACTATTGAATCGTCTGCCTACTTCACCACTACTTGGCTAATAAAATTTATAAATATTTATACTTGATTTTGCAAAAACTATGTGCTAATATAAGTCAACAGCAAAGGTGTTGTTTCTAACAATACCTTTGTCTTTTTATAATAAAATATAGAAACCGGCTATGAAAGAGACTTTGTTCTACCGAATAATCGAACGACAGGAAGGGTGAGTCACCGACTGAGAGCACACCCAGGATGATAAGTAGAATACGGAACACTCCGGAGCCCGTGAACTGAACATAAGTAGGTTCGTGCGTGACACGCGTTAAGTGTAAGTAAGTGGAGAGCATCGCTCTCAATGCGGGTGGTACCGCGGGAATTTCGACTTCTCGTCCCGAAGAATGCAAAACAGCATTCTTCGGGGCTTTTTGATTCATAAAAGCAGAATAAACCATTTGGTTACCTGTCCAGCCCAAAAGAATGCAATACAAAACGATAATTTTATTCCCAAGCAGTCGAAGGCAAGGGAAAGGATATTGCAATATGCAGGTAAGGAGGTAAACAAATGGAATTTGTAACAGGTTTAAAAGTGAAGGAAACAAAGGAAATCAGTGATATACTTGTACAGGAGTTGGAAGGTTATACGAAGGTTAACGGCTATATTCATACAATCCGCCATATGGGTGAGGTTGCGTTTCTTGTTCTGCGTAAGCGGGAAGGACTGGTCCAATGTGTCTATGAAGAGGGGATCACAAAGTTGGATCTGAAGGATCTTAAGGAGGGTATGACAATCGAGGCAGAGGGAATAATCCATCCGGAGGAGAGGGCACCTCAGGGCTTCGAAGTCAGACTGACCGACGTAAGAATATTATCCTCTCCAAAGGAAGGTACCATGCTTCCTTTGCCTATCTCGAAGTGGAAGATGAAGACTTCTCTGGAAACGAAGCTAAACTACCGACCGATCTCACTCCGTAATATCAGAGAGAGAGCAGTATTTAAGATTCAAGAGGGTATCATAAGAGGATTTCGTGATTTCCTATACACACAAGGCTTTACCGAGATACGTACTCCTAAGATTGTAGCCGGCAATGCAGAAGGCGGAGCTAATGTATTTAAGCTGGAGTACTTCGGCAGCAAGGCATTTCTGGCTCAGAGTCCCCAGTTTTATAAGCAGACAATGGTAGGAGTATATGACAGAGTATTTGAAGCAGCACCGGTTTTCCGGGCTGAGAAGCATAATACCACAAGGCATTTGAATGAATATACCAGCCTGGATTTTGAAATGGGCTATATTGACGGCTTTGAGGATATTATGGCAATGGAGGCAGAGATGCTTAAGTATGTGTTTTCCTTCCTGGAAGAACAATATACGAAGGAAATAAAGCTTCTGGAGGTTACCCTGCCGGATGTAACGAGGATCCCGGCAGTGCGATTTGACGAAGCTAAGGTACTCGTATCGGAGAAATACAACCGCAAGATTAAGA
Source organism: Bacillota bacterium (assembly GCA_023415055.1). Lineage (GTDB taxonomy): Bacteria > Bacillota > Clostridia > Lachnospirales > Lachnospiraceae > Mobilitalea. The sequence goes on along the minus strand of JAEZLZ010000103.1, from coordinate 67,635 downwards.
ATCCTTATGATCTGGAGCCGGAGGAGGAGGTCCTAATCGGCAAATACTTTAAGGAAGAGCACAACAGTGATTTTGTATTTGTTACACATTATCCCTCGAAGAAGCGCCCCTTCTATGCAATGGATGATCCGACGGATTCTAAATTTACATTAAGCTTTGATCTTCTGTTTAAGGGAATGGAGATTACTACCGGAGGGCAGCGAATCCATGATTATGATGCTCAGGTAGCAAAGATGATGGCAAGAGGCATGAACCCCGAGGAATTCTCGAACTTTCTTATGATACACAAGCACGGAATGCCTCCCCATGGTGGACTTGGAATTGGTCTTGAGCGATTGACCATGAAGTTGTTAGATGAGCAGAACGTACGCGAGACTACCATGTTCCCCAGAGATGTATCCAGACTGGAACCATAAAAGAAATTGATAAAAATAGGTGCTGCTTTGTAGCACCATAATAGTTAGTTAGAATGCAACTATGGCGCTGTTCTTTGTCTCCCTGGACAGGAAAGCGCCAGCTGAAATGAACGAAATGAATTGGAAAGGTGGAATCTCCATGAAGATAACGGAAGAAACCGTACGATACGTAGCTGCACTGGCGAAGCTTAAGGTCAATGAAGATGAAAAGGAGCAGGCAGCGAAGGATCTGAATCGTATTTTGGAGTATATTGAGACAATGAACGGACTGGATACGGATGGTGTGGAACCAATGTCCCATGTCCTTCCCGTAAAGAATGTATTTCGTGAGGATGAAGTTGTAAATGAGGATCAACGTACGGAACTCCTTAAAAATGCCCCCAAACAAATTGACGGCAGCTTTGCAGTTCCGAAGACGGTAGAATAACAGAGAGGAATATATTATGGAAGCAAGAATGAAAGAGATTACATCATTATCTGCAATCGAGCTTAGCCGTAAAATAAAAGCAAAGGAAATAACCGTTGCCGAGGCAGTGAGGGCTCAGCTTGATATGATAAAACAACGTGATCCAAATTATAACTGCTACATCAATGTTCTTGAGGAAGATGCTTATTCACAGGCAAAGCTGGTGCAGGATAAAATTGATGCAGGTGAACTGAAGGATTCTTGGCTGGCTGGAGTACCCATGGCTGTCAAGGACAACATTTGTACCAAAGGAACAAAAACAACCTGTGCATCAAAGATATTATATAATTTTGAACCGGTTTATGATGCAACGGTGATTGAGAAGCTGAAGGCAGCCGGTGCCATCCTCATTGGCAAGACTAATATGGATGAGTTTGCTATGGGAAGCACCACGGAAACTTCTTTCTATGGTGAAACAAAGAATCCCTGGAATAGGGAATGTGTTCCCGGTGGTTCCAGCGGGGGTTCTGCCGCAGCGGTAGCTGCAGAAGAAGCCTTCTATGCGTTGGGTTCGGATACCGGCGGCTCGATCCGCCAGCCGGCAGGTTATTGTGGAGTGACCGGGATAAAGCCGACCTATGGAACGGTGTCACGCTATGGGCTCATTGCATATGCTTCCTCCCTGGACCAGATTGGTACCATAGGAAGAAATATCTCTGACTGTACTGCTGCGCTGGAGATTATCTCCGGACATGATAGTAAGGATTCCACCTCAGTACAACAGGAGCATTATCATTATACCGAGGCACTAATTGATGATGTAAAGGGTATGAGAATCGGAATACCGAAGGACTATCTCGGTGCCGGAATTGAGGATGATGTAAAGAGCAGTATTCTTAAGGCAGCTGAAGTATTTCGGAGCAAGGGAGCAATCGTAGAGGAATTTGAGCTTCACTCGGTAGAATATGCTGTACCCTCTTATTATGTAATCGCCTGTGCGGAGGCCAGCTCCAATCTTTCCCGCTTTGATGGTGTGAAATATGGTTACCGTACCCCTGATTTCGATGGACTTTCCGAAGTATATGTTAATTCCAGAACCGAAGGCTTTGGAAATGAAGTGAAGCGTAGAATGATGATTGGTGCATTTGTACTCAGTTCCGGTTATTATGATGCATTCTATAACAAAGCACTGAAGGTCAGAGCATTGATCAATGAAAGCTTTCGTAATGCATTTGAACGCTTTGATATCATTCTCGGACCGACAGCTCCGCAGACAGCTCCGCAGCTTGGGGAAAGTCTGTCTGATCCGCTTAAGATGTATCTGTCCGATATCTATACCGTGTCTGTGAATCTGGCAGGATTACCGGCAGTGAGCCTTCCCTGCGGCAGAGACCGGAAGGGATTGCCGATCGGCTTACAGCTGATTGGAAAGCATTTCGGAGAGAAAAATATCATACGAGCTGCCTATAGCTTTGAGCAGACGACAGGCTATGAGCGACCGGAAGAGCTGAGACAACAGAGAGAGGAGGCATAAGACATGAAAACATATGAAACTGTGATAGGTCTGGAGGTTCATGTTGAGCTTGCCACCAAAAGTAAGATCTTCTGTGGCTGTACAACTCAATTCGGTGGAGATCCGAATACCCATTGCTGCCCGGTCTGTACGGGAATGCCGGGAACTCTTCCTGTTCTGAATAAGAAGGTGGTGGAATTTGCGATGGCAGCCGGTCTGGCACTGAATTGTACGATTACTCAAAATTGTAAATTTGATCGTAAGAATTATTTTTACCCTGATCTTCCCAAAGCATATCAGATATCACAGCTTTATCTGCCTATCTGCAGAGACGGCGGTATAGAGATTGAGACTGAAACGGGAAAGAAGAATGTAAGAATTCATGAGATTCATATGGAGGAGGATGCGGGGAAGCTGGTACATGATCCCTGGGAGGACTGTACACTGGTGGATTATAATCGTTGCGGTGTCCCTCTGATCGAGATTGTCAGTGAACCGGATATGAGATCCGCTGAGGAAGTAGTAGCATATCTGGATAAATTAAGACTGATACTTCAATACCTCGGCGTATCGGATTGCAAGATGCAGGAGGGGTCCATGCGTGCAGATATTAACCTTTCTGTTCGCGAGGTTGGGGTAAAGGAGTTCGGAACCAGAACTGAGATGAAGAATATGAATTCCTTTAAGGCGATTGCCAGAGCAATTGAAGGAGAGCGAAAGCGTCAGATTGAGCTCCTGGAGGATGGCAAAAAGGTCATTCAGGAGACCAGACGCTGGGATGATAATAAGGATACCAGCTTTGCGATGCGCTCCAAGGAAGATGCACAGGATTATCGCTATTTTCCGGAGCCGGATCTACCCCCGGTTGAAATCAGTGATGAATGGCTGACTAGTATCAAGGCACTTCAACCGGAGTTACGAGACGAGAAGATGCTTCGATATGAGAAGGAGTTTGACATTCCTTCCTATGATGCTTCCATCATTACCGGTTCCAAGCATTTGGCAGATCTTTTCGAGGAGACGGTGGCTTTATGTACGAGGCCGAAGGAAGTCTCTAACTGGCTTATGGTTGAGACGATGCGTCTTCTTAAGGACCAGGAGATGGAACCGGAAGCGATTACCTTTACGCCTGCTCAGCTTTCTAAGCTCATTATGATGGTGGATGAAAGTAAGATCAACCGTACTGTAGCAAAGGAGGTATTTGAGAAGGTCTTCAAAGAGAATGTGGATCCACAGGAATACGTGGAACAGCACGGACTTGGCATGGTATCGGATGACGTTCTGCTTCGGACTACCATAGAGAAGATCATTGCTGACAACCCGCAATCGGTTACCGATTATCAGAGCGGTAAGACAAAAGCGATGGGCTTTATTGTTGGTCAGACAATGAAGGAAATGAAAGGAAAAGCCGATCCTGGCAAGGTTAACCTTCTGGTAAAGGAAATGATGGATTCTTTGTTGTAATCGATTGAATTGCATGTCGTTTTTTGTATCTTTTGATTGTATATCTAAATTTATTACGGTATAATTATGATAGGAATTATAGTGAAAACGATAAGAATTTTGGAGGGATTACAGTGGAAGAGAGAAGAAAAGCGAAGAGAATGCCAGTGACATTAACACTGGAGATTTGCAATCTGTACAAACAGAATCATGAGCAGGTTACGGATTTACATGCACCGATTGATGTAGTCAATATTTCAAAGACAGGGATAGGCTTCCGAACCCAAAGTGTATTACCGATGGGTTATTATTTTACGGCAAATATTAATTTGGGAACAGAGGATACCTTGCGATGTGTTGTCGAGATTATTCGCGCACAGGAAGAGGAAGACAGCATTCTCTATGGCTGTGAATTCGTTGGTATGGCAGATGTATTATCCTATGTATTTGAGGATTATGATAAGAAGTTAAGCGGTGCGGAATAGGGTAAGCACCGAAGGCCCTTACGGCTTTAATCAATATTTGGATGCTGTAAAATAGGAATACCATTGTAGTAAGAGATACAATTACAATGGTATTCCTATTCTGCAGCATCCTTTTTCGTCCTTCTTAAGTTCGAATATCAAAGGTGTAACGCTTTGTCTCACCCTCCGTAATACCCTCATCAATGAAATCCCTGCTAAAATCGGGCTTTTCATAGGAAGCATTCACTTCACATTGAAGATGATATCCCTTTTTTTTCAGTGCCTGCGTAAGAGTCATAATATTCTCCGACACTAATTCCTTGGCATCTTTATCTTCCATATAGAATTTGGCACGAATGATATTATGATCCATTTGGATATGTATGTTCATAGAACCAAGATGATTCATATCCAGATGAAGCAATACGCTTAGGTTCTCTCCGGTTTGTAAAGCCTTCTTTCGTGTATAGACATAGAGCTCACTGTGAATATCCTGCTTTTGTAACTGCACGGGCAGTTGCAGATAAGTAAACATCTCATTTAAATCCCTCATAAAACGGAGATTTTCCTGGAGATTTTTCACCGGCTCACGAAGATTCGATTCATCCTCCGGTAGCTTTCCAGACTTAGTGATCATATTCAGCTTATCCATGTCCTCTAACAGCTTATCATAGAGTTTCTTGACATCAGCTTTATTTGACAGCTTCTCTGGTGTTATGGTCCATCGGTCATGAAAGGCTTGTTCCAAGATCTTTTGATATGTAGATGAAGATAACAGGGTAAGGGCAGTCTTGTCATCCACACCATTCAGGTTATCCTGAATAAGACGGAGTACTTCAGATGCGGATAGCGCTGTTTGATTCAGCCGCTCTGCGATGGGAGAGAGGGCTGGGGTTTCAAGGAGCATATTTTTAAAGGTGTTAAGCTCATCTGGGGATAATAGGGTCGGGACACTTCTAACATAGTCTGTGGCTATGGAATACTGCTCCGAGAAAGCTTGAATGATCTCCGGTAGGGGAGTGCTTTGTTCGGCAGTCATAAACTTCATAGGATCCGCTTGGTCAGATAAAAATCCCTGCTCTGTTTCAGGATAGAAGAATGACACCAGCTTCTTTGCCTCATGGAGGGTGAGGGTACCTTCCTTAAGCTGTGAGAATAGACGGACCATTGAGTCCGGTTCCACATTCTCAGCTGTTATCGGTCGCTCAACCGATTTTTGAGTAAGGGTATCAAGGAGCTGCTGTAAGTCTTCCGGACGGAACACTTGATTGAGCGGGATAGCTGACCGATCAGAGGTATGATTGCCACTGACAACAAGTTTCATCAGCTGTTGCTTCATCTTTAGGATAGGGGCCTGTGTCTCACTCGTTCCTAAAAAGCTCTCATTATCTGTAGGAAGCAGTTGAATAAGATCTTTCGTTAAGGCTTGTATATCTTTTAATAACTGGCCGGAACCATTCTGATATGCTTCAAACTGGCGTATATTCGACGATGTCATAGGTATATTATTTTTCAGCATAAGCACCAGGGTCAGTGGAGAGGCTTCCGGATTACGGTTAGATAATTTAATCAAAGTCTGCAGGGTCTGCTTGTCTACCGGCATAGTATGGTTCAAAAGCGCATCAACGATCGTGCGGTTTCGGTCAGTCATTGGCAACCCGGAGGCTGAGAGAGCCTTTTCTACGGCTGCCTCAGAGGCAGAGGTATTCTCCGGCTGATATTTTAAAATAAGCCGGTCTGAGCTGCCTTCGGCCACAGTAAACCGGGCAGACTGACCGATTATAAGGGGAATATCTCCGGATAGCTTCGCAGTGACGATCTGCTTTCCGGGCTCGATCTGGATCTTGACTTCATTATACCGATGATCAAGGATTTGGCCTTTCACTACCTGACCTTCCTTTAATTCCGGAGGATTCTGGCTGGACCTCGTCTGCATGAACGGAATGTCTTTTCCTTTGTTTGCTTCGGCAACTGTTCTGTTCTCGGCCACTGAACGGGCGATTCCGGGTTTGCTCAATTTTGATTGTGAGAGTGAAGACTGGTTAATATCCATCTGCCGCCTCTTCCTCCTTGTTTTCTATCATAAAAGTTATATCGACAATTCAATAAGATAAGTTAATGATAGCGGATCCTTTCCTTTGCGTCAAATGCCATTCTTATGGAAATGGAACTTAATATTATTAATTAAAAGCACACCGGAACATTAATAAATTAGGTTAATTTTATTTATAATTTAAAAAATTAATAATTACCAATACTTTTTCGAAAAATATACTTGCATAATGCATAATAATATATTATAATCAACGCAATAAAACGAGGGCGTTTTTAGACTTATCAATTGATAAGCCTAAAAGCGCCCTTTGTTATAGCTTTTGATAATGGAGGTTTCGATATGAAGGATAGCGTCAGAGAGGAAGTAACACAGGTTCCCCAAGGTCTTTACGACCCCCGGTTTGAGCATGACAATTGCGGTATCGGTGCAGTGGTTCATATGAAGGGAATCAAGACCCACGAGACAGTAGTGAATGCATTGAAGATTGTTGAGAACCTGGAACATCGTGCTGGTAAAGATGCCAATGGTCAAACCGGTGACGGTGTTGGTATTCTTCTTCAGATATCTCATCGATTCTTCTCTGAAGTGGTGAAACCGCTCGGAATTGAATTAGGGAACGAGCGCGAATACGGCATTGGTATGTTTTTCTTTCCGCAGGATGAACTAAGTCGTAATCAGGCAAAGAAGATGTTCGAAATTATTATAGAAAAAGAAGGTATGAAATTCCTCGGTTGGAGGGAGGTCCCGATTAAGCCGGCGACACTCGGGGAGAGAGCCTTCCAGTGTATGCCTCATATTATGCAATGCTTCATTCAAAAACCTGCAAATGTGGCAAAAGGTCTGGATTTTGACCGCAAGCTCTATATTGCAAGAAGAATCTTTGAACAGAGTAATGATAACACTTATGTGGTTTCGCTTTCGAGCAGAACCATCGTATATAAAGGAATGTTCTTGGTGAGACAACTGCGCCTCTTTTTTGAAGACCTTCAGAATGAGAATTACGAGAGTGCGATTGCAATTGTACACTCAAGATTCTCCACCAATACGAATCCCAGCTGGCAAAGAGCCCACCCGAACCGGTTAATTGTGCATAACGGTGAGATTAACACCATCCGCGGTAATGCCGATAAGATGTTAGCAAGAGAAGAGACGATGGAATCCGAACATCTGAAGGGAGAGCTACACAAGGTATTACCGGTTGTGAATACGGAAGGCTCCGACTCAGCGATGCTGGATAATACCTTGGAGTTCCTGGTGATGAGCGGCATGGAGCTTCCACTGGCAGTGATGATCACAATTCCGGAGCCTTGGAGCAATGACTCGGCAATCAGCCGTGAGAAGGCGGATTTTTATCAGTATTATGCGACAATGATGGAACCCTGGGATGGTCCTGCTTCCATTCTGTTCTCGGACGGTGATATCATGGGCGCAGTACTTGATCGTAACGGTCTAAGACCTTCCAGATATTATATCACCAACGATGACTACCTGATTCTTTCCTCCGAAGTAGGTGTGATGGATATCCCTGCAGAGAAGATTATAAAGAAGGAAAGACTTCGTCCCGGTAAGATGCTTTTGGTGGATACGATCAAGGGCAGCCTGATCGACGATGAGGATCTGAAGAACAGCTACGCAAAACGCAGACCTTATGGTGAGTGGTTGGATTCTAATCTGGTCATGCTGAAGGAGCTTCATATTCCGAATAAAAAGGTAATGGAATACACAGAAGAAGAGCTTGCAAGGCTTCAGAAAGCCTTTGGTTATACCTATGAGGATTATAAAACGACCATTCTTCCGATGGCTTCCTCCGGTATGGAGGCTGTGGCAGCCATGGGTGTAGACTCACCAATTCCGGTATTGTCTAAGAATAATCCTCCGCTGTTCAGCTACTTTAAGCAGCTCTTTGCTCAGGTTACCAATCCACCGATCGATGCAATCCGGGAAGAGATTGTAACTGCAACCAGTGTTTACATCGGAGAAGACGGAAATATCCTCGAGGAGAAGGCGGAAAATTGTAAGGTACTCAAGGTGAATAATCCGATCCTAACCAATACTGATTTACTTAAAATCAAATATATGAAGAAATCCGGTTTTAAAGTGGATGTTCTTCCGATGATCTATTACAAGAATACCTCCTTAGAGAAAGCGATTGATCACCTATGCTTAGAGGCAGATCGCTCCTATAAAGAAGGTGCTAATATACTGATCCTATCGGATCGTGGTGTGGATGAGAACCATGTAGCAATACCATCCCTGCTTGCGGTGTCTGCCTTGCAGCAGCATCTGGTAAGAACCAAGAAGAGAACGGCATTGGCAATGATTGTAGAAAGTGCGGAGCCGAGAGATGTTCATCACTTTGCTTGCCTCCTAGGCTACGGTGCATGTGCAGTAAATCCTTACCTTGCACAGGAGACCATCCGTCAGATGATTCAAAACAACATGCTGGATAAGGACTATTATGCAGCAGTGGATGATTATAATAAATCAGTCATTAAGGGAATTATCAAGATTGCTTCCAAGATGGGTATCTCGACCATTCAATCCTATCAGGGTTCGAAAATATTTGAAGCTATCGGTATCAGTAAAGAGATCATTGATAAGTATTTTACCGGTACGGTTAGCCGTGTCGGAGGAATTACATTAAAGGAAATGGAACAACAGGTAGATGAGCTTCATTCTAAGGCCTTTGATCCTCTGGGATTAAATCTTGATCTGACTATGGAAAGTGCCGGATCCCATAAGCTGCGCAGCGGAAAAGAGGAGCATCTGTATAATCCGAAGACGATCCATCTGCTACAGCAGTCAACCCGTACCGGAAGCTATGACATGTTTAAGGAATACTCAAAAGAAGTAACCGCAGAACAGGAGAAGATTAACCTGAGAGGACTGCTCGATATCCGGTATCCGGAACAGGGAATTTCCCTTGATGAGGTAGAAAGCATTGAATCTATCGTAAAACGTTTCAAGACCGGTGCGATGAGCTATGGCTCCATCTCTAAAGAAGCGCATGAGGCTCTGGCGATTGCAATGAACCACCTGGGAGGTAAATCAAACAGTGGTGAGGGCGGAGAGAGCCTGGAGCGCTTGAAGATCAGCGAGGATGGTTTGAACCGATGTTCTGCAATCAAACAGGTTGCCTCCGGTCGGTTTGGTGTAACCAGCGAATACCTGGTGAGTGCACGTGAGATACAGATCAAGATGGCTCAGGGGGCGAAGCCCGGAGAAGGCGGTCAGCTTCCTGCGGAGAAAGTTTATCCCTGGATAGCAAAGACCAGACATTCTACACCCGGCGTAGGCTTGATTTCACCGCCTCCGCACCATGATATTTATTCCATCGAGGATCTGGCACAATTAATCTATGATTTAAAGAATGCGAACAAAGACGCACGTATTTCAGTGAAGCTGGTATCGGAAGCCGGGGTTGGTACAATCGCAGCAGGTGTTGCCAAAGCAGGAGCAGGAGTTATCCTGATCTCCGGCTATGACGGCGGTACCGGTGCAGCACCCCGAACTTCCATCTACAGTGCAGGTCTGCCTTGGGAATTGGGTCTGGCTGAGACTCATCAGACCTTGATCATGAATGGACTTCGTACGAAGGTAGTGATTGAGACCGACGGGAAGCTGATGACCGGTCGCGATGTAGCGATCGCAGCTCTGCTTGGAGCCGAGGAATTCGGTTTTGCAACTGCCCCGCTTGTAACCTTAGGCTGTGTGATGATGCGTGTATGTAATCTGGATACCTGCCCGGTTGGTGTCGCTACTCAGAATCCGGAACTTCGTAAAAACTTTAAGGGTAAGCCGGAATATGTGGAAAATTTTATGCGATTTGTTGCGCAGGAGCTTCGTGAGTATATGGCAATGTTAGGCTTTAGGACGATGGATGAGATGGTTGGTCGTACAGATTTACTTCGGATGAAGGATACCATCCTACAGGATGAAAGAGCGAAGACCGTAGATCTAAGTGCGATACTCAACAATCCTTTTATCGAAAAGGGTGAGGGTTGCCATTATGATCCTACCCAAATCTATGATTTTGAGCTCGAGAATACCATGGATGAGAAGATACTTCTAAAGAAGTTCAAGCTATCAGAAAAACATACTCAAAAGGTGAAACTGAAGGTTGGTAACACGGATCGTTCTTTTGCTACCATCCTTGGTTCAGAGATAACCAGAAAGCATGGAACCACCTTAAAGGAAGATACTTACGTAATCGAAGCCTGCGGGAGCGGAGGACAGAGCTTTGGCGCATTTATTCCCAAGGGATTAACAATTGAGCTGGAGGGTGACAGTAACGACTATTTTGGAAAAGGCTTATCCGGCGGTAAGCTGGTTGCTTATCCTCCGAAGAATAGCAAGTTCAAGGCAGATGAAAATATCATCATCGGTAATGTTGCTCTTTACGGTGCAACCAGTGGTAAAGCCTATATCAACGGTGTGGCTGGAGAACGCTTCTGTGTCCGTAACTCCGGTGCAACCGCTGTCGTAGAAGGCGTCGGCGATCATGGTTGTGAATATATGACCGGTGGCAGAGTGGCTGTACTCGGTAAGACAGGTAAGAATTTTGCTGCAGGTATGAGTGGTGGTATCGCTTATGTGCTGGATGAAGACAGTGATTTATATAAGAAGCTGAATAAAGGAATGGTATCCTTTGAAGCAGTGACAGAGAAATATGATGTACTTGAATTGAAGGAAATGATTACAGAACATGTAAAATATACGAACTCACCCAAAGGCAAGGAGATCCTGGAGAACTTCGCAGCTTATCTGCCGAAATTTAAGAAAATCATTCCTCATGACTACAGACGAATGCTGCAGACCATAGTATTAATGGAGGAAAAGGGACTCAGCAGCGAACAGGCACAGATCGAAGCATTCTTCGCAAATACCAAGAAATAAATCATTATAAGGGGTTTTGCGGGAAGGGGAGAGACAATAGCTATTCCCCAATAGTGTCAGATATTGAACGCAAAACCCTTCAAGAAATCAACCTTATGGCAATTCATCTGGTAATTGCTCAGGATGCGAAGACGGATGTGAAGAAAGGAATGTATAAGTATGGGAAAACCAACCGGATTTATGGAATATAAAAGAGCTCAGAACTATGCTGAGCCACCGAAGAATAGATTACAGCATTTTGATGAATTCCATCAGCCTCTGTCCATGGAGGAACGCAAATGCCAGGGTGCACGCTGTATGGAATGTGGCGTACCCTTTTGCCAGTCCGGCATGATCCTTGGAGGGATGGCTTCGGGGTGTCCACTGCAGAATCTGATACCTGAATGGAATGATCTTTTGTACAGAGACAATATGAAGATGTCCCTATCCCGTCTGATGAAGACTAACAATTTCCCGGAATTTACCGGAAGAGTCTGCCCTGCTCCCTGTGAATCGGCTTGCACCTGCGGACTAAACGGTGATCCGGTGACAATCAAGGACAATGAATACGCAATAGCAGAATACGGTTATGAAGCAGGTTATATGAAAGCGAATCCTCCGCAGATACGTACCGGCAAGAAGGTGGCAGTCATCGGTTCCGGTCCTGCAGGTCTTGCAGCAGCAGATCAATTGAATAAACGTGGTCATTTGGTAACCGTATTTGAACGTTCCGATCGGATCGGCGGCTTAATGATGTATGGGATACCGAATATGAAGTTGGAGAAATGGGTCATTGACCGTAGAATTGATATCATGAAGGAGGAAGGTGTTATCTTTGTTACAGGTGCGGACATCGGCGGTAATTATAAGGCAAGCAAGCTTAGGAAGGAATATGACCGTATCATCTTAGCCTGTGGCGCTTCTAACCCCCGAGATATCAAGGTACCGGGCAGAGAAGCAAAGGGTATCTTTTTTGCTGTAGATTATCTGAAAGCAGCAACAAAGGACCTACTCGACACAGGAACAACTAAGGTCACAGAGATGGATCATTTTACCCTGAGTGCGAAAGGTAAGAAGGTTATGGTCATCGGCGGCGGAGATACCGGTAATGACTGCGTTGGCACCTCGATCAGGCAGGGAGCGGTCAGTGTAATACAGCTCGAGATGCTTCCAAAGCTTCCGGAAGCCAGGGCGGAGAATAATCCCTGGCCCGAATGGCCTAAGGTTTGCAAGACAGATTATGGTCAGGAGGAAGCCATCGATACCTTTGGCAATGATCCCAGACTCTATCAGACGACAGTGAAGGAATTCGTAGCAGATGAACAGGGTAATCTATGTAAGGCTGTGATCGTCCATCTGGAAAATAAACAGGATGAAGCTACCAAGCGTATGATAATGACTGAGGTTGCCGGAAGTGAGACCATTGTCGAGGTCGATATGGTACTAATCGCGGCAGGCTTTTTAGGGACGCAGTCTTATGTAGCAGAAGCATTTGGTCTCGAACTTGATGCAAGGTCGAATGTGAAAACCGATGCAGGCAGATATCAAACGAATGTGGATCAGATCTTTGTGGCAGGCGATATGCATCGCGGACAGTCCCTGGTTGTATGGGCAATCCGTGAAGGTCGCGAGGCAGCGAAGGCGGTTGACAAGAGTCTGATTGGCTATAGTAATTTGGCCTAATTCAGGTGTTTAGAATATATCATACAGAAGTGGAGAGAATGCTGCAGATGATTTTGCAGCATTCTCTTCTTGTATCTGTGCATAGTTTGTTCTATAATACAAAAGCCATGGATGAGGAACACTAAAATGGAGTCACTTGATAACTATTGGAAATAATTTTAGGCTCATTTCGTGATTTAAATCACAGTAATTATTTTGATATCATGTTAAGAATAAGGTGTAAATTACCCAAGGTATGATTTACCAATGACTTTTTATGATGAAAACATAGTGCCGTGGAAGACGGTGGAAAGGATGAAGTATTATGGCAAAACAGGAATGGTATGAATTTAAACCAGGTAGTTGGATGACAGATGTCAATGTAAGGAGTTTCATTCAGCATAATTATACACCTTATGAGGGAGATGAGAGCTTCCTTGCAGGACCGACCGAACGAACCACCAAGCTCTGGAACAAGGTAATGGAGCTGATGAAGGAGGAGAATAAGAAGGGGATTCTGGAGGCAGAGACAGAGAAGCCTTCCACGATCATCGCCTTCGGCCCAGGATATCTTGATAAAGAGATGGAGCTGATCGTAGGCTACCAGACCGATAAGCCTCTGAAACGTGGTATTATGCCAAACGGCGGTATCCGTGTCGTAAAGAATGCACTGGAATCGTATGGCTATAAATTAGATAAAAAGACAGAAGAGATTTATTCCGAGAATAGAAAAACACACAATGATGGTGTTTTTGACGCTTATACTGATGCAATGAAGAAAGCAAGACATACCGGTATTATCACGGGTCTTCCGGATGCTTATGGCAGAGGCAGGATCATCGGTGATTATCGAAGAGTTGCATTATATGGTGTTGACTTTTTGATTGAAGAAAAGCTGCAGGAAAAGAAGCTCCTAGAGATTCCAATCTTAGAATCCCCTGACATTCGGTTACGCGAAGAAATCAGTGAGCAGATTGATTCCTTAAAGCAGCTTAAGGTTATGGCTGCTTCCTATGGCTATGATATCAGCAAACCTGCGAAGAATTCCTTTGAGGCTACTCAGTGGACTTACTTCGCCTATTTAGGTGCAATCAAGGAGCAGGACGGTGCAGCAATGAGTTTAGGCAGAGTTACCACCTTCCTTGATATCTATTATGAGAGAGATTTAAGAAATGGATTGATTACCGAAGAGGAGATTCAGGAGCTGATGGATCAGTTCGTTATGAAGCTTCGTATGGTTCGTTTCCTTCGTACCCCTTCCTATAATGATTTGTTCTCCGGAGATCCTACCTGGGTTACGGAATCCATCGGTGGTATGGGACTGGACGGACGTACTCTGGTAACCAAGAGCAGTTATCGTATTCTCCATACTCTTACCAATCTGGGACCTGCGCCGGAGCCGAACCTGACTGTACTCTGGTCCGTATTCTTACCGGAGTCTTTCAAGAAGTATTGTGCAAAGGTATCCATCGATACCAGTTCAATCCAATATGAGAGTGATGATATCATGCGTGATGTCTGGGGAGATGATTACGGTATTGCCTGCTGTGTATCTGCGATGCGTATCGGTAAGCAGATGCAGTTCTTCGGAGCTCGTGCAAACCTGGCAAAGGCATTGCTTTATGCCATCAATGGCGGTAAGGATGAGATCTACGGAGATCAGGTAGGCCCGATGTTTGCTCCAATCACCGGAGATTATTTGAATTATGATGAGGTGATGGCAAAGTTCGATCAGACTCTGGATTGGTTGTCTGAGCTTTATATCAATACTCTGAATGTAATTCACTACATGCATGACAAATATAATTATGAGCGTCTTCAGATGGCTCTTCACGATATCAATATCCTTCGTACCGAAGCCTGTGGTATCGCCGGACTTTCCGTTGTTGCGGACTCCTTATCTGCGATCAAGTTTGCGAAGGTTAAGGTAATACGCAATGAGGCAGGACTTGCAGTGGATTATGAGATCGAAGGAGAATATCCTGCTTACGGTAATAATGATGACCGCGTTGATCAAATTGCAATTGATATCGTTGAGAAATTCATGAATAAGCTTCGCAAGGTTAAGACCTACCGTAATGCAAAGCAGACCCTTTCTGTCTTGACAATTACCTCTAATGTGGTGTACGGTAAGAAAACAGGAAGTACTCCGGATGGACGTAAGGCGGGAGAGCCCTTCGCACCTGGTGCCAATCCGATGCATGGAAGAGACAAGAAGGGTGCAATCGCATCGATGGCTTCTGTTGCCAAGCTTCCTTATCGTCACGCGGAGGACGGTATCTCCTACACCTTCTCTATCGTACCGAAGGCTTTAGGTAAGAACCTGGAGGAACGCAAGGAGAATCTGAAGGATCTGCTGGATGGCTTCTTCCACAGCAAAGGACATCATATCAATGTCAATGTATTTGATCGTGAGACGCTGTTGGATGCAATGGAGCACCCGGAAAAATATCCTCAGCTGACCATTCGAGTATCCGGCTATGCGGTTAATTTCATTAAATTAAATCGTGAGCAGCAGTTGGATGTAATCAATCGTACCTTCCACGAACGTTAGGAATGGGAAGGGATGAAAGGAGAGCTGATATATGAGTGTACTGGGACGAATTCATTCGTTAGAAAGCTTCGGAACGGTAGATGGTCCCGGAATTCGTTTTGTCGTATTCCTGCAAGGATGTCCGCTTCGTTGTCGGTTCTGCCATAATCCGGATACCTGGGAGGTTCATAAAGGTACGGAATATACCCCGGACCAGCTATATGAGGAGATCATAAAATATAAATCATATATGGATTTCTCCCGCGGCGGAGTGACCTTTACCGGCGGCGAGCCCCTGCTTCAGGCGGAGTTTATTCTTGAGGTAGTAAAGAAGCTGAAAGGTCAGGGAATCTCCGTTGCTATTGATACCTCCGGTTTTATCTGGAATGAGGCAGTACAGGAGGTGCTTCGTTATACCGATCTGGTACTGCTTGATATTAAGAATTATGACCCGATTGTCTATAAAGAGGTAACCGGTGTGCCATTAGATCCAACGCTAAGGCTATTGAATTACCTTCGCGAGAATAAAATTGAGACCTGGATCCGTTATGTACTCGTACCGGGACTTACAGACAATCTGGATAGTGTCAGGAAGCTTTCCGACCATCTGGATCTTTATCCGAATGTATCCAGAATTGAATTGCTTCCCTTCCACAAGATGGGTGAATATAAGTGGAAGGAAATGGGGTTATCCTATACGTTATCGGATACGAAGGAACCGGATAAGGCTCTCGTTGCACAGGCAAGAGAGATATTTGAGAGTAACGGGAAGAAGGTTTCGGTCAGCGTATAGTAGTATAAAACATCCTATGCATCCCAGGGGTCAGGCAAGAGATCGGACCCTTGGGATGCTTTTTATTCAATAGAACGAAAGAGTAAAAGTTTTTGTGGAAAATCTGAGGCACATAAGATAGAATAGAGTAATATTAAGATACCGGAGTGAACAATATGAAGATATACTTGATCAGACATGGAGAGACAGATTGGAATCGACAGGGCAGGTTTCAGGGAAGAGAAGACATCGCTTTAAATGAGACAGGGATTCTTCAGGCAGAGGAATGCGGTCTGGCATTAGCCGGGGAGCGGTTTGAGGCAGTGGTCACAAGTCCATTAATTCGTGCCAGAAGGACGGGAGAGATTATCGCTTCGCAGTTGGGAATCTCGAAACTGATTACCGAAGTGGGAATTACCGAGCGTGACTTCTCAAAGGTATCCGGAATGACACCGCAGGAGAGGGAAGCCTTTTATGCCTCCGGCGAAAAGGACGATAAGGAACCCTGGGACAAGCTTTGTGAGCGGATGTTCGGTTCCCTTTATACATATGCAAAACGCTTCCCGAAGGATAATATCATTATGGTATCCCACGGCGCTTCCATCAATTCGGTATTATCCGTCTTAAGCAGTGGTAAAACTGGTACAGGGAAGATAATCCTTAAGAATACCTGTATTAATATACTACATTACGAGGAGGATAAGTTTCGTCTCGGAGAATTCAATCTATCACCAAAGGAATATCTTTTGATGAAAAATGAGATGAAAATCAGTTGACAATATTTGTGTGTCGTGCTAGAATAATTTTTCGCTAAATTAAATATTAACCACGGGTTTTCTTGGCAAAATCCAAGAAAAAAAGTGTACCGGTCTGGTACGCCGTCGCTTGGCAAGATATTTGAAAAAATATTACTACCAGGAGGAACAATATGATTCAAGTGGAACACGTCTCTAAGACCTTCAAGGTCAGCCGGCGCAATGCCGGATTCTCAGAGGCATTCAAGGCTTTATTTCACAAGCAGTATGAATGCATCAAAGCGCTCGACGATATCTCTTTTACCATTGGGGATGGAGAAATGGTCGGGTATATCGGTCCCAACGGTGCAGGTAAGAGCAGTACGATTAAGGTGTTAAGTGGGATCTTAACTCCTGACAGCGGATACTGTAGCATCGATGGAAGAGTTCCCTGGAAAGACAGAACAGCACATGTAAGGGAAATCGGAGTTGTCTTCGGTCAACGCTCCCAGCTATGGTGGGATGTGCCTGTGATTGATTCCTTTGAACTACTGCGGGACATTTACAAAATTCCAACAAAGGTTTACAACAACAATAGGGAGGAGCTGGTTACCTTATTGAATCTCTCAGAGATTATAAGGACACCTACCAGGCAGCTGTCCTTAGGCCAGCGCATGCGCTGCGAGCTTGCTGCTTCCCTGCTTCACAGTCCAAGGCTCTTATTTCTGGACGAGCCTACCATCGGACTTGATGCAGTATCCAAGCTGGCTGTCCGAGATTTTATTCTGGAGCGTAACAAGACACATAAGACTACCGTAATCCTTACTACCCATGACATGCAGGACATAGAGACTCTGACAAAGAGGATTATACTGATCGGTAAGGGGAAGATACTTATGGATGGCAGTCTGGAGGAGATACGTAAACAGTTTGCTACCAATAAGCGGCTTACCGTTGAACATGGCGGAGGAACGATAATACCCTGTGAAGGAATGCAGCCGTTATCCATCAGCAATCAGCTGGCAGAATTCGATATTGACTTGTCGGTACTCAGTGTTTCCGATGCAATATCACAGATTTCCAGACAAGTAGAGGTTATCGATCTATCGGTAGACGCTTCTTCGATTGACGAGACCGTCGCAAAGCTTTATCACCAATATCAGATATAATATACCCACTCTTTTACGAAAGAGAGGGAAATTACCATGCCCATTAATCGATCGATAAGGTTACTTGGCACGAAGTATCGATTGAGGTGGCAGAGAGGATTGGAGTTGATTTGTTGTGGATAAGAAAATATCCGAAAAATATAATTTGTCAGAATATCTCTCCCTATTCCGTATCAAATTCATCGCAGGCCTTCAGTACAGGGCAGCTGCGGCAGCCGGAATAGCGACACAGTTTGTATGGGGAATCATGGGATTATTGCTCTACAAGGCTTTTTATGAAGTGGACGGGGCTTCCTTCCCGATGTCTTTTCAATCATTAGCCTCTTACCTGTGGCTACAACAAGCATTTCTAGCCCTATTTATGGGTTGGATTTTTGAAAATGACATCTTTCAGTCAATCACGGAAGGCAGTATTGCTTATGAGCTATGCAGACCGCTGGACCTTTATTCTATGTGGTTCTTTCGAAGTATGGCGAACCGTTTATCGAAGGCTGTGCTGCGATGTATGCCAATCTTGCTGTTTGCTGTATTTTTGCCTGCTCCCTACGGTATCCGACTGCCCGCCGGTATCATGGCGGGTGTATGGTTTTTAATTACAGGAGTTTTAAGCTTTTTAGTGGTACTGGCATATGGCATGTTAGTCTATATCGCGACCTTTTTCACATATTCATCGGTGGGAGTCCGGATGGTATCGGTGTCATTGGTTGAATTTTTTGCAGGAGCAGTAATTCCTTTGCCGTTCCTACCGGGAGGCATCCGTCAGGTGATTGAGCTGCTTCCCTTTGCCTCTATGCAGAATGTTCCGCTTAGAATCTATTCTGGAGATATTAGCGGAACACAAATCTTTGAAAGAGCAGGCCTACAATTGTTTTGGATTGTAGTGCTGATCTGGGCCGGAAGACGTCTTATGTCAGTTGCACTTAAGAGAGTTGTGGTTCAGGGAGGCTAGAGGCTTTCGCGTTAAGGTTTATCGGAAGCTAGATAAATATTTTGAAATAACCTCTTAAATAAAGCTAAGAAATGGGGGAAAATGATGAGATTATACCTGAAATTTTTCGGGATACATCTGAAGGGTGCCATGCAGTACAAGCTATCCTTCTTATTGACTACCATCGGACAATTTTTGGTGTCCTTTAATGTATTCCTTGGCATATTGTTTATGTTTGAACGTTTTCAAAGAGTGAAAGGCTATACCTTCAGTGAGGTGCTCCTTTGCTTTTCAATTATATTAATGAGCTATTCTTTGGCTGAGATGTTTATGCGGGGCTTTGATCTCTTTGCGTCAACGATCGGTAACGGAGAATTTGACCGTATGTTGTTGCGACCAAGAGGCATTATCCTACAGGTGGTATCAGGGAAAATGGAATTTACAAGGATCGGACGAATGCTTCAAGCTATTCTGATGCTGGTGTACGGCGTGAAATCTTCCGGGATTCACTGGGATGCAACCAAGATTATCACAGTTATTCTGATGATTATTGGAGGAACGGTTATCTTCGGATGCCTATTTATTATTTATGCCGGTATCTGTTTTTT
Source organism: Bacillota bacterium (assembly GCA_023415055.1). Taxonomy (GTDB): domain Bacteria; phylum Bacillota; class Clostridia; order Lachnospirales; family Lachnospiraceae; genus Mobilitalea. The sequence continues at coordinate 48,056 of JAEZLZ010000103.1, read as the reverse complement.
TACTCTGGAGGGATTGGAATTTATGAACATTCTGACCGACGGTGCCAGAGAGTACGGAAAATATCCGGTTGACATCTACGGAAAGGGAGTACTTCGTTTCTGTACCTTCCTTGTACCGTATGCCTTGTTTCAATATTATCCATTCTTGTATATTACCGGAAAGACGCAGGTCTGGCAGTATATGCTCCTGCCGCTCGTGGGGTGTCTGTTTTCCCTTCCCTGTTACGGCCTATGGAGATTTGGTGTGAGACATTATAAATCAACCGGTTCGTGATAAAGTGGTGCCTGGGCAAGTGTGATCCAGCTTCGCTGGACACACTGCACATAAAAAGAAGCTGTCAGAATATTCTGACAGCTTCCAGCTTCATGTAGGCACACTACATTGTGCATCATACCACAGGTGAAAGAAAAAGTCTAGTAATATTTTTTTTCCATAGTAGACTTAAAGTGTCAGAAGGCGCTGTGCACTCTTCCTAATACAATAGACAAATATGCAAGCTTGCAATAGCAATCTATTGTATCAGGAAAACACCTAAAATGCTTTTGACACTTTCATCATAAATTTTGAGTTTGCCAAATCATCATAAACAATGATTCGTAAGGAGGCTAATATGCAGGAAGCAAGAAAATTAAAGGAACTGGAAGCTGCAGAAGGCAGTATGAGCTCCGGCCTGGAACGTAAGCTGGAAGAGAAGCATCTGGAGCAATGCATTGAAGTAATACAACAAAATATTGATAAATACCAAAAGGAATTCATAGACCTCAGTGCCGAGACCAAGGAATTATATGATAATTATCGTTCTGCGAATCCGGAGCTGCATAATGATTTGGTGATCGGACTGGATATGAAGTCACAGATTGAACGGACACTGAATAAAAACCGATTGGCACTGAAGAAACCGTACTTCGGAAGGATTGATTATAAGGAAGTCGGAGATAAGGTCGCCTATAGCCTGTATCTTGGTAAGAATGGTGTTCGTAAGAATATTACTGAGAATCTGATTATTGATTGGAGAGCACCAATCTCCAGTGTTTATTATGAAAGTGATATCGGAAAGAGCTCCTACCCTACCCCGTTCGGAGAGAGGATCGAGATAGAGCTATTTCTGAAAAGGACCTATGAGATCGAGCAGGGTAAGCTGATCGACTTTTATGACTCGGATGTGATTGCCAATGATGAATTCCTGACTAAGTATCTTAGCAAGAACAAGGAAGTCGTTCTGGGAGAGATCATTGCTACGATTCAAAAAGAGCAAAACGATATCATCCGCGATACTCCCTGGCACAGCGTTATTGTACAGGGTGTGGCAGGAAGCGGTAAGACGACTGTAGCGATGCACCGTATCTCGTATATTTTATATAACTATAAAGAAAAGCTGAGACCGGATGAATTCTATATCATCGGCAGTAACAAGATGCTACTTAATTATATCACCGGAGTATTGCCTAATCTGGATGTCTATAATGTTAATCAGATGACGATGGAGGATTTCTTACTCCTCTTACTGGACAAGGATTTTGATTATAAGAAGGGAAAATATAAGCTTGCGAACAGCTTTCTGAAGCTGAATAAGCATAACGAAGAGAAAGAGAACTCAGAGCTCAAGCGGTTCAAAGGCTCAATCGATTTTATCCGCGCTCTGGTTCACTTCATGAAGCAATATGAGCTCGAGGCAATCAATACCGAGTCTGTTGAGCTTAACGATCAAATTATATATTCCAAGGATGAGATCCTGTACTTCATGAATTTCTTTGAAGAGCTGCCACTCCAGGAGAAGATCGATCTCTTAAATAAACGCCTTGCCTACAAGGTAAAATCCATCGGAGAAGAGGCGGAACTTCGGAAGGAGGATTTACGAGTACAAGTAAACCTTTTCAAAAGCTATTTCGGAAATCGTAATAGAAAATATGACTTTATGCAAATCTATATTCAATTTCTGGAAGATCTCTGCCGAAACCAAAGTAAGTATATAGAGCTCGGCTACAAAATAGCCGGAGAGAATGTAATTGAGCTGCTTCTTGAGCGGCTGAAGGGCAAGCAGATCGATATCTATGATCTTGGAATGCTTAACTACATCAAACGAAGAATTAAGATGACCCGGGATTATGAATATGTAAGCCATATCATCATAGATGAAGCACAGGACTTCGGTGTTATGCTTTTCCAGATATTTAAGAAGCTGTTTAAGAATTGCACCTATACCATTATGGGAGACGTATCGCAGAATATTTATTATGACACAGGTATGAATGATTGGGAGAGCTTAAAGCAGGAGGTATTTAACCCCGAGAAGGATCGCTTTTATGTTCTCGCAAAGAGCTATCGAAATACAGTGGAGATCTCGGATTTTGCAAGTAAAATACTAAAAAAATGTTCCTTTCAGACTTATGATATCGAACCGATCATCCGTCATGGGAAAGAGGTCGCTCTGATTAAGACAGAGGACGAGAAGCAAATGGTGCAAAGAACGGTAGAGTGCATCAGGAAAATGAGGGAGGATGGATACGATACGATAGCAATCATATGCCGTACCATCGAGGAGACTCAAAGGGTAACAAAGCTTTTAAGTCCTCATGTAAAGATTGAGCACAGGGAGGATAATATCGAAGAGATGACCTTTAGCAGCGGTAATATGGTATTACCGATTCATATGACAAAAGGTTTGGAGTTTGACTGCGTTATTATCTGGAATCCGAGTGAGGAAAGCTATCATACCTCGGACGAGGATGCAAAGCTTCTGTATGTTGCAACGACAAGAGCACTGCATGAGCTGCATATCATTTACCGGAAGGAGCTGTCCGGATTGCTGCAGTTTTAAAGCAATCGGTTCATCGAACAGTGCAGTATACGCATAGGCAAATGTGAGCAATGTGAACGCGCATTCCAACCTGATAAGCTTGCTAAGTATGCTTAACAGGTTGGGATGCATGTTATTCTTTCCTTCCATCATTATGAGTATTTGGATACAGCCTCGCATCGCTTTATTAATAAGAAGAAGCCTTTTTCTGACCCGTTTTATGTTTGAATTTTTTATAAAATTAGAAGAATTTAAAGATTGTCCTCTTGACAAAGAGCGATCAAATGAATATAATGAAAAAGTACTTTCGAAAGGGATCTTAGCTCAGCTGGGAGAGCATCTGCCTTACAAGCAGAGGGTCATAGGTTCGAGCCCTATAGGTCCCATTTTCATGAAAACCCTTGAGAAGAGATGAGCTCTTATCGGGAATGAATTGAATATGGCGAAGTAGCTCAGTTGGCGAGAGCACGCGGTTCATACCCGCGGTGTCGGCGGTTCAAATCCGTCCTTCGCTATTTGGAATGTGTTGCAGACTTGCAGCACATTTTTTTTATTTATGATATAATAAAAGCGTAGTGAGCATACTTCAAGCTTGCTTGAAAGTATACGATCGGAGCTGAAGACTAGGAACGAAGTTCATGGTATAATAAGGTTTAATGAGCATACTTAGTCATAGGAACAGAAAGTAAGGAGAAGATGGATGGAGAAGAATTATGATATCCATATCTTGCAGAAGCAGGAAATGTTCACGATAGAAGCCTCCGGTAAGGAGAGTGTCCATGTCGCCATGCAACGCCATGGAATATCCTATCCATCGGACTGCGGTGGACGGGGAACGTGCGGCAAATGTAAAGTGAAGATTCTAGAAGGACATGTAGCAATCAGCAGTGTGGACAACAAAAGGCTCACACCGAAGGAGCTTGAAGACGGCATACGGCTGGCTTGCACTGCTTATCCTACGGAGGATATCACGATAAGTATGCTCTCATCCGGGGAGGATGAGATGCAGGTTTTGACACAAAGCAGTAAATCCTTCACGTTGGCTTCTTTACATCCGACGGATATGGAAGGCTCTTATATCGGAATTGATTTGGGTACGACGACTCTTGCATTTATGTTAATTGATGCTCGGACAGGTACCACACTGGCTACGTATTCCGGTGTGAACCCACAGAGAGCTTTCGGATCCGATATTGTATCCAGAATGAAAGCAAGCATAGATGGTAAGAGCAACAAATTAAAAGATATCATTCGGCAAAGCTTAAAAACAGGGATTCTGCAACTGCTTCGTCTGGCAGGAGAGAAGGCAGAACCGATACGCCGTATTACAATCGCCGGTAATACGACCATGATCCATCTTCTGATGGGCTATCCCTGTGATAATCTGGGAGTATATCCTTTCTCTCCGATGAACATCGAAGTAGAAGAGCTGTCCTTTCATGAATTATTTCAGTATGATTATATAGATGAATGTAGTGGGACTGCTTCTGATTTTTTGGTAGCGGTAGGAATGGAGAAGCTTCAAGAGGTTCCCGTATCGATTCTGCCGGGTATCTCGACCTTTGTAGGTGGGGATATTGTCGCCGGGCTTGGTGTCTGCAATTTTGATCGCACCGATAGGATTAATCTGCTGATCGATCTGGGAACAAACGGTGAGATAGCGATCGGTTACAGGGAGAAGCTGCTCGTCGGCTCCACTGCCGCCGGACCTGCTTTTGAGGGAGGCAATATTTCCTGCGGTATGGCAAGTATCCCGGGAGCAATCAACCGTGTAACAATAGTTGGACAAATGCTTCACATTGGCACAATAAAAAACGAGACACCGAGAGGCATCTGCGGAACCGGTGTGGTAGAGCTGTGTGCAGAGCTGCTGCAATCCGGTGCCATGGATGCTACCGGTCTTCTAGCGGATGATTATTTTACTCACGGCTATCCAATATATAAGGACGAAACTACCCGGATACTCTTTACGCAAAAGGATGTGCGGGAACTGCAGCTAGCGAAAGCGGCGATCCGAGCCGGAATAGAGATGCTTCTAACCAGATACGGGATATCGTATTCGGGGCTGGATAAGGTATATCTGGCAGGGGGCTTCGGATTTGATCTTGATCTTAATAAAGCAGTTGTGATAGGACTGTTACCGGAGGAGCTTAGGCATAAGGTGATTACAATAGGTAACAGCTCCCTGGCAGGAGCGCTTAGCTACGGAAGAGATCCCCAATTTGTTAAACGCTTAAGAAATATCATTCAAAGTGCGAAGGAAGTGCATCTGTCTATGGAATCTGATTTCCAGGATTATTACCTTAAGCATATTGATTTTCCAGACCAGGGATATCATTAAGACTAAGGTAAAAATTTGAATAGGGAAGCAATTCAGATTAATAGAAATCAGGAGAGAATATCTTACCTCAGGATAAGAAATGGAACTGGATTAATTGTGATACTTCCAGTATAATAACTTTGAAGAGCTACTTAAGCTTTTTTTAGGTTGATTTCACATTTTGTTATAAGAACAAGGAGGATTTAAAATAGATGAGAATTGGAAACGGTTATGATGTTCATAAATTAGTGGAGGATAGAGAACTGATCTTAGGCGGGATAAAGATTCCTTATGAAAAGGGCTTGTTAGGCCATTCCGATGCAGATGTACTGCTGCATGCTATCATGGATGCATTACTCGGAGCCGCTGCCCTCGGAGATATTGGTAAGCATTTCCCGGATACCGATGAGGCTTACAAGGGAATCTCCAGCATTGAATTACTTAAGCAGGTAGGAAAACTTCTGGAGGAGAAGCTTTATCTGATCGAGAATATCGATTCGACCATCATTGCCCAGAGACCGAAGCTGGCAGCTTATATACCTGACATGGTGAAGAATATCAGCGAAGCACTTGGGATAGAGGAGGACCGCGTCAATGTAAAAGCAACAACGGAGGAGGGACTTGGCTTCACGGGTGCAGGACTTGGCATTGCTGCAAGCGCGGTTTCTTTACTGGAGAGTGTACAGAATTATCAATATGATATAACGCCAAAAGCAACTGCTGCCGGTTGTGAAGGCTGCAGTGGCTGTTCCAAACGCTGATAAATTGCATGAATGAAATGTGAACTGAAGTGTCAAAAGCACCGAAGGTGCTTTCCGAATAGCCTATCCTGCTATGTAAGCTCGTTTGCAATAGCAGTATAGGCTATTCGGAAAAAGGTATTCTGTCCCTTTTGACATCTTCAACTTTTACATCATTCTTTGAAATGTATTGACAAAATTCTGAATACTGCATAAAATATGCAGTATAATATAGAAAAGCGATGAACGGAAAAGTAGCTCATAGCATAGTAGCAGAGATGGAATGTCACCGGCTGAAAGCATTCTTTACAAAACTATGAGGGAAGTGCATCCGGGAGCTGGTTCGGTGAGGCATTTGCTTAGCTGGGCTCGGGAACAGCCGTTACCTGTAAAAGATGTAAGTCTTTATGTTTTGATGGCTTACAAATAGAGTGGAACCGCGTATTTCACCGCCTCTATACGGAGAGGCGGTTTTTTTTGTCCTGTAATAAAGAATTCATATCCAACAAAAAAGGGGATGTAAGTATGGGTGTAATCAAATATATCAAGGGAGAAATGCAGATAATTAAAGAAAGAGATCCTGCAATTAAGACACCGTTTGAGGTTTTTCTCTACCCCAGCTTTCGTGCGATCATAAGATATCGCATAGCACATTATCTATATTTAAAAAAACACTATTTTCTTGCCAGATGGTTTTCGCAGAGAACCGTAAGAAAGACTGGTATTGAGATTCATCCGGGTGCTACCATCGGGAAAGGCTTATTCATTGACCATGGACACGGTGTGGTTATTGGTGAGACAGCGATTGTCGGAGACAATGTTACTCTATATCAGGGGGTGACTCTCGGAGGTACCGGTAAGGAGCATGGCAAGCGTCATCCTACCATAGGCAATAATGTGATGATCAGTGCAGGAGCAAAGATATTAGGTTCCTTCACGATTGGTGAAAACTCAAAAATCGGTGCAGGATCAGTGGTTCTGTCCGAGGTACCAGCGAATTCCACTGTAGTCGGGGTCCCGGGAAGAATAGTTAAGATGAATGATGTCCGTGTTCCCAGAGAGGATATGGATCAGGTTCATCTGCCTGACCCGGTGAAGAAGGAGATGGCCTGTCTCCAAAATGAAAATATCTGTCTGAGAACCGAACTGAAGAGATTGTATGGCAAGCTGGATGAGCTGGAAAAGAAAATCAATGATATTAAGTAAAAAATTAATAACTACAGGAGACACTTCCGACCAATAATATGAAAATTTAGGAGGCAGAACACATGAGAATCTATAATACCTTAACTCAGAAAAAAGAAGAATTTATACCCTTGGAGGAAGGAAAGGTGCGGATGTATGTCTGCGGTCCGACCGTATACAATTACATTCATATCGGTAACGCAAGACCCGTTATCGTCTTTGATTCCTTCCGAAGATATCTGGAATATCTTGGATACGAGGTGAAGTTTGTATCGAACTTCACGGATGTGGATGATAAGATTATCAAGAAAGCAAATGAGGAAGGAGTATCTGCAACTGAAATTTCTGAGAGATATATCAAAGAATTCCGTACAGATATGGAAGCCTTGAATGTGAGAGAAGCAACGATGCATCCGAAGGCAACCGAGGAGATCGACGGTATGATCGAGATGATCGGCGACCTGATAAAGAAGGGGCACGCTTACGTGAAAAATGGTACCGTATATTTTAAGACAAGAAGCTTCGGGGAATACGGAAAGCTTTCCAAGAAGAAGATCGATGACCTGGAAGCAGGAGCTCGAATAGCGATCAGTGATGAGAAGGAAGATCCGATGGATTTTGTACTCTGGAAGCCGAAGAAGGAAGGGGAGCCCTACTGGACCTCTCCCTGGAGTGAAGGAAGACCCGGCTGGCATATTGAGTGTTCCGAAATGAGCAGAAAATACCTTGGTGAGCAGATAGATATTCATGCCGGCGGAGAAGATCTGATCTTCCCTCATCACGAGAATGAAATTGCTCAGAGTGAGGCTTGCAACGGAAAGGAATTTGCGCATTATTGGATGCATAACGCATTTTTAAATATTGATAACAAGAAGATGTCAAAATCCGAGGGTAACTTCTTCACGGTTCGTGAGATATGTGAGCAATATGACCCTCAGGTGGTGCGGTTCTTTATGCTGAATTCTCATTATCGCAGCCCCTTGAATTTTAGTAAGGAGCTGATGGAAGCAGCCAAGAACTCTCTTACCAGAATACTCACTGCGGTGGGTCAGCTTGATTTCCTGCTTACCGGTAATTCTTTGGAGGATAGAGAGGTAAGTGATGCAGAGAATCAATTGCTGCAGGATACACAGGGCTTGCACGAGAAGTATAAAGCAGCTCTGGATGATGACTTTAATACTGCGGATGCCATCGCGGCAATCTTTGAATTAGTCAAGCTCGCGAACACATACTGCAATAGTGGCAGCAGCAAGGTCTTTGTTCAGGAGACCTACGAATTGATTGTGAAGCTATGTGATATCCTCGGTATAATCACCAAGAAGGAAGAAGAATTACTGGATGCGGATATCGAGAAGTTAATTGAAGAACGTCAGGCAGCCAGAAAGAACAAGAACTTCCAAAGATCGGATGAAATCAGAAATTTGTTATTGAATCAGGGAATAGTTCTGGAGGATACCAGAGAAGGAGTAAGATGGAAGAGGAGCTAAGCAAAGATATATCAGGAATCCGATTCGCCGAATTAATCCGGAATACACTCAGCATACCGAAGACGGATATTAAAACCTATTCTCCGTTGACCTTGGCCTTTATCGGAGATTCTATCTTTGATCTGATTATTCGTACCTGTGTCGTGGAAAGTGGAAACGCACCGGTAAATAAGCTTCATAAACGCTGCTCCATATTGGTACAAGCATCAGCACAGGCTGATTTGTATCATACCATCAAGGATGATCTTACCGAAGAAGAGACTGCGATCTTTAAACGTGGCCGCAATGCCAAGTCCTTTACCTCGGCTAAGAATGCCGGCGTTGTGGAATATCGTACGGCTACCGGATTGGAAGCCTTAATGGGATATCTGTATCTGACAGATCAGACAGAACGCCTTTTGGAACTGATACAACCGCAGATTAATAAAATGGTAAACAATTCGTAAGAAATTTGCCACCAAATTGACTTATTAGCCCCCTAGAATGTGACTAGGATGTGAAACACTGGCAATGGTGACTAATATTAGTAAATGAATTTCTATATTTTAGAAGGATCGGGAGAGCAGTATAACCTTATCAAGTTTTCATATATCCGGCTTATAGATTTATGAATACTTTTAGAGAGGTGATGAGCTTCTCCCGATTTTATATGATCGATATCGAGAGTAAAGGTATATTTGCTTTCTGCTATTGTATGAGAGAGCTAGGCTAGAAATTCTACTTTACGGGCAAGGAGAGAGAATGAAAAAAATGAGCAAAAGCAAAAAGATGAAGTGGATGGCTGCGATCGGTGCAGTTGCCGCATGCATCGTCATGTTAGGGACGATGGGAGATTTTAACCTGACACAGGTACAGGCTGCATCCCAGAAGGAGACCGTGAATCTCCGAATAATCGGTACAACAGACCTTCACGGACAGCTGAACAGCAAGGACTATGAGTTGGGTGTTGATTATAACAATGGTGGTCTTGCAAGACTGTTTGACTTAATTATGAAGACGAAAAGTGAGGTTCCGGCAGAGAGTATTATCACTTTGGATGCCGGAGATACGCTTTATGATTATACAACCGAGTACATATTTGCAGAGAATCAGGAAGAGATTCAGCCAATCTACAAAGCGATGACAAAGATAGGTTATGATGCAATCACCCTGGGTAATCATGACTTTGAATATGGCTATGAATATATTTTACGTCAGCTTAACGGTTCCGGACTCAGAGATATCACAGTAGTATCCAATGTCATGGATTCCAAGACAGGTGAGTATCCTTTCTTGGAGAATATGCTTATTACAAGAACCTTAACCTCTTCCGCAGGTCATAAGGTGGATGTAAAAATCGGTATCATCGGGCAGACGATTCCGACTCTGACAGGTAAGACACATAGCTATACCGGTATTCTCAAGACGGAAGATATGGTAGAGAATGCTAAAATACAGGCAAAAAAACTAAAGGATATGGGAGCAGATATCGTAATTGCTCTATCTCACACCGGAATCGGACCGGAGAAACCGGAACTTAATTTTAAAAATGTAGCTTATGCTCTCACAAAGATTGAGGATATCGACGTCGTAGTATGCGGACATGAGCATAATCTGTTTCCTACCACCGATATGACTTCACCCTATTTCCAGTTGCCCTATGTGGATCGCAAGAATTATCTGATGAATGGGAAGAACGTTATTATGGCAGGTAATCGCGGTAGTGCGCTCGGTGTGGTGGACTTAACTCTGACCGTTTATGATGACACCTTCCGTATCTCGGATCGACGCTCCGAACTTCGCATGGTTACAGAGAAGAATACGAAAGAGAATAGTGAAATAGCAACCTCTTACGGTGCTTGGGAGGACAAATTACTAAATTACTCAACGGATATTATTGCAAAGCTGGGTAATGGTGAATTGATTCAGAATTATTTTGGTATGATTGGTGATAATGCAGCGATTCAGCTTTTGAATGATGCTAAGATTGATTATACTCAGCGATATCTTCAGACTACAGGTACGAAGTATCAGAATTATCCGATCATCGCGGCATCTAATTATACTTCCTATGGAGCAGCCAGTGTCGAAGATTTTGTAAGTATTCATGATGACATTACTGAATCCAAATTATCGACGATCCAACCCTACAACAATTATGTTTATGTCTATACCATAAACGGGAAACAATTGAAGGAATGGCTCGAGTGGTCCGCCAGTGCGTATGAGACAACGACCAACGGTTCCAAATGGAGCAGTGGGGCGATGAGTGAGCTTATGAAACAAAAAGGGATCAAATCACTGCTTCGTGAGGACTGGCTTAACGACTGGAGTAATTTCTTTATCTTTGATGGTGTGGATTATGTGATCGATCCTTTCAACGAACCGCGATATGACTTAAGCGGTAACAGGATTAATATGAGTGAGCGTATCACCAGCCTTACCTATAATGGTCAGCCGGTAAAGGATGATACCGTATTTTTATTGGCCACCAATAAGATTACACAGCCGACGACAGCGAATAAGGGAGTTGAGACTCAGGTAGTATTAAACGGTTTTGTAAGAATGCAGGCTGTACTCGGTAAGTATATCAGCCAGATCGCAGATGATGGAAGTGTAATGCCTCAACTCGATTACAATTGGAGAATCAGCATCCCCAAGGAGACCAACTTCATCGTTAAGGTTCCTTATATGGGTTCCGGTTTATTCAAGAAGACCTCATGGTATAAGGATTACATAAAGGATAATGAATTCTACAGTTACTTTACAGCCTCCTATCCTGAGGATACCGGGGATAAGATAGCACCTCATATTGTAGCAACCCCGGTAATTACTAGTGCAACTGCGTCTCCGTATAAAGTAATGGTTCAGGTAACTGATCGTTCGGCATTGAAAACAGTAAGGGTAATTGGGGGCGAACAGAAGCCGGATATCTTCAGCAATGGCTCAGGGGAGGAACTGGCGGAGGATAAGACCTTTTTAGTCTCAGATAATGGTACTTATACCATTTATGCAGAAGATGAAGCAGGAAATAAATCCACTTATCTGTTAAAAATAAATAATTTCAGAGATGATTTATTATCTTCACCTACCGTTGATTCATATACGAATCGCAAGACAAAGATCACCGGACGTGGCGAGCCTAATGCGAAGATCGTTTTTGAAGCCTATACCGGAACCTATGAGAGTAAAATCAGTAAATCCGGAACCTTCTCCTATGCACTGCCATCCCAGCCTTCGGGAACCATGGTATATGTCTATTTGAAGGATGAAGCTAAGAATCTGGTGAGTGCTAAAATTAATGTTCAGGTAAAGCGAACAGGACCTAATATGCCCAGCGTAAATACTATATTGAATACCAACGGCTATATCTCAGGTGATCTGGATGATGACGACGCTTCCATCATTGCCATCATCGGAGACACTGTTTTTGTACCGGAAGGCGGAGGTAAGGAGCTCTACCAAAAGAATACAGAGATCTTTAACCCAGGTCTCAAGATACAGGAAGTGAGCTTTACGAAGGATGCTCTCGGATACTTTATGATGCAGGTACCGCCGCAGATGTCCGGCTCTGCCGTATCCATATATAATCTGGACCATTTATCCAGAAACAGCCGTGTTGTTACCTCTCAAGTAATGGAGGTTGGACCGAATGCTCCTGTAGTATATGAAATCAGTAATATTGAGAATACAATCAGCGGCTATATGCCATCCTCAGGAGCCAAGCAATATGATATTGTGATAACACTTGGAAAAGTAAGCTATACAACGAAGACGGATGCCTCTGGTAAATTCAAATATCAACTTGCAGAGCAGCTTCATACAGGTGATGTAATCGAAGTAACGGCAAATGAGACGAAGAACGGATCTGTAAGAAGCAGCTATACCGTGAAAGTGACAGTAAAGGATATTGAGGAATTTATAAGACCGGATTCCACCAGCCTTACCATGAGTCGGGTAACAGATAAGTCCTACCTCATCAGTGGAACCTATATTGATCAAGGACCGATTTACATAGCAGTTACCTCTGGTTCCGGAATTAGCTTTCAGAGCAAGCTTTATTCGGTAGAATCGGATCAAAATGGTAAATTCCGATATCGCTTAGATAACAAGCTGACGGCTGGTGATGTGGTGTACACCATGGTTCGATTTGCTGATGGTAGGATTCTGATCGCAAATAAACTGGAGGTTATCGCGGGAAGACCGGATATGCCTAGTCTTGCGAAGGAGATTACCAATTCGGATAAGACAGTACAGATCGTTGCTAAGAAGGATTCCGTGGTAAGCTTAACGATTGGAACCGATGTCTATACAGCCACAGCATATGAATTTGACAAGACGAATAACCGATACCTCTATACGATAGAAATTAACCGTACTGCTTCAGGTACAGCAGTGAAAGCGACGGCTTCCAATTCGATGGGTGTTAGTGAGGTGATGACCTCAACAGTTGTGAAGACTGCTCCCAATCAGCCTCAGGTGAATGCGCTTAAGTCCGGGGCTACAAAGATTACCGGTAAAGTGGAACTGCTTGATTACGAGGCACCGAAGAAAACCGGCACCAAAGAGAATACATCAGATGAGAAGGCGAAGGTGAAGATCCCGGAGCGCTTTAAGGATGCACCGGAAAAGGTGGCTCAGACACAGACCCGAGTCCTAACACAGATTGGTAATAAGTATTACGAAGGGACAATCACGGATACAGGTAAATTCACAATCAAGATACCGGCACAGAAGGCAGGAACCGAGATACCAGTATGGGCTGTCAATAAAGCAGGAAGAGGACCGATGGTGAAGATCGTCGTAGTTAAGTAAATAATAAAAAAGCTAAAAAAAGTTAAGAAAAGCAGATAAACAGTATTATAGAGGCTGATTCAAAGAGTACATTTCTGACGGAAGGAAAGAACAACATGCACCCCATCGGATAAGCATACACAAAACTTATCCGATGGGGTGCATGTTATTCTTCCAAACTATCATTATGTGCGTTTGAAGCAGCCTTGTTTTCATGTATTGGATTGTGTTCTAATAAAAAAGTATACTCCCAATTGAGTCCACAAGAAAATTCAAGGAATTGGAACTATTTGAAATGGTAAAGCGTCTAATTGGTAGAAGATATAAATATACCTGTTATGGCAGGAGAGGAGGAGAGATATGAAAAAGAAAAGATTAGTAGTAATGATAGGCATGTTTCTGATCATCAGTATGGTGCTCGGAGCATGTGCTAAGAAGGCAGAAAATACTGCCTCGGTAAACTTTGATCGGGCAACGGAAAGTAAGGCTGACGGTGGGTATGTAGATGTTGAGGGAAGAACGCAAGAAGCAGAAGCTCCCGCAGCACAGGCTACGTTCACTACAACGGCTGATACTGCAGAGGTAAAGTATGGCAGCACTGCAGGTTCTCTGAATAACAGTTCTGCAATTAAAGTGGAGGCTTCATCGGTGCTTCAGTCCCAAGATAAGATTATCAGAACCTTTTATATGGATGTCGAGACACAGGATTTTGATTCACTGATTACAAAGCTTAGCTCGGAGATCAATCGTCTGAACGGATACGTGGAGAGCTCCAAGATCAGCGGAAGAAGCTATTATGACAGTGAAGGAGCACGTTATGCTGATATTACAGCCAGAGTTCCGAAGGAGAAGGTTGATGAATTCGTTAGCACAGTGGGAGAGAATGCAAACGTAATCGACAAACAGGAGTCTACGGAAAACGTGACACTTCAATATACGGATATCGAAAGCCGTAAAAAATCACTGGAGATAGAACAGGATCGATTGTTTGCTTTGCTTGAAAAGACAGATACATTGGAAAGCATCGTTACTCTGGAGAGTCGTCTGAGCGAGATCCGTTATGAGCTCCAGAACTATGAAACTACACTGCGGACCTATGATAATAAAGTAGAATATAGTACCGTAACCATAAGCATTCAGGAAGTAAAAAAACTTACTCCCAGTGTTGAGATAAAGCAGACCATGGGAACCAGAATGAAGAATGGCTTTAACCAGACAATGTACCAGCTGAATGAGGGCTTTCAGAACTTTTTGGTATGGGTCGTTGTAAATCTGCCCTATCTCATTCTTTGGGCTGTTATTATAACAATTCTTGCTCTGATCGCGCGAAGAATTCTGAAGAAGGTAAATAGAAATAAGTCTGTGAATCCTCCTTCTCCGCCGACACCACCGACAAGTGAAGCATAATTAAGTCTCTGCAAAAGGAAGCAAAATTTAAGAAAAGGTAAGAAAGCTGCCGTCAGTACATCACGATGTAATGTATTGACGGCAGCATTTTTAAACATAGGAAACTGCATCCTATGATTTAAAAAGCCTTCCGGATAGTGAACGTAATTCGCTTTGGGATGACGCACTTCCAGAATATTAGCTGATAGATAAGCAGAAGGTTGTTTCCCGCTTTACATAAGTAATTGCCTTTGCTATGATTAGGATAAAGTATAAGTGAGGAACTAGATTATAGATACGATTTAAAAATAAGTTGGTTCGAGGTGTGGTTATGGAGCAGGTAGTATTTCATGTGGATGTAAATTCTGCATTCTTAAGCTGGGAAGCGGTCCATCGTTTGCAGTCAGGTGAGACGCTGGATCTTCGGGAGATACCTTCTGCGGTTGCCGGAGATAAGAATAAGCGCCACGGAATTATTCTGGCAAAGTCCACTCTTGCAAAGCAATACGGTGTACAGACCGGAGAGCCCTTAGTTGATGCCCTGAAGAAGTGCCCGAACCTTACTTTAGTACCGCCAAGTCATCATCTATATTCTCGGTACTCCAAAGCATTCACCGATATTCTTTGTGAATTCTCTCCCTGTGTTGAAAAGTGCTCCATCGATGAAGCCTATTGTGATATGTCTGGGATGTCGGCCTTATTCGGCCCTCCGGTAGAGGCTGCACACAGAATAAAGGATCGAATCCACAGAGAATTAGGGTTTACAGTAAATGTAGGAATTTCGAACAATAAGCTCTTGGCAAAGATGGCTTCTGATTTTCGCAAGCCGGATATGGTTCATACTCTTTATCCGGAGGAGATTGCGACAAAGATGTGGCCGCTGCCGGTTGGAGAACTATTCTTTGTAGGCAGGTCTACCGTAAAGAAGCTGAATACCCTGGGGATTCATACGATCGGAGAACTGGCGAAGACCGATGTGGAGATCCTGAAGGCTCATCTGAAAAAACACGGGGAGGTCATCCATTCCTTTGCCAATGGTAGGGATGCATCCGTAATCTCACAGGAAGAGGTGAAGAATAAGGGGTATGGAAATTCCACCACGATTTCCTTTGATGTGGAGGACGAATCCACAGCAAAGATGATACTTTTATCGCTTGCCGAGACGGTAGCTGCCAGATTGCGAGCCGATAATATGATGGCAAATGTTGTATCGGTAAGCATCGTAGACTCAGAATTTTGCCACAGCTCCCATCAGACTACACTATTAAGTCCTACACATAGTACAGATGAGCTTCATAAGACAGCCTGTTTGTTATTTGATGAGCTGTGGGACGGTTCGCCGATTCGTAATCTGGGAATTCAGACCAGCAAGGTGGTAGCGGATGATGCCGCAAGACAGATGAACCTGTTTGGTTTTGAAACGGATGAGAAAAGGGAGAAACTGGATCAGGCAATTGATAAAATCAGGGACCGTTTCGGGACAAAAGCAATTCAACGAGCCAGTCTATACCAGAAAACAGATCAGAAAACAGATGAGAAATAGAAAACGATAGGAAAGCATACGTAAGGATAGTAAGTTATTCTGTATGGAGATGTCGATAACTTATACCTCTTGGATATGGTAATATATGTAAACAAGTATTATAATGAAACGGAACCAGGATACTATTTCATTATGCCATAGAAACGGAGGACAGAAAATGAAGCCGGCAATGTTATGCTGCCTCGTGCTGCTAAGCTTAGGACCGCTCAGCGCAGCCCCGGGGAGAATTGCCTACTTTGACGAGAAAAATATCAGCGAGGTCTATACAGAACAACTCCAATCGGATAGCCAAGAGCCGACTGATATATTTGGTACTTATGGATGGGACAAGCAGGAACTGACACCGATGGAAGCCCTTGACCTGATAAAAGCACATTATGCAGATAATTTTAACCTGATGAGAACGGACCGTGAGGAAGACTACTATTATAAGCTGGATGAGGCTGATTATTATCTTACCTATGAAGGCCCTTATGAAAAGGAGCAGTATCTGTTTCACCTATATGAATATGTACTTGATGATCCCATTGAAAATATCGGACATACGGTGACCTATGGCTGGTATGCGGTGGATAAAAGTACCGGAAGAATTATAGAACAGTAGTAAAACCGATAATACTATTACTGAAAATCATAAATGCAAGCTTTTAGGGCTGTTGCAAAATGAATTGTAGATCGTAAGGAAGAAAAAACTTCCCGAGATAGATACATTTTGCAGCAGCCCGTGGTGCGCTAGGGTTTGATTCAACGTAAGTCGATGAATGTAAAATTTAGAATAGAACAGGGATGAATCATGCATGATATTTCTATCAAAGATAAGACTATGGATAGGCATGCCCTGATACATGAACGGATTGCCATTTTTTGAAAAATATGCTATGATATAAGTTGCCAAAAGAAGCTATTATTCTTTTTTACTATAAAGGAGGAAATTAAAATGAGTATTCCCACCCCCCACAACGAAGCAAAAGCGGGAGATATCGCGAAGACTGTCCTTATGCCGGGAGATCCCTTAAGAGCAAAATTTATTGCTGAAACTTATCTTGAGGATGTGGTTTGTTTTAATAAAGTAAGAAATATGTTTGGTTATACAGGCACCTATAAGGGAAAGCAGGTATCTGTTATGGGAGGCGGCATGGGCATGCCCTCCATCGGTATCTATTCTTATGAGTTATATCATTTTTATGATGTAGATAATATTATCCGTATCGGCTCCGCCGGCGGTATTGCTGAAAACATCAAGCTGAGAGATATCGTAATCGGAATGGGTGCATCGACGAATTCAAATTTTGCAGCACAGTATCAGCTGCCGGGAACTTTTGCTCCGATTGCAGATTTTGACCTCCTTCGTAAAGCTGTGGAGGCTGCAGAAAAGATGAACATCAAGACAGTTGTGGGGAATGTACTTTCCTCTGACACCTTCTATGATGACAATAAGGATGCAAATTCTTTATGGCGCAAGATGAACGTCCTGTGTGTGGAGATGGAAGCAGCAGCTTTATATATGAATGCCGCCAGAGCAGGTAAGAAGGCTCTGTGCCTGCTGACGATTTCTGATCATGTATTTACCGGAGAGTCTTTGTCAGCAGAAGATAGACAGATTACCTTCCGTGATATGATGGAGATTGCACTGGAGATAGCATAGTTTACCGATAGTTATGATAATGGCGATAACTGGTTTGGTTCGTAATTGTCAATCCAATAGTTAAAGTGAAAGGAAGGCTATAAAATGGATAAAAAGATTATATTTGAAAAGGTAGATCACACTCTCTTAACACAGACCGCAACTTGGGCTGAGATAAAGGAGATTTGTGACGATGCGATCACTTATGGAGTAGCAAGCGTGTGTATTCCTCCGTCTTATGTAAAGCAGGTGAAGGAATACGTGAAGGAGAAGATGGCGGTATGTACCGTAATCGGTTTCCCGAACGGTTATCATACAACTGCAGTTAAGGTTTATGAGACCAAGGATGCGATTGCAAATGGAGCGGATGAGATTGATATGGTAATCAATCTTGGAATGCTGAAGGATCAAAGACATGGAGAAATCCTTGATGAGATCAAGCAGATCAAGGCAGCCTGCGGCAAACATATTCTTAAGGTAATCATTGAGACTTGCTTATTGACGGACGAGGAGAAGATTAAGATGTGTGAAATTGTGACCAAGGCAGGTGCCGATTTTATCAAAACCTCCACCGGTTTTTCCAAAGCAGGCGCAACCTTTGAGGATGTTGCATTATTTGCAAAGAATGTCGGTAAAGAGGTTCGTATCAAGGCAGCAGGAGGTATCTCCTCCTTTGATGATGCAGAGAAGTTTATCGAGCTTGGAGCAACAAGACTTGGAACCAGCAGAATCGTGAAGCTTGCCAAGAACCAGACAGGTACCGGCTATTAATAAATATAAAATATCTACAGGGAGGTTTTCGTATGCAGGATAAGGATAATGTACAAACGGAGACAGAGATGACCAATAGCCTTATTCCCCTCACAAAGGGAGAATTGTTAGCGAAACAGGAATTAGTCAGCCATTCTGTAGCAAAGAATCTAGTCCGCGATGCAATCGAAGCAATGAAGAAGTCCTATGCTCCCTATTCCCATCATTATGTCGGAGCGGCACTTCTGACCAAAGGACAGAAGGTGTATCAGGGATGTAATGTGGAGAGTGCTTCCTATTCTCCAACGAATTGTGCGGAGCGAACCGCCATCTTTAAGGCGATCAGTGAAGGGGATAGAGAATTTGCCGCGATCGCTGTTGTCGGTGGCAAGGACGGGGTACTTAAGGATTTTTGCCCGCCCTGTGGCGTATGCCGTCAGGTGATGAGGGAATTCGTTGATCCCAAGAGCTTTCTTGTTATTCTGGCTAGATCAGAGGAGGATTATCTGGTATTCTTTTTGGAGGAATTACTGCCCTTAAGCTTTGGACCTGAGAATTTATAAAGAATTTCATTAGGGATGCTGAATGAATTAATTTTATACAGGATAGATTATCATGTATATAATTGATCTATTACGGCATCCCTTTCTGTAATTATGATTATCCGAAGGCACAGGGTTATAATTGAACAGAATAATTATTATTAAATTTCGTTATGAATGAAACCGGGATATCCTTTGTTTTTCGCTTTCAAATTCAGAAGGGATGTGATATACTTATTCACAGTAAAGGCTTAACGGACTAAAGTGTTAATTGAAACCATACAGTATTCATTTATAAGCTGTATAAATATACCGGAAAGGAAATGAAAAGAATGTACTCATTTGAAGATGTAAAATCATATGACCCAGAACTTGCCGAGGCGATATCACTGGAGGTCGAAAGACAGAATAGCCATATTGAGCTGATTGCCTCCGAAAACTTTGTAAGCAAGGCTGTTATGGCAGCAATGGGCAGTCAGTTAACCAACAAATATGCGGAAGGTTATCCCGGAAAGAGGTATTACGGTGGCTGTGAGTTTGTTGATATGGCAGAGAATCTTGCGATTGATAGAGCGAAGCAGTTATTTGGCTGCACTTATGCAAATGTTCAACCTCATTCCGGAGCTCAGGCAAATATGGCAGTGTTCTTTGCGCTTCTTAAGCCAGGCGATACCGTTCTCGGCATGAACCTTGCTCATGGAGGACATTTGACCCATGGCAGCCCGGTCAATATGAGCGGTGCATATTTTAACATTGTTCCTTATGGAGTCAATGATCAGGGCTTTATCGATTATGATAATGTTAGAAAACTGGCTAAGGAGAGTAAGCCGAAGCTGATTATCGCGGGTGCAAGCGCTTATGCCAGAAAGATAGATTTTAAGATCTTCCGTGAAATCGCTGATGAGGTTGGAGCCTTCCTGATGGTGGATATGGCTCATATCGCCGGCTTAGTTGCAGCTGGTTACCATGAAAGTCCGATTCCTTATGCTCACGTAACAACGACAACAACTCATAAGACCTTAAGAGGGCCGAGAGGCGGTATGATCTTATCCAGTGCCGAGTTTGCAGAGGAGCACAAATTGAATAAGTCTGTGTTCCCTGGTATTCAGGGAGGACCTCTGATGCATGTGATTGCAGCAAAGGCAGTTTGCTTTAAAGAAGCACTCGATCCAAGCTTTAAGGTCTATGCAGGAAAAATCGTTGAGAATGCACAGGCTTTGGCGAGCGGATTGATGAAACGCGGTTTTCAGCTGGTATCCGGAGGTACGGATAATCATTTGATGTTAGTTGATCTGCAGAATATGGGTGTGACCGGTAAGGATACGGAGAAGCTTCTGGATGCAGCGAATATTACCTGCAATAAAAATTCTGTTCCCAATGATCCGGCATCACCCTTTGTCACCAGTGGTATCCGTCTTGGAACAGCAGCGGTTACGACCCGTGGTATGAATACCGACGATATGGATGTAATTGCAGAAGCGATTTATCTGCTAGTGAAGGATGTAGATGCAAACAAAGCGAAAGCTATGGCTATGGTCAAGACCTTAACCGATAAGTATCCGTTATATTAATTTAGAAACGATTGATAAGAACAGGTGGCTTTCACGCATAGAGATATATGACGAAGATGCCGTAAAACTGAGGTTTCCGCATGATGGAACCTGATGTTTTACGGCATCTTTTTATTATCCGGTAAGACAATGCTTATTCGATCGTCTCAAAGAAGTTTGTTTCCAGCATCTTTTTAAAGGTCATGGTCCCGAAGATGATTCCTACGATTAATACAGCAGCAACACTTACGTATTTTACAATCTTGCTTACCTCTACGGTAACCTTAACATCACAGCAATCCTCTGTTTGACAGCAATCCTTTGACATGCATTCCAACCTCGCTTTCTTTATAATTTATATGTTAGCCCTGATCTTAGGTGGAGATCTGTTTAGAAGCCCAGCTCCTCTCCGACGAGAATTACTTTAATTCTTCCCGGGATTCCGGAGCGTCTCGTGATAACAATCTGGTTACAGATACAATCATCAACTAAGCAATTGGCACATTTACCAGATTCGGCACAGGGTGTTTTCTTTCCTAAACGTACGGTATTCGGAGGGGTTGCCATATTGCGGACCCGGTCGATGGCCGCATCAACATCCGTGGTGATCTTATTCATACCTGCAATTACGATAACATTTTTCGGTCCGGTAATCAGACATGCTACCCGGTTACCGTGACCGTCAATATTGACCAGCTGTCCGTCAAGAGTAATTGCGTTGGAGCTCATGAAGTAATAGTCAGCGGTAACGGTCTTGCTGTACATTTGCATCTTTTCCTCCGGAGTCTTCGCGGTATCCCGGTCATATAGTATATAATCAGAGGAGGATAAGGATGGAAACAAGCCGATGTCAATTAAGGTTTGAGAACCTCCCCAAGAGATGGAACAGCCGGGAGTTAAAAAACGCTTTGCCGTGAGCAGTGCTTCTTCCGCATTTTCACAATAATAACCTTCGATACCACGCTTATTAAATCGGTCGATAATCGTATCAGCCAGATTCTCATAATAGATTTTCTTCGGTGTCATAATACCCTCCCTCTACATACGATCCTGTTTTTTGATAAAGCAAATTCCAATTCCACCGGGACCGGCATAGGTTCCTATCGTAACGCCGATCTGAAATACCGGATCGTCAAGCTTTCGTCCAATCAGCTTCTCGATGAGCTTCTGAAGATAAACGGCATCCTCCGGAGTCGTCGCATCAGCGATACAAAAGTCATAATCCTGTGGATTCTCCTGTGTACTCTTAAAATACTCCTCAGTCATGGAAAACAGCATATCCAGAGAGCTCTTTCTCCCACGTACCTTAGAATATGGGATTAACTCCCCGTCTGAAAGCTGAACCAGGGGCTTCACATCTAGCGCATCCCCTACCATCAAAGCGATTAACTTACCGATCCGCCTTCCCCTCTTTAAGTACTGGAGCGTATCCACGGTAAACATAATCCGTGAGGTGGTCTTTAACTTTTCAAGCTTTTCAGTTACTTCACCAATGGAAAAATCACGCTTCTTTAAGCCGGCAGCCTGCAGAAGCAACAGTCCTTGACCGGCGGTAGCCTGAAGGCTGTCGATAATATGAATCTGCGCATAGGGATATTGTTCCTCTAATATTGTCTTTGCATTCATTGCAGATTGATAGGATCCGCTGAATTGCTGCGAAAGACAGATACACAGGACATCCTTTCCCTCACGGAGCGCTGCTTTGAAGACATTGATATATTCCTGAACAGAGGGAAGAGAGGTGGTTACTATCCCAACCGCCTGCGCAAGGCGTTCATAAAAATCTTCCTTGGTGATATCAACATTTTCTTTATAATATATATCTTGATCAAAGCTGACATAGAACGATATGATTCTAATATCATGCTTCTGAATTAGACTTGCAGGTAAATCACAGGCAGAATCACTGATTATTTGATAATCTCTCATAGGTTCCTCCTATCCGGTTTGTCTGTTTCGTAGCTTTTATTACTACATATAATTGTAAACTATAGTATGTGATTATTCAACAAAAAGTATGAAAAGATTTACTCCGGCAAGTTTTGTTTGTCCTAAGTGTCAAAATGAGGTATACTGATACAGGATCGTGAAACAGGCGTATGGGAGACACTCGCAGCCGTTCTGGAATGGTCCGGCATATCACAGCACAATTTAGATCGAAAGTTGGTACAACATGTCAAAGAGCCTATACATAGCAGAAAAACCCAGTGTAGCAACCGAGTTTGCCAAGGCACTGAAGATAACCGGCAGAAAACAGGACGGATATATCGAATCGGAAGAAGCCATCGTTACCTGGTGTGTTGGTCATCTGGTGACCATGAGCTATCCCGAAGTCTATAATCCTGCATTGAAGAAATGGAGTATGGATACATTACCCTTTCTTCCGAAGGAATATAAATATGAAGTAATTCCGAATGTAAAAAAACAATTTAATATAGTGAAGGAACTCCTGAACCGAAAGGATGTCGATACCATCTATGTATGTACTGACTCCGGAAGAGAAGGAGAATACATATATCGCCTGGTGGATCAGGCGGCAAAGGTTCCGATCAGCAAGCTAAAGAAGCGTGTCTGGATCGATTCTCAGACAGAGGAAGAGATTCTTAGAGGTATCCGTGAAGCAAAACCTTTATCCGCTTATGATAATCTCTCCGCGGCAGCTTATCTGCGTGCTCAGGAGGATTATCTGATGGGAATCAATTTCTCTCGAATCCTGACGTTGAAGTATGGCAATGAGGTGCAGAAATTATTAGGTTCCGAACGATGGAATGCGATTAGCGTCGGTCGTGTTATGACCTGCGTACTCGGAATGGTGGTAAGGAGAGAACGGGAGATTCGAAGCTTTGTAAAGACTCCCTTTTACCGGGTGCTTAGTTGTTTGCAGCTCGAGGATAAAGAGTTTTCGGCTGAATTCCGTGCAGTGGAGGGCTCCAGATATTTTAATTCCCCATTACTGTACAAGGAAAACGGCTTTTCCGAAAAGACATCTGCCGCTAAGCTTGTAACGGAACTTGTCGGAGAGATTCCTGAGTTACTTGGAGATGGAACCTGGAGAGCGAAGGAGATCCCGGATAACAAGTCACAGGAGTCGGGCGAGGACAGACTTTGGGCAGAGATTGCTCAGTTGGAGCGAAAGAAGGAGACAAAGAATGCACCTTTACTTTATAACCTGGCAGAGCTTCAGAATGATTGCTCCCGTTTCTTTAAGATCAGTCCGGATGAGACACTGAAGATTACTCAGGAGTTATACGAGAAGAAGTTGGTTACTTATCCTAGAACGGATGCCAGAGTACTATCTACTGCCGTATCCAAGGAGATATCCAAGAATATCAAGGGTTTGCAAGGCCTTGGTCAGTTCAGGGATTTTGCTGCTGAGATACTGGAGCAGGGCTCCTATAAAAATATAGCTAAGACACGCTATGTGAATGACAGCCAGATTACAGACCATTATGCGATCATTCCTACCGGACAGGGGCTCGGCGCCTTGAATTCCTTATCCCATACAGCCGCCAGGGTCTATGAGACCATTGTACGACGCTTCCTTTGTATCTTTTATCCCCCAGCAGAATATCGGAAGATCAGTCTGATTGCCCAGATCAGGGGAGAGAGCTTCTTCGCAACCTTCCGTGCGCTGGAGAAGGAGGGGTATCTTAAGATTATGGGCAGCATCGGTGAGAAACCGGCAGCTCAGAATAAGAGCAGTGCGGAGGAGAAGGAGAATCAGACTGACTCGGATAATGCGGAAGAGGATAATAATGATCAGATACTTCTGGCCTTACTTATGAAATTAAAAAAGGGCAGTAAGCTGCCGGTGAATACACTTACGATGAAAGAGGGCGAGACCTCACCTCCCAAAAGGTATAATTCCGGTGCACTCATTCTTGCGATGGAAAATGCAGGACAGTTAATCGAGGATGAAGAGCTTCGTGCTCAGATTAAGGGCAGCGGGATCGGAACCAGTGCGACCCGTGCGGAGATACTGAATAAGCTGGTCAATATAACCTATCTTAATCTGAACAAGAAGACGCAGATCATTACACCGACACAGCTTGGAGAGCTGATCTATGATGTAGTCAACGCTTCCATTAAGTCGTTACTCAACGCAGAACTAACAGCAAGCTGGGAGAAGGGTCTTACCTATGTGTCTGACGGTAAGATCACGAAGGAGGAATATACGGGGAAGCTGGAGGGTTTTGTGGCCAGAATGGTGGATGGAGTAAAGACCTTGAATAATCAAGCTGCTTTATCCAGATATTTTAGTGAGATATCGGTCTATTATAAGAAATAAGCAAGGTAATAGAGTTAAGATTTTATTCTTATCATCAGTACATTGAGCAGAGAAGTAGACGGAGTTACTATTATTTGGTATTATTTAGTAAAAGCTCTTGAAAAAAGTGAGAACCTTTTTTATGATAGAGAGTAAATAAACTTATTGATTAGGAGGAGTAACATGTCAGAGCATCTCATGATAAAATCTTTGTTTGATCTAAAGGAAACGATTGCATCAGACATTTTTACAGGCTGTACTTACCCATGGGAAGTACTTAGTAAAATAAAAGGTGAGATCTTAAAAATCGGAGCGAGCTTGTCCGGGGAAGAATATAATAAAGTAGGAGAAGACGTCTGGATCGCCAAATCTGCGAAGGTTGCATCTACCGCTTCCATCAGCGGTCCTGCTATTATCGGAAAAGATGCTGAGATCAGACACTGCGCATTTATCCGTGGCAGTGCTATCATCGGAGAGGGAGCAGTAGTAGGTAACTCCACTGAGCTTAAGAACGTAATCCTGTTCAATAAGGTACAAGTGCCTCATTATAATTATGTGGGGGATTCTATCTTAGGTTATAAGGCACATATGGGTGCCGGTTCTATCACTTCAAATGTGAAATCAGATAAGAGTCTCGTTACAGTACATGCCGGAGAATTAAAATTGGAAACCGGTCTGAAGAAATTCGGGGCTATCCTCGGAGATTATGTTGAGGTAGGCTGCAACAGTGTACTGAACCCCGGAACGGTGATCGGCAGGAATGCCAATATCTATCCTTTATCCATGGTACGCGGATATGTGCCGGAGGCTTCTATCTATAAGAAGGCAGGCGAGGTTGTTGAGAAGCAATAATACTGGGGCTGCTGCACGATATTGGACGCCACTTCGGAATCAATCATCTGAAGCATGTATGGGACGGCTACCAATATAAGTTGAAGCAATCTTTGAACTCAAGGATTACTTTGAGAGAATAACAGGCTGTAACATCTATGAATTAATAACAGATGACAAAACCTTATGGGGAAAATGAAAAGCGCTTAGGCAGAATGCCCTACAAATATATAACACGATAGGAGTGCGAATGCAAGCTTCTCATCCTTTTGTACTATAAATTTGCATGGCTGGACTGTTATAAAATAATGCAAAAAGGTGTAGACTTATTGAGATTTTTATGCGAAAATATGATACGTACACAAGATAAATTTTTAACAAGGATTTACATCCTGTTATAATTTCTCTTGACTGAAGAAAGCATTGTATTCTAATACATAATTAATGGAAGCAGGCTAGATGATTTCCGTTAAGTAAGAAGCGAAATGCGATACTATGTATATTGAAAGGAGTTTCAAAACATGATTTATTCACATGAAGTTCAATTGATGTGTCCGGTTACCCAGGGTGTTCATCATGGAGCAGCACCAATTCCGGAAGAAGCAAAATGGGTAAAGGCTAAAGAAGTAAAAGATATCTCCGGCTTAACTCATGGCATAGGCTGGTGTGCACCTCAGCAGGGTACCTGTAAATTAACGCTTAATGTAAAGGAAGGAATTATTCAGGAGGCATTAGTTGAGACAATCGGCTGCTCCGGTATGACTCATTCCGCTGCAATGGCATCCGAGATTCTGCCTGGATTAACAATTTTAGAGGCTTTAAATACTGACTTAGTATGTGATGCTATTAATACCGCTATGAGAGAGCTTTTCTTACAGATCGTTTATGGCAGAACACAGAGTGCTTTCTCTGAGGATGGACTTCCGATCGGTGCAGGTCTTGAGGATCTGGGCAAGGGTCTTCGAAGCATGGTTGGTACGATGTATGGTACCCTTGCAAAGGGTCCCCGCTATCTTGAGATGACCGATGGCTATGTAACCGGAATTGCTTTAGATGAGAACAGTGAGATTATCGGTTACCAGTTCGTTAACTTCGGTAAGATGATGGACTTCATCAAGAAGGGTGAAGATGCGAACACAGCATTCGAAAAATCCAAAGGCCAATATGGCCGCGTTGCTGATGCGGTTAAGATCATTGACCCGAGACACGAATAGTAAAGGAGGATACATACAATGGCTTTATTTGAATCATATGATAGAAGAATAAATCAGATCAATGCTGCACTGAACAGCTACGGTATCGCTTCCATCGAAGAGGCAGAGAAAATCACAAAGGATGCCGGCCTTGACGTATATAATATGATTAAGGGAATTCAGCCCATCTGTTTTGAGAATGCTTGCTGGGCATACACCGTAGGTGCAGCAATCGCAATCAAAAAAGGTGCAAGAAGAGCTGCTGACGCAGCAGCAGCAATCGGTGAGGGCTTACAGTCCTTCTGTATTCCCGGTTCCGTTGCTGACCAGAGAAAAGTTGGTCTTGGACATGGTAACCTTGGCAAGATGTTATTGGAAGAGTCTACCGAATGCTTCTGTTTCTTAGCAGGACATGAGTCCTTTGCAGCTGCAGAGGGTGCAATTGGTATCGCTCAATCTGCAAACAAGGTTAGACAAAAGCCTTTAAGAGTAATCTTAAACGGTCTTGGTAAGGATGCAGCTCAGATAATCTCCCGTATCAATGGCTTTACACATGTTGAGACTGAGATGGATTATTATACCGGACAGGTAAAAGAAGTTTCCCGTAAATCCTATTCCACAGGCGTTAGAGCAGCAGTTAACTGCTATGGTGCTAACGATGTAACGGAAGGTGTTGCTATCATGCACAAGGAAGGTGTTGACGTTTCCATCACCGGTAACTCCACCAATCCTACCAGATTCCAGCATCCGGTTGCAGGTACCTACAAGAAGGAATGCGTAGATATGGGCAAGAAATACTTCTCCGTAGCATCCGGCGGTGGTACAGGAAGAACTCTTCATCCGGATAATATGGCAGCAGGTCCTGCTTCCTATGGTATGACTGATACTATGGGTAGAATGCACTCTGATGCTCAGTTTGCAGGCTCCTCCTCCGTTCCGGCTCACGTTGAGATGATGGGTCTGATCGGTGCAGGTAACAATCCGATGGTTGGTATGACAGTAGCAGTTGCTGTATCGATCCAGGAAGCTGCTGAGGCTGGCAAGTTCTAAGTGTCCCTTTTAAATTAAGTCTGGTCAGATATAAATTAAGTCTGGTCAGTATTAAATAAGTTTGAACAAAAAGCATGAAGTCAATGCACGGATTTATCCCTGCGTTCCTTCGTGCTTTTTTCTTTTTCTTAAGAGGGAGTTAGAGCGGGAGTGAAAGCCTGAATCAGAAGAAACCTAGCAAACCAGGGCATCTGCGGGGATTATTTTGATCCATCGTTTAGCTTTGATGACTTTCAACGAATTCGGACCATAATGCCTTGGATTGTGAAATTTACATTTCAGGGAGAGGGATTTATACATATGGAAGAAATCGATAGAATAGGCATAAAAAAGAAACGAAAATGGCAGAGAGTATGAATTGACTCAAGTCAAGAAATCGTGCTAGTATATATGTACGAGAAGCTTTGGTGTCATATAAAGGTGAAAAAACATGAAAAAAGTACTTTTATGTATTAAAATAATATCAATCCTATTGATTTTCTGTATACTTATCACCTTTGGTATAGGAAAGTGCTTGCAGTTCTTCGATGGAAAGAAGGCGAACATAGAAACGCTGGTAATCTATACCTCAAGAAGTGATAATCTGCTCAATGCAACAATTCCTCTGTTTGAGGAGAAGTATGGAGTTGAGGTTGAGCTGGTAAAGGGAGAGCTTGGAGAGCTATTATCTAAGATACGAGAGGAAGCAGACTCTCCTACAGCGGATATTATCATGGGAGGTACCTATTCCCATATGTATCCGAATATAGACCTGTTTCAAGAATATGTATCAGTCAATGATAAATACTTATTGGATACTTATAAGAACACAACGGGGTATACTACAAGCTATATACTGGAAGGAAGCTGCTTCCTTGTAAATAAATCACTCGTACAAGGAATTTACGTCGAAGGCTATAAGGACTTATTAGATACAAGATTAAAAGATAAGATTATTGTAGCAAATCCGATTAATTCATCCTCTGCCTTTTCGCAATTGACGAATACTCTGCTGGCAATGGGAGGGTATGAAAGTGAAGAGGCATGGGACTATGTTACGAAGCTGATGGAACAGGTGGGAGAGATTGCAGCAAGCTCGGAAAAGGTGTATACAAGCGTTGCTTCCGGAAATTACATCGTTGGATTAACCTATGAATCACCCTGCGTTTCACTGGTGAGCGATTCTACAGATGTGGAGATTGTTTATCCGCAGGAGGGAACGGTTTATCTTCCGGCAATGGTGGCGATTGTTAAGAACAGTAACAATCTTGAATATGCAAAGCACTTTATTGATTTTATTACGAGTAAGGATATGCAGAATATCTATGCAAACATACTAATGAAACGTTCTGTATATAAAGACGTAATTGAAGGTGAATTTTTGACGCCCATAACACAAATTCATTTACTCGAAGAGGAAATGGAGTATGTGAAAAGGCATAAGCTTGATATTATAAGCAGATATTCGGTTGTTGTTGATCAGATTATGGGAGAATAACACGCAAAAAATATCACGGGGTTTGTATGGAGAACAGAGGCAATTTTCAAGTTAAATTAAAAAATATAGTGATAAATAAGCTGATCACGCTTGTAGGTACAGGTGTGACATTGCTTGCCATTGGTATGATTTTAGCGGTTGCTGTGACCAACTATAAGAATGCGAAGGACAATGGTAAGCTTTATCAAGAAAGATTTCTGGAAATCTATAACGCAGGTCATGATTTTCTATGCGAACCAACCTTTCAGGAGCTGTGTAAAAAAATATTGCTCTATGAGGAGGATACCTCCAAAATCCCCTATTTAGTATATGAATTTAATGCTACCTTTCCGTTGAATGCCAAGGTGGTTCTTAGTGATAAGGAAAGAAACATTAAATATAGAAGCTTTGATGAAAGAGAATGGGATTTTTATAGAAATAGCTTTAACAAGGCAATTTGTGCAAATGCTTTTGGTGTACCGCAGGGTGGAATCTATACCAGTGTATATTATTTCGATGGAAACAACTCAAACTACGTGCTATCAAAACCGATTTATACGAATGGGATGACAATTGGCTACATCAATCTTTATATCGAGGAAGAAGGCTGGGAGCAATTTCTGTTTGATGCGGAATATGAAGGTGTCATCACAGATGATCGAGGTAGAGTAATCTATAGCAGTAAGCAGAGCTTTATCACGGGAATTAATAAATTTGTCATTGATTCAAAGAGCCCGATTATAACTTTGAATGGAAGAAGATATTGGAGAAACAGCCGTTATCTGGAACAAGGAAAGGTGATTATTTATTCTCTGATCTACTATCCAAGGAATAATACGCTTTTGCTCACGGTGGTTGGTGTAATTGCTGTAATGGGGGTCTGCTGGCTTAAGCTTGCGGATGATATGACGGAAGCAATGGCTAAGAGTAATTCAGCTTCAATTAATAAATTGGTATCGGAAATTCAGGTAATCAGTAAAGGAGATTCGGAATATCGAATAAATATGGATACCGAGGATGAATTCTCTGTGGTTGGCATTCAGATTAATCAAATGCTGGATTATATCCACGATTTAAATCAAAAAAATACTGAACTGCTGAGAGTAAATAATGTTACAGAAATCGATCACCTGACGGCTCAGATCAACCCGCATTTCTTGTATAATACCCTAGAAATTATCCGTAATCTGCTTGTACTTGATAATAAAAAGGCAGACAGCTTAATTATAAAATTAACGCAGATATTACGCTATAGCATTAATAACAATAAAAAGGATGTATATTTTGATGAGGATCTGTCTTATATAAAGGATTATCTGGATATTCAGAAGTCAAGGTTTGAAGAGAATTTACACTATGAGCTGGATATAAAAGAGGAATGCAATAAATGTATTATACCTAAGCTGATACTGCAGCCCTTAATAGAGAACTCCATTAAGTATGGCTTCCGTAAGAAAATGAATATTCATATATGGATACAGGGTTATATTGAAGATAATTTTCTGATATTGTCGGTGAAAGACGATGGAGGGGGAATGACCAGGGAGGAAGCAGAAGCTTTGCAGAAAAATATATATGAGCCCTTATCCGTATCGGAGCATAATGGGTTACATAATATAGCACGGCGGTTATATCTACAGTATGGAATGGATAGTGGAATTGACATTAATAACCAAGAATCTAAGGGACTTCATGTCGTTATCAAAATTCGTTTGGACAAGGGGATAGCATGTACAAGGTAATAATAGTGGAAGATGAAAATATTATAAGAAAAGGTCTGGTGTATTCCATCCCTTGGATGGATATGCAATGTAATGTTGTTGGCGAGGCGTGCAATGGGATTGAGGGTGTTGAACTGATCAAGGAGAAGAATCCGGATATTGTTGTAATGGATATTAACATGCCGGTTATGGGTGGTCTTGAAATGTTAGAGGAGACCTATGAACACAATAATTATTCCGTAATTATTCTGTCCGGTTATTCCGATTTTGAGTATGCACAACGGGCAATCCATTATGGAGTCAAGGGCTATCTGCTAAAGCCGCTTCAGATTGAAGACCTGAAGGAAGCGGTTGAGCTTGCAAAGAAGGAATGTTCCTTAAGGAAGGCCTGGCTATCGAAGCAGCTGGAAAAAGAAGAGCTTCGTAATATATCACTGATGAAGGAATTTCTGAACAAATCAACGGATGATGATTTGGTAAAGCAAATGCTGGAGTTTATCAATACGAATTACAAGCATAAAATCGTGATACAGGATCTGGTTGATCACTTTAATTACAGTGAGACTTTTCTAAATAAAAGATTTAAGGATGCAGTCGGGACAACTTTTATAGAATATTTAAATCGCTACCGTATTCAAAAGGCATTGGAGCTGATTAATGAAGGGGAAACATCGACACAGGAAATAGCATATCAGTGTGGAATAGGTGATTATAAGTATTTTAATGTGGTTTTCAGGAAATATGTGGGATGTTCACCAAAAGAGTATAGAAATGAAGCAAATAAATAGTTATAATGCCGAATAATTTTCTTTAATAAGAAAAGTGTTCGGCATTTTATCTTTATAAATGGTATTTTAGGTAGAATATATAGATGAATTTACTATAATAGAAAGTACCAAATAACAAACAACTTATTTAGGAGGGCTTATGAAAAGAAGAGTAATTGTATTATTGTTATGCCTTGTTATGATGGTAGAAGTTGTGGGGTGCAGCAATGCGAAGCAGGAAGCTTCAAATGATAATTCTGCTGCTAATACTACTACCGACACACAGACTGCAGATCCCAGAAAGGAGCTGACGGGCAAGGTAGTTATCTATACTTCCATGTATGAAGATATTATTGAAGCTATGGATAAGAAGCTGGAAGAAGTATTCCCTAAAATGGATATCGAATTATTCCAGGGTGGTACCGGTACATTACAGTCCAAGGTTGCTGCTGAGATGGAAACAGGAAGACTTGGCTGTGACATGCTTATGGTTGCAGAGCCTGCTTATGCATTGGAGTTAAAAGAGGCAGAGCTTTTACATCCTTATAAGTACGCAGAGGCAGACAAGCTGTTATTCGATTATGATGCAGATGGTTATTGGTACCCGGTCAGAGTTTTAAATATGATACTTGCATATAATCCGGATAAATATAGCAAGGATCAGTTACCGAACTCTTTTGAAGCGTTTGCAAAGGATGAGAGTGTAAAGGGCTTTATTTCAATGGGTAATCCGTTAACCTCAGGTACTTCCTATGCAGCAGTTGTTGCTTTGTTAGATAAGTACGGGGAAGAATACATTAAGATGTTAGGAACTCAGGGTACTGCGATTGAATCTGGTTCCGTTGCACTTACTAAGCTGGAAACAGGTGAATGTAAAGAAATCATGATTCTCGAGGAATCCATTCTTAAGAAAAGAGAAGAAGAAGGCTCAACTCTTGAGGTGATTTATCCTACAGATGGTACAATCAGCACCCCTTCACCAATTATGATTATTAAGGATGAGTTTAGTGCAAATCAAAATGCTGCCGCTTGTGAAGCAGTTGAAGAATGGTTCTTATCCTTAGAAGGTCAGAAATACATTGTATCCGGTTGGATGCATTCTGTAAGAAGTGACTACCCGAATGCTCCATATGATGCTATTCCCACAAGTGAAATATTAGCCAACACCATTAGCATCGATTGGGAAAAGTGCTTTAGACAGAGAGAAGAAATTCGTACACTGTTCCAAGAAAATGTAACGATTCCTCAATAGAATATTAAAGAAAGAGGCTGTGTAAAATAGCTACACCCCCTATTTGACCACCATACGGTATTTAAAACGGTCAAACAGAGAAGCATATTTATATCAGCCTCTTTTCATTCATGACTTTATGAAGAGAGGAGCTAACAGCTACATGAAGAAGGTAAGAAAATTTGAATTTGATATAAAATGGATCGTAATTATTGCAATCGTTGTGTTTTTAGTAATATTTCAAGTGCTTCCTTTAGTATATCTGCTTTACAGTTCGTTTTTTTCAACAGGAAAATTTTCACTTGAGGGTTTTACTAGAATATATTCCTATGCGCTGAATTGGACTGCTCTCAAGAATACAATGATTACAGCAGGGTTTTCAATGGTATTTGGCGTTCTATTAGCATTTCCTCTTGCATGGCTGGTAGGAAGAACGAATTTGTATGGCAAGAAATTTTTTAGAACGCTTTTCGTTATGACTTATATGGTTCCCCCTTACGTTGGAGCAATGGCGTGGTTAAGGCTGACGAATCCGACAGTAGGAACACTGAATGTAGCAATTCAGAATTTATTCCATTTAGAGAGTGCACCATTTAATATTTACTCGATGGGTGGTTTGATTTGGGTATTAACAACCTTTTATTATCCGTTTGCTTTTATTACTATTTCAAGAGCGATGGAAAAGATGGATCCGTCCCTTGAGGAGGCTTCTCGTATCTCAGGAGCGTCGCCGCTTAAAACAATGTTTACAATAACATTACCGTTAATGATGCCCAGTATCGTGGCAGCGGCACTTTTAGTATTTGTGGCAGCAGCCTCCTGTTATGGAATACCCTCCATTATTGGTGCGCCCGGACAAATACATACAGTTACTACGCGTATTGTAGATTATGTTTATATAGGCTCTCAGGAAGGCTTGGCAGATGCGACCAACCTGGCAATATTTCTGATGGGAATTGCCCTTGTTGTGCTTTATTTATCTAATTTTGTAGTTGGGAAAAAGGAATATATTACAGTATCGGGTAAATCTACGAGACCGAATATTGTGGATTTAGGTAAGTGGAGAATTCCCATAACAATTACAGTGAGCTTGTTTTCTATTGTGGTAGTTATTATACCGTTCGTAAGCGTATTTATGACCTCAATTACAATGAATATGGGAAAATCGATTTTCGCAGAAGGAAATCTTACATTAAAATATTGGAATACCATATTTACCAGAGACTCAATTATTGGCTCGGCGAAAAACAGTGTAATTGCCGCTATGTGGGCTGCTACCTTTGGAATGATAATTTGCCTTGTAATGGCTTATCTTTTAAAGAGAACAAATGCGAAAGGGAAAAAAATACCTGATTTTCTTATTACGGTTGGTTCAGGTACACCAAGTGTAGTAATAGCACTTGCCTTAATCATGACGATGTCAGGCAAGTTTGGTATTAATATATATAATACGATGTTTATCATGGTAATCGCATACATGATTAAGTATATGATGATGGGAATGCGAACGGTTGTATCTGCATTTTCTCAGATCAGTCCCTCTTTGGAGGAGGCGGCACAGATATCCGGTTCAGGGTGGCTGCGCAGATTAAAGGATGTTGTACTACCATTGATTATTCCTTCCATTGTAGCAGGTTGGTTTTTGATTTTTATGCCCTGCTTTTATGAACTTACAATGTCGAATCTACTTTATTCTAACAATACAAAGACACTGGGTGTTGAGTTGTATAACTATCAGACCTACCATAGCCAGCAGACAGCCTCTGCACTTGCTTCAGGAATATTGATTATGGTTATTGTAATTAATTTTGTATTAAATAAAGTGACTAAAGGTAAATTTTCTATTTAAGGAGGATAAGCGATGTCTGTTATAACAATAAATCAAGTTAGCAAATCATTTGGAGATGTAACCGTTTTAAAGGAATTTACACAGGAATTTCATGACGGTGAATTTATCACTTTTCTTGGACCTTCCGGATGTGGCAAGACGACCATGCTTCGTATTATAGCGGGCTTTGAGAAGCCAACGACCGGAGAGGTTAAAATCGATGGAAAAGTTGTAAATTCCGGTACCGTTTTTATCCCGCCGGAAAAAAGAGGAATTGGAATGGTATTTCAATCCTATGCAGTATGGCCTCATATGAATGTATTCGATAATGTTGCATATCCTTTGAAAATTCAAAAGTTTTCAAAGGCTCAGATTAGAGAGAAGGTAACTGCAATACTTGATATCGTGCATTTAAGTCAATATGCGAATAGGATGCCTGCGCAGCTTTCCGGCGGACAGCAGCAAAGAGTTGCCCTTGGAAGAGCGCTTGTCGCGGAGCCTAAGTTGCTATTGTTGGACGAGCCGTTATCAAATCTTGATGCAAAGCTTAGAGAAAGTATGCGTTATGAGATAAAGGAAATTCAGAAGAAGCTGAAAATAACCGTTGTGTATGTAACACATGACCAAATTGAAGCGATGACTATGTCGGATCGGGTGTTTGTTATCAATAAAGGTGTTGTACAGCAGGTAGGAACACCGATGGAAATCTATAAAAATCCCAGCAATGAGTTTATTGCTGATTTTGTGGGCAAGGTTAACTTTGTAAAGGGTACAGCAACAGATGGCTGGATTACATTAAAAGGGATCAAACAATCCTTGGCTTATAAAGGACCCTTAAAGGGTGATGTTATCGTTGCTATTCGTCCTGAAAATATTAAATTCGCAAAACAAGAGGGACAATTGTCAGGTAAGATAAAATCAATGTTTTACTTAGGTGATGTGAATGATTGTAAAATAGATATCAATGGAACGGATATTCGGGTAATTTCCGATGCTCATACCTATGATACCTTACAAATAGGACAAAGTATAAGTTTAAACATTTCGGAATTTCTTGTATATCAGGACGAGGGTAAGGATGACTTTAATAAGATATTAACCTGATCATTTCACCCTGCTAATTAAACTGTGCCCTCCACCGTAGGATTGATAACTAAGTAAATGAGTAATATTTATACTTTCGTGATACCTGCGTATTTGTGATATACAGTTCAATACTATCAAAGGAAATAGCAAATTATGAAAAATATAATTGAATTGGTCTGTAACACATTAAAGGATTTAAATTTGTCGGATCTCAATTTCTACACTACCGCAATAAGACTTTTTATGGCAATGATTATTGGTGCGACCCTTGGGTTTGAACGTACACGTAAGCTTCGTGCTGCCGGTTTTAAAACATATGCTTTGGTGTGTGTAGGTTCCGCTGCCGTAATGATGACAGGAATGTTTGTATATCAAAATTATCATATTTCGGATCCGACTCGTATGGCAGCTCAGGTAATTAGCGGTATTGGTTTTTTAGGAGCTGGTACCATAATGGTCACAGGGTACCATAGTATAAAGGGGCTCACAACAGCAGCCGGATTATGGGTCGCTGCATGTATGGGACTCATTATCGGAGTTGGTTATTATGAAGCTGCCATAATCATGTTTGTGTTTATTTTATTTATTATGGTAATAGGTGAAAAGGTACAGAATAAATATTTGGCGAATTGTAAGAGACTTAGAATTTATATCTTGCTAGATAAGGAGGATGGCTTCTACAAATTTATCATATTCCTAAAGGAGCACGACATTGATATCATGGAGTTTGAAATAATTGAAACCATAGGGAATTACACCAGTATTTTATTCGTACTTAAATTTCCTTCAAAAGAAAAGCATGCGGACATATTGGAGACAATTAAAACCAGTAATTTTGTGGCCTATGCGGATGAAACATAGCTTTTCGAGACGCTGATCTAACCGTATTAAGCTGTCCCATAATATTTAAATATCAATCAGCCAAAAAGGGATTTCGTCTTTATAGAACGCAATCCCTTTTTGAATGCTTTTAACCTTCTATAGCAAACGTTTGCGTAAAGACAAGTAGCTTTGTAATTGAGACACCGCATATCCCGTTCCGAGAGGTTATGATGGCAAAGAAAAGGTGGAATATGTAACCTATAGAATTGGGATAGGGAATAATGCCCAAACCATAAATACTTCCAATGTGATATAATTAAAAAATTGAGAAGTAAATTTCCGAGGAGGGTTATTATAATGAAAATGAAGGTGATATATGACAAATTACTTCGAATAGTATTCATATTAATACTTCTAGCCGCGGGACTGACACATGCCAAATACCAATATGCACAGGCGGAAACGAATAAAACTGCAGCATCTGCTGCGCTCTCAGGGTATTTGAATGAGGAATCAATAGTCCTTCATGTCGGTAAGAAAAGTAGCAATACCTATAATTTTGACATTCATAAATCGAAAAAAATAAAGGGAGCGACATACCTATGGTATGTGGCAAAGAATAAGGGAAATCCTAATTCAATTACGATTAATAAAAACACAGGGGTGGTAAAAGCCAAGGAGGTCGGAACGGCATATATCATTTGTCAGATGACTAAGCCGGACGGGACGGTACTTCGTCCGGAGGCTAAGGTCGTAGTTCAGAATAATATCACTGAGGTAAAGATACAGAATATTCCTGCCAATCAAGTTTTAGTTGCCGGTACTGCTTATGATTTTAATCGTACGATTATGAGTACAGAAGCTGGTAAGGGAGTGAAAACCGAGGGAATTACAAGGTGGGAGATTATAGAGGATACTGCCGGTGTTAATACTGCCACAACGAAGGGAGTCGTAACACCGTGTAAGGAAGGATTCTTTAAAATACGTGCCGTTTGCTTTCAAAATATTGAAAAATATAGAGTATGGCTGAAAGATAAAAAAGCCAAGGCACAGTATATCACAGCAGCAAGTGAGTGGATCAATATTAATGTGGCTTCTTTGGATGGTTTAGCGACTGCATCGACACAGGAAGAGCTGGAGCGCCTACCTAAATCAGAACTGATACATAAGCTGTCCATTTGTACGTCCGAGGAAGTGACACTTCATATCCCGAAGGGGGACTATTCGGGTATGACACTCGATGTAAATGCGGCAAATGCGGAGATTGAGAATTATGGAGTTTTTAAAGAAATCGTAATTAATGAGATTAAAGATAATACCTGGATCGAATTTGCGGATGGTAATATTATTTATCTGATGGATGATACAGCCAGTATCGTGGTTGATGAAAAGGCTGTGATAAAAAGGATAGTAATGAATAAAAAAATTGCCAACCTTAACTTAACGATTAACGGCCGTGTTGGTGAGGTTCAAGTGCTGCAACCCTCCGGTATCCATTTCTCTGGAAGAAGTGGCATCGTCCCGGTTTCTGTAAGTGCAGAGGCAGGTGGAAGCAGAATCACATCCTCAATTCCTCTTTCCATGGAAATAGGGGCTGACACAGATATCATACTTGCTTCCGGAGCAGAGGATACTGTTCTAAATCGACAGGGCAATAAAAGTAAAGTCTACATAGAAAATAATACAAGAAGAGATATCGTCATTACAACGGATTATCGTAACGGAGAGTCAATTGCCTCGGGAGCAACAAGGGCTGTTGATCCTACTCCATATGTTGCTTCGCCTGTGAATAACAATTATTATGTTCCTGCTATTATGATGGGCTCCATGAATGATACAAACATACAGATTGGTTCGACCATAACAAAAGCAGTATCTACTACTCCCGATTCAGCTGTTATCTCCGTTATTTCAAGTGATACAACGGTTGTATCGGCAGGGGTTATTAGCGGCAATATTGTTTTAACCGGATTGCAGGTCGGCGTGTCAAACATAACGGTAACCGCAACAAAATCAGGCTATAATTCCGGAACAACAACCTTTGCTGTGACGGTACAACCAATAACCTACGAATCAAGCTTGCCATTATCAGCCGGCTCTGTATCAGTTGCGAACGGTACTGCCAAGGAGAATGCGATAGCTCTTCTGGATCAGACGATAGGAATTCAAGGAGCCAATGGAGTTACCGGTAGTGCTATCATAGCTTGGTCAATCACAAATTATGACAGTAATATAGGAGGAATGTTTACTGCGGAAGGAGTAATTACTCTTCCTTCTGGATGGGTAGGAGCTCCAAGCAATGTGACAGCTATGATATCCGTGGCACCGGCTCCGTTGTGCAATAAGCTCACTATCTCGGTGGACGGTATCGGCACGATAACCGGAGATGTCGCTAAATCCTCAGGAACACTGAAATATCTATTGATTAGTGAAACAAAGGCATCGGAAATCAATACTTGGAAAATAAACACGACTGAGTCGTACGCAAATACTACCTTGGGGGGAAGCCTTTCCTACAAACCCTCGATTACGGCCTCAGACAACGGAAAATTTCTGGTTGTTGTTGAAATTAATCCAGAGGGAAAGATAGTATCGGTGGGAGAATCTGCTGTGATCAATTTGCCGGTCATTAAACCGGTAGTAACAATGATACCTCGAGGCAATTACAGAATTAGTGCCAGTAATACGATTGCTCAAGAATATAGTATCGTTGCGACGGGTGGAGCGATTAATCCGACCCAAATAAGAGTCAAATATTCAACGAATGGGATAGATAATAAATCGAAGAGTGTTTATATTGATTATGCGGCCCTGACTCTAACATATAAATCAATTACAATCGATATAAACGATGAATTAATTAGTAATGGATTTTTGATTAGTATAAAAAATGTATCTGAACTTAAGGTTGGTGAAACAATAACGATTCAATTACGATGTGCTTACTCGGATTGGTCAAATTTTAACCCTATCCAAAATGAGACAATTGAGGTATATTATGATGGAGTGATTGTTCAACGAGATCAAATCCCATAAGAAAGGATGTATGTTTTCTATATTGTCCGTTTTGAGCAAACGCCCCAAAATCGCAGTATTCTTACATGTATAAAGGAGGAAAATAAGGAATGGTTAAAGTTGTAGCAATGAATAAAGTAATGGAGGATAAGATTACAACCGTTATAGAGCTTTATGAGGAATTGGTATTGGAGACAAGAAAAGAAACTGGTTGCATTACCTACGAGTTGTATCAGGATGAGAAGGAGGCAGCCGTATTAACGATTATTGAAGAATGGGAAGATAAGGATGCCCTAGACAAGCATATGAAGTCAGAGCATTTTCAGAGGATCGTTCCCATGGTTGGAAAGTATGTAGTTGAGAATGCATTGAATATCTATCATAAGGTGTATTAGGATACGTCTGTAATCTGTATAAAATGATATTTCAAGCTAACCTTGTTTTTACAATAGTCATATAAGAAAAATAAAGGATCACACTCTTCCTTGTTGCGTTAGACAATCAGTTACATTTGTGTATACTTAAGCGGGATATAACAATCGTCAGAAGTATACATAACCAGTATTTGTCTTTCTCCGCAAATTGGAAAGAATGTGATCTTTTTTGCCTTTTGGATACATGTATGCAAAAGTTCATGTTAATTATAGTACCATCTTGTGTATTCTTGTTGAAAGCTGTTATCACTAACTATAATATTGACAAAGCCTTAACAATTCATTACAATGGGCGTTATAACTTTTTTATCACGATAGAAGAAAAGAGATGAAGCGTATGAAACTTAAAATGATTGACACCTACAGGGGATTACCAAGAAACATGTATATCATGTTTACTGCTACCGTCATCAATCGATTTGGTGATTTTGTAATGCCGTACATCAAAGGCAATCCGGATTCTCACTCCAGTATCTGGGAATTAACATTGGTGTTGCTCTTGGCCCTATTGTAGCAGGCTTTCTCTTCAAGAATTATCTTCCTTTATTGTTTCTTGGTGATGCCCTTACATCATTTATAGCATTGTTCCTTATTTGGAAGAATATAAAAGAGCTAAAGGTAGAGGAGTTGAAGAAGACAGTATATACTGAGCAGGAGAAGGAAGAGAAGGGCAATGTTCTTTCCGCCTTATGGAAGCGTCCGCAGATCGCTTTATTTCTATTGATTTATCCTATCTATAGCTTTATTTATACCCAGCACAGGTTTTCACTTCCATTAACCGCTGATTCGGTCTTTGGGGACAGTGGCGCCAGTAAATTCGGTGTTCTGATGAGTATCAATGCTTTTACGGTTCTTATCTGTACAGTAGGAATTACTGGGCTAACCCGCCGTTTTAAACCCTTAATTAATATCTCGATTGCCGGAATCTTCTATGCGGTGGGCTTCGGTATGCTTGGAATTGTTCACAGTTACCCGCTTTTTATCGTATCAACGATTATCTGGACTATCGGTGAGATCTTGGTGGTAACTAACTTCGGTGTATATCTGGCAGACAATAGCCCGAATAATTTCAGAGCAAGATTTAATGCAATCGGTTCCTTGAGCTGGTCCATTGGAGCAGCACTGGGTACTTCTATTGCAGGAAAATTCATTGAAGAAATCGGTTTGAATTATATATGGCTGTTAACCTTTATTCTATCCGTGATCGGATTAACCGGAATGTATGGGATCTATGTTTGGGTGGCACGTAAAAAAGTGGAAAAGCAGTAAAATGATTTAGAAAATGGAATTGTATTATAGGGAGCCTATTGATACAAGTCTTATAATATAGGAATGATTAGCTTAAAGTATTTTGAAGGATATGTTATTTATTTTATATTTCATGGAACATAGATTGATGTTTCCTCATGGGATATAAATTAATAATGTATCCTTCATTTTTTCGTGGGTATGTTTTTACTAAATTTTTGGCCTGCAGCTTCCTGCCATTATAGAAAACGATAAAAATTGACATTTTAGTACAAAATATCGTATAATATTTACATTAACTGGATTACTTTATGATTGAGTAATCTGGTCCATAGATTGACCGTAAAGGATGGTGAGTTGATGTACGAGAACGGTAGAGAACATCGCAGTGAAATAAAGAAGCGTTTTCCCTTTTTTAAAATCCGAATTTCTAACG
Organism: Bacillota bacterium; assembly: GCA_023415055.1. Taxonomy (GTDB): domain Bacteria; phylum Bacillota; class Clostridia; order Lachnospirales; family Lachnospiraceae; genus Mobilitalea. Next base: position 5,973 of record JAEZLZ010000103.1, on the reverse strand, counting down.
AAGCTGTATTCATTGCTGTAATTTATGCCATTTTTGGTGTGCTATGGATTTTGTTATCAGATATTCTTCTGGAACAAATTATTCCGGATGGTGAAAAGTATAAGCATTTTCAGACCTATAAGGGGTGGTTTTATATATTGATTACTACCTTCATGGTCTATGTTCTGATCCGTAACCGTATGCTAATGCTCAAGAAAGAGATGTATAAAACGGTTTCTGCATATGCTAAGCTTCAAATAGCACATGAGGAACAGATGAAAGCAGAAGAAGAGCTACTGTATCAGAAGAAACTTACCGAAAGTATCATATCGGAAGCACCCGTATTCATAGTTACTCATGATGAAGAGAAAATAATTAGTTTTAATCCCTATTTTCAGAAGGTATGTGGTTATATGGCACAGGATTTTCAGGAGAAAAGCTGGATTGAAGTCATTGTGTCAGATGAATTTCGTCCGAGGCTTAAGAAGATTCTGAGAGAGATTCGAGAAAAGAAGCAAGTTAATAACTTTGAATTTCCTTTGATTTCGAAGGACGGTTCCATTATTAATATCCTATGGAACAGCAGCTTTATCTCTCAGTCCGAAGACCCGGAAACAGGTTTTTTTGTTTCCTTTGGTGCAGATATCAATGAGCGAAAGAGTTATGAAGAAAAGGTAAGGTATCTTGCCTTTTATGATAATCTGACCGGCTTACCGAACCGTATCATGTTCGAAAATGAAATTGTACGATGTCTTAATCAGGAATCGGTACAACAATTTATGATTGCATACATAGATGTCGATAATTTTAAGACAATCAATGATTCCATGGGTCATCAGGTAGGAGATATGTTTTTGACTTATTTTGCGGAATGCCTCCGAACTGAGGTAATACAGCCGAACATCGTGGCAAGGCTGGGAGGAGATGAATTTGCGATATTATTCTTTCAGACTTCGAAGGAGGAGCTTCTTGCTTCAGTCGAAGCTATTCGCAGACGGATCACGAAGACCTGGTCGATAGAAAACTATCAATTCTTTATCTCAATGAGTATCGGTGTTGTCTCTTATCCTGCAGACGGAAGAGATTCGACGCATCTTCTTAAGAATGCAGATATTGCAATGTATGAAGCAAAGAGGGAGGGAAAGAACCGAATCCTTTTCTATCAGGAGAAGATTAATGATGAGAATTTTATACACATGCAGATGATTAATAATCTTCAGTATGCGATAGAGGAAGAACAGTTTATGCTTTACTATCAGCCGCAATTTGATCTCACAACCGGAGACGTTAACGGTATGGAAGCACTGATCCGCTGGAACCATCCCAAAGACGGATTTATCTCTCCGGGAGATTTTATTCCGGTAGCTGAGGATTCTGGTCAGATCTACAAACTGGAACGCTGGATCATTGCTAAGGCTCTGGAGCAAAAGCAGATTCTGGAGCAGATGGGATATCAGACCATTGATATGTCAATTAATCTCTCCGGAAAGACTCTGACCAGTGAAATCAACTTCAATGAGTTGGAACAGATTATCGCTAAGGCAAAGGTTGATTTTACCCATGTAGTAATTGAGATTACTGAAACGGCAAATATCTCGGATGTTGATATCGTCATAAATCATCTGAAACGCTTGAAGGCATTTGGGATAAGGATTGCTCTGGATGATTTTGGTACGGGCTATTCCTCCCTGAATTATCTAAAGAAATTTCCAATTAATATCATCAAACTAGATAAGAGCTTTATCGATGCGATTATAGAAAACGGTATTGATACCCTGTTGATCAAGAATATTCTGACGTTGGCACATGATCTGGAATTTGAGGTGGTTGCAGAGGGAATCGAGACGAAGGATCAGCTTACCTTCTTAAGAGAACATTTCTGTGGCTCAGGGCAGGGCTACCTGCTTAGCAGACCTGCACCTGAAGACAAGATTCATGAATTACTATCCGATCAATTTCGATATAAAATAGAAATGTGAAAAACTCCTGGATGAATTCTATTGGAAATTCATCCAGGAGTTTTTCACACTGAGATCATTATCTACTCGGAACCTTCTGCCGGGAGGATTGTTCTTCTGCCTCGCCTTCCTTCACGATTGCATCAAGAACATTGATTAAATCATGAATGTTGTTAAGCTCAACATTTCTTTCCAGAATTGCATTTTTTAGATCAATCGATAAAGTTTCAAATTTTTCGCGAATAGCTGGAGCTACGTAAGACATAGTATCACCTGAATTCTTTTTTATTTTGTTTTATATTATCCTCTTATAGAATGTCCAATATAAAAGAAAACTATGAATTATTTTATTATGAATCAAAAGCTCATAAAGATAGAGTCTGCTCACCGATTCTATCATAACATTAGAACAATCCGGGCTTATCAGTTTTTGCCTTGAAATATTATTTTGTGCTGAACAGTATAGCTGACTAGGAACAGAAGCATTTCAGTTATGAGCTTACTGAGGAACAAAGGAATATTTGCTGTCTCATGGAAAAAGGACAGCAGCAGATAATTACAGCCCATAATTAAAATTACCAATAAATAATATTGAAATAGAGACGGTATCCGCTTCTCCTTCTTGGTTTCGAAGACCAGATGCTTATTCAGAAAATAGTTGCATAAAGAGCTGATTACTCTGGCTCCGACTACGGCGATGAGAAGGTTCTTTGTAATCATTTTTAGCAGGAAGAGCATCACAAAATCGATGACCCCGCAGAAGATGGAAGACATACCAAACTTTAGAATCGGAAAATAGACTCGGATGGAATCCCGGATGGGATGAAAATGAGAGCCTTTGTTGTTGTTCTCATAGATGGTTTCAATTGGAATACAGTAATAATCATATCCTGCTTTTTTTGCCTCCAGAAGCTGCTTCATCTCATATTCATACCGATCTCCCTCAATACCGATAAGCCAGGGCAGCATTGAGGCCTGATAGCCACGCAGACCGGTCTGGGTATCATTGATTTGAGTTCCTGTAACCAGAGTAAAAATTCCCCGGGTAAGCAGGTTGCCGAATCTGCTTCTAAATGGAATGTTACCAACAAACCTTCGACTTCCTAGAAGAAGGGCGGTGGGATGTTCCGGCAGTTCTTTCGCTAACTTTTTTATATCCAACCAGGTATGCTGCCCATCGCAATCAGCGCTGATTACACCTTCCTTCATACCGAGTTTTAACAGATAGGTGAAGGCAGTCTTTAAGGCCGCACCCTTCCCTAGATTCGTTTCATGGGTCAATATGGTACAACCGAGCACAGCAGCCTGCTCAAAAATCGGTTTACATTGGTCTGAGCTTCCATCATCCACGATCAGGATGTCATACCCGCTATTTTCTTTAATATCCTGAATGAGTTTGATCATTCGATAATCCGGCTGATAGGCCGGTATTATTATATTCAAAAAGTTCACCTCTGACTATTTTCATTTTTCATAGAATATCATACATTTGTGAATAAAATAAGTCCGCAATCCTTCGGAGGATAGCGATTCATTGTATCATGCCAATTAGTAATTTCCTATTGGCAATTAGAATAAAGCTTACAGGGAATTAATCATTTTTTTATATTTTATTTATAAAAAATATATTGAATATCTGTTCTATATGATGTATAACATATATTGCAAGGAGATAGGAAAGAGTATCAACGCTGACTATCCCAAAATTATAAATTATTATTTTAAGAAGGAGTGGTTATTATGTTAAGACCAGCAATATTTGAACCAACAGGACCTTTATTCTTTGACAGAGTATTTCATGACTTCTTTGGAAATAGCATCAGTAATTTTGATAATTTCAGTACAGATGTTATTGATAAGGGCGACAGCTATCTGCTGCAGGCAGAGCTACCCGGCTTCAATAAAGAGGAGATCAAGATTGATCTGGACAGAGAAACACTGACAATTTCTGCAACTCATAGTGAAGAAAAGAAGGACAAGAAGGATAATTACGTAAGACAGGAGAGAAGCTATCGATCCTACTGTAGAAGCTTCCACATCCCGGGTATCCGCAAGGAGAGTATCGCAGCTGCTTATAGCAATGGGGTTCTCGAGGTGACGCTTCCAAAGGAGAATGGAGTTGTAGAAGAGCCAAAGCGAATAGAAGTCAAGTGATAGTATAAGAAAAGTAATAATAGTGTATTAACGATAGAAAGTACGCTTCGCAAACCTTCTATTGTCATGAATAAAAACTGGGCTGTTGTAAGACATAGATCGGTTAGCTATGGGAGGACCACAGATATCCTTCCATTTGGCTAACTCATGTGCCTTGCAACAGCCTCAGTTATATCTTTATAATTTGTTATGCGAAGGGGTTCTCTGTCTTGTACAGCATACCCTTGGGTTGATTAAAGCCGATATCAGTTACGCCAAGGTAATGGAAGACATCAAACAATGCTTTACCGTAGTGTCCAAAGGCTACTGCACCATGATGAGGATAGTTCTTCTCGATCAAGACATGACGGTAGAAGCGACCCATCTCGGAGATTGCGAATACACCGATGGATCCAAAGGAACGAGTAGCAACCGGAAGGACCTCGCCCTCTGCGACATAAGCTCTCAGCTGAGCATCTGCTGTACTTTGCAGACGGAAGAAGGTGATCTGTCCTGGTATAATGTCACCCTCCAGCGTACCGCGGGTAATGTTAGGCTCCTGGTTGGGTTCCAGGCTGCGCGCCATAATCTTCTGATTTTTCATGGAAGAATGACTTAATTTACAGATTGCAGTATTACCGCAATGGAAGCCCATAAAGGTATCCTTATGCTCATAATTGAATTTGCCCTTGATCTCTGACTGGTACATATCGGCAGGTACTGTATTATTGATATCCAGAAGTGTTACCGCATCCTCGCTGATGCAGGTACCGATGTATTCGCTTAAAGCACCATAGATATCAACCTCACAGGATACCGGATAGCCCATTGCCGTCAGGCGGCTGTTCACATAGCAGGGAACGAAACCGAACTGTGTCTGGAAGGACGGCCAGCATTTATTTGCAAAAGCGATATATTCTCTGGAACCCTTATGCTGCTGTGCCCAGTCAAGAAGAGTGATCTCATATTGAGCAAGCTTAGGAAGAATGCCGGGCATTTTGTTGCCTTCACCAAGCTCCTGCTCCATACTCCTTATTACCTCGGGAATGCGGGGGTCATTAGCATGTGCATGAAAAGCGGCGTATAGGTCTAGTTCAGAGTTTTCTTCAATTTCTACACCTAAATTATACAGCTGCTGAATCGGAGCGTTACAGGCAAGGAAATCCTGCGGACGGGGTCCGAAGGAGATGATCTTCAGATTGTTTAATCCGACGATCGCTCTGGCTACCGGTACGAACTCTCCGATCATATCAGCAACCTCATCCGGAGTGCCTACCGGATATTCCGGTATGTATGCCTTAATATTTCGAAGCTTTAGATTATAGCTGGCATTCAGCATACCGCAGTAGGCGTCGCCTCTGCCGTCTTGCAGGCTATCCGCCTGTTCCTCTGCAGCAGCTACATACATTGCGGGACCGTCAAAATACTTGGCAAGAAGTGTCTCTGAGGTCTCGGGACCAAAGTTACCGAGATAGACAACCAGTGCATTGCAGCCAGCCTCCTTTACCTCGTCCAGAGCCTTCTTCATATGAAGCTCATTCTCTACTGTAGTAGGACATTCAAATATGCTGCCATATTTTTTTTCGAAAGCAGCTACGACGGCTTTTCTTCTGCTGACGGATAATTCCATCGGAAAACAGTCTCTGCTGACAGCAACGATACCTAATTTCACTTTAGGGACATTCATAATATTACCTCCTGGTTTATTGTGGTAGTGTCAAGTTTGACACCCCGTTTTTCTATCAAAACCTTTATTTTTCAAGGGTTACACTATCTTTTTTAATAAAAAAACAATGACCCCCTAGTTTTTGATATAATTGAGTTCACCACAAACCAACTAATCAAAAAGAAAGAAGTCATTGTTATGGAACTCATTATACCTTATTTAATTTCTATTATTCAA
>JAEZLZ010000061.1 GCA_023415055.1 Bacillota bacterium | reverse complement strand
AGCCAGGATCAAACTCTCATGTTTAAGTTTTTGATCCAGTCAGATAAACGTTAGCCATTGTTGATTATTTCTAATCAACTCACAACCATCTCTGGTTGTTCAAGCAATCCATTATCTTTACTGTTTTTGTGGTTGTATCAATACTTTCATATCAATACGAGTTCGTGATATATCATCACTGATATATCTAATGAAAAATCTTACTTTAGAGCTCATGTGGAACTCTAAATATTTTAGAATTTTCAGGGTTGTTTTACTGTTCAATTATCAAGGTTCATTGGCCTTAACGTCATTCTTACTAGATGAACTATGTTTCAGCTTATCAAGTTTTCTTAACGCGTCAGCAAAATTAATGATATCACAAGCGAATATCTTTGTCAACAACTTTTTGAGTTAAATTATTTAATTTTTTAAAAAAATATATTAAAATTAAACAACGTATAAAAAAACCAGCCTTTTTATTACAGCATCTTACGCTAGAATGCCCTCAAAACAGGCATTCTATTCTAATACAATATAATCGCTCATAAATGAAAAAGTATATAAAAGAACGATTAAGTATAATTTTCATACATAATGATATATGATTGTTTATATTTATTTCAAATAGTCAGACTTTTCCTCTTCATTTTTTCTATAAACCTTCATCCAGCTGGTCGCAAAACTACTACCGAATAAATTCACTTATGAAGACTCCCCCGTATGGTTTCTGATATAAGCTTGTGTATAAGGGCAAACCACAATGCATTTACCGCATAATGATATTTCTTTATTAAGAACCTCTTTTGAAATCTCCCTTGCTTTCTTTCGACATTTTACAGCATCATAGTATTCCTCCCTGGAAGTGTTAATACTCCAGTGGTTACCTTTAACCGCCTGAGCCGGGCAAGCCTTAGTACATATCATACAGTCTGAACATTTTGATTCATTGATGGGATTGCTCGTTTCTAGAGGTGCATTTGTCAAAATTGTAGATAATCTTATGGCACTACCATATTCTTTTGTTACTAATAGAGCACATTTACCTATCCAACCTATTCCGGAACGGGTCGCAACTGTTTTATACGGAAGAACTGTTGCATAGTCTGATTCAGTTTTTACAATTGATGTAGTCTGAGGAAGTGCTTCATAACCCATACTATGTAAATACTCCGCACCCCGGATAACTAACTGATCCAATTTTTTATTAATTTCATTATAAGTCTCCATATATTCCATCGTAGGTGCCTTGGAGATATCTTTGATGATAGCTGCCGGATATGCAATAATAAGGCAAATTCCTATGGGCATGTTTCTTCGAAGCTCTGGCTTTATACCGGACAAATCACCTATGCCGATCAGATCAGCACCTTCACTTTGTAAAAATTTCTTAACTTTAATTGTTAATTCACTCATCATAACCACACCACCTTTACGTATATAATCTCTGATATAGTAAAATTCCACCTATGACCCTTTAAATCTATATATAAATTCATCATATTATATATAAAATGTCTGACTAATTTAAAAGGACTTTTGCATCATTTTAAAGCATACAAAAGCCCTTCGCATATTATTTTTTTCTTTATACTTATTTAAATTTACCCGTGATGGAACCATATTGTAATACATGTCCCTCCATCTTCTTAAGTAAATCTCTTTTACCGGAATCACTTTCCAAATCTAATAATGTATCTAGAACATATATCTTATATTTATATCTATGTGATCCAAATGGAGGATTCGGACCCTTATATTTATTTTTTCCGTAGCCCTTACCCTGAATTGCATCGTATAAGGCTTCAACTTTCTTACCGGGAGGAATGGCCGCCGGAATCTGTTCCATCACAGGAAGGTTCCAGATAACCCAGTGATTATAAACCCCCATAGGAAAATCAAGATCATCCATTATTATAGCAATTGATTTAGCCTCCGGTGAAACGGAGGAAAGCGAGAAATCCGGAGAAATGTCCTCTCCTTGTCCTGTATATTTTTTCGGAATGGTGCCACCATCTTCAAATGCACTGCTTGTAATAATAATATTTTCCTTTATGTTTAAATCAAAGGAATTATATCTGCGTATGAAGAAAAGACCTAAAGCCAATAACAATAATAATCCTAAAATAATAATTGGTATGTGTTTTTTATTAATAACAACTTTTTTCATCCTTCATTACCCTCTGCTAAAATTATGTAATAAATCGTAGCATAGGCTTTCTTAACTGTCAATCCATATTTATCCATTTCATGTTAATGATACTACTTAGCTGTATATAAGACTCCGTGATATATTCTTCACGGTCTTTTGTCACCCACTCTTTTTTTGATACATATCTATCAACTACCCTATTTTGGTATAACCGGGGTGAACTTCCTGGGTAATTTTATCATTATCTTTTTGCTATTACGCTGTCTATCAGACCATAATCCTTAGCTTCTTCAGCATTCATAAAGTAATCACGATCCGTATCCCGTTCAATCTCTTCTATTGTTTTTCCAGTAGTTTCAGCAAGGATTCGGTTCAAGCGTTCTTTATTACGTTGAATACAATCCGACATAATTTTAATATCACTGGCTGATCCCTTTAAACCTCCTGATATTGCAGGCTGATGTATCATTATTTCAGAATTTGGTAACGCAAATCTTTTTCCGCGACTTCCCGCAGCTAGCAAAAACGAGCCAAAACTAGCAGCCAGACCGATACATATCGTAGAGATATCACATTTAATAAAATTCATGGTATCATAAATTGCAAATCCTGCCGTAACGGAGCCTCCTGGGCTATTAATATAAAAATTAATATCTTTCTCCGGATCCTGAGCTTCTAAAAATAGCATCTGCGCAATGATAACACTTGCTGAGGCATCAGTTACCTCTTCTCCTAAAAATATGATCCTATCTGCCAATAACCTTGAGAATATATCGTAGCTTCTTTCACCTCTTGCTGTCTGTTCTATAACATAAGG
>JAEZLZ010000095.1 GCA_023415055.1 Bacillota bacterium | reverse complement strand
TATTGTCTATTTGCTTCTAAATATTTTTTACTTATTTAACTGTCCAAGTTGAACCTGAAGCAAGTACATTTCCGGAATTGTCTGCAACATTGTATGTCTGTGTTACAGATGTGTAAACTGGAGTGTTGTCTGCTTTAGCTTTAACTGTTAACACAACTGTTCTATTTGCATCAGCGAATCCAACATTACTTACTGTATAACCATCAACTGTAAATGCTAGTTTTGAAATTGAAGCAGTATCCATAACCTCTGTAAAGTAGATAGTAACTTCAGCTGTTTCATTTTCATCTAACTTGTTATACTGGGCAGCTATATCAGCTATTGCTACACCAGCAGCATCTTTAAAGTTTCCGATTACAACATGAGGCTCTTTATCTTTTCCAACTTCGAACTCATGCTCTGCTACCTTTGGAGCAGTTTTATCATCAACAGCCATAACTAGATTAGCACCTAATTTAGTACCAGAAACTGATTTTGATGAAGTAGTAGTCCCTGTAACTATTGATAATGCTGCTGTAACATCAGAACTGTTAGTAAATGTAGCATCAGTATTGATATCTTGATCAAGAACTAATACTATCTCTGTATTTCCATCTTCATTAACATTTTGTGACTCTACTGAAGCTATTCTTACAGCGCTGTCAGTAGTTATGCTTACACCACTTAAAGAAATATCAGGATTACTAAATGTGTCTAGCTGTTTGTTAAATACAACTTTAATCTTATTTGTTGCAATCAATTCTGCGCTTTTAAATCCTACTGATTCTACATCAATATCTATTAATTCAGTAGCATCAACTCTTCCATTCAATCTCTTATTTGCTAAGTCCATGATTGGAGCAATTTTTACATCTGGAGCATCTACTGCTTCGTCTAAGTCAATGAGAATCATTCTATCTGATATTTTAGTTAGCTTGTCACCATCGTCTAAATCACGGTAATTAGCAGCATTAGTTGGCTTAACCATATAATTTGCCTTGTCAAGCATCTGTGCTTCATTCATTGGCTCACTGAATTTCAGATAAATCTTACCATCAGCTTTAACTACGTAACAATCAGCCTTATCTATTGTTGGTGCTGTGTTATCACCAGTAGTAAATGTTGTTACATAATCATTTTCCATATCATTTCCTGCTATGTCTTCTATTGCTTTCTTAGCAACCACTTCATATTCAGTATTATCGTCTAGTAATCCTGGTACATTTAGCTTAACAACTTTATTGTTGCCATCTACAGGGTATTCTACTGTAAAGTATACTGTCTTACCATCCTTTACTGATTTGAAGGTAAAGTTTGATGCTTTTACTGTGCTTGCTTTTAATGCTTCATTGAAAGTAAGCTTAACGGATAAATTCTTATCTACATTCTTTGATGATACTGTAGGTCCAGTTACATCTACAACTACTTTAGCTGTAAGTGTTTGGTCTGGAACCTTTATTCCATAACCATCAACTAGCTTATTAGGATCAGATTCACTATTCACTAAATATAGATTAATATTTCCAGCTGGTACTGGGTTATTTACATCATCAAATGTAAATGTTATTTCATCAACATATTTTGAACCAGTAGTTACTACATCAGACTGGTAGTTTGCAGCATTCTTAGCTGAATGGAACAAACGAAGATCTGCAGCCTTAACTGATTTTGAGAATGCAAGTGTAACTGACTCTGGCTTAGCTTCTTTAACAGTTACAACTGCTACAGAAGTATCTTTTACATAATTAAATGTATGGTCGCCTTTAAATACTTTATAACCAGCATAATCTTGAATTGATTTAACATCACTACCTAGGCCAGCATCATTTACTGTAACAGTAACTGGACCCTCTATTAATTTAGTTCCAAGTGTCAAGTTGATAACATTCAAGTCTAGATCAGCATTTGAAACATAATATGTGTATGTTCCGCTCTTAACTGCAAAACTTAAATTTGAAAGTGTTTTACTATTAGTTCCACCTTCTAAAACAGGCTCTGAGAATGTAATTTTTATATTCTTCTCACCAGTAGCCTTAACCTCTTTAACTGTAGGCAATATGCCATCTTGTATTTCAACACTAAATTCTTTGTCTGAACCTAATGTCTTTTCATTAGCTGCCATAATGTCTTCGTCAATTGTAACTTTTGCTGTACTTGAATTTGTCAAGGAATCTAGTACAGTACTATCCAAAGTTATAGTAACAGTCTTCTTATCAGCACCTAATACTGCACTAGTACCAGTAAGAGTTTTCTTAGTTTCACCCTTATCTTCGATTGTATATAGATCTTGATTCTCAGCTGAATCTTCATCCATCTCTTGATTAAATACAACCTCTAACTGCTTATTGCTTAAAGCTTTTACTGATACAACAGCAAGCTCTGCTGCAACAGGAGCAGACATAAGTCCTGCTTTCTCAGCTGCTTCTCTGATTTCTGGCTTGGATTCTACTATCTTTTCAATAATAGTTGACACTCCGCTAGCATATTCAGCTTTAAGTGCACCATACATAATTCCTACTGCATGGTCTCTTAAAAGTCCCTGCTGTCCGTATGCAGCATATGCAGCAATACCTTCTGCACCTTCAACATTTGACAACTGATCTATCGCTTCATACCAACGTGCAACACTGAAGCCCATCTGCTTTAATATTAGTGTTGCAAACTGTCCGCCCTTAAGATTTTCTCCATCATTAAGATACAGGCCGTTAGCTTCTTTTGAACCTGACATTATACCCTGGTCTACCAAGTATGCCAATCTCTTTTTTGCTGATGTTGATACTTTTGCTGCATCCTTGAAATTCTTTAGGATAGCATCTGCTTGTGCATCGGTCATTGCCATTGCAGCAGTATCCATATTAAACAATTTTGTTAATAGTATTGCTCCTTGTCCTCTTGTTAATCCTGCCTCAAGAGCCGGTTCAAAAGAGTCTGTGCTTGTTCCTGCATACAAATCTAATGTGTTGAGAACAACTGCTTTTTCGCCGTTTACAACAGTTGCTGTGTCTGCAAATGCTGGAACTAAACTAGTTACTGTCATTGCTAATGCAACTGCAACAGCAGAAATTTTCTTAAAATTCCTCATTTAAAATCCCCCTTAGGTTTTTTTACTGACCATAATTTTTCATTGAGGAGCTAGGTCATTGAAGCTTTCCTCAATGTGTTAGGAATTAGAGATCAAGACGTTTTTTATGTCAACCTCTCGACTACATGAGTAATTATATCACCCTACATTTCGTACAGTCAACATAATCCCAGAGTTGTAAACTACTTGTAACCCTTGTGTAATGGGTTATTCTGCACACGTAGTCTCATTATGGTAAACC
>JAEZLZ010000089.1 GCA_023415055.1 Bacillota bacterium | reverse complement strand
AACTGTCAGCAAGAGAAAGAATTACTTCTTTGCTTGACGACAATAGTTTTGTTGAAGTCGGCGCTTTCGTTACAAAAAGAAGTACAGACTTTAATTTACAGCAGAAGGAAGCTCCTGCTGACGGCGTAATTACCGGATATGGCGTGATCAATGGAAATCTTGTTTATGTATATAGTCAAGATGCAACATCCATGGGTGGCTCCGTCGGTGAAATGCACGCAAAAAAAATAGTTAATATTTACGATCTAGCACTTAAAGTAGGTGCCCCTGTGATTGGTCTGATTGATTCAACCGGAATGAGATTACAGGAAGCTACCGATGCTCTGAATGGCTTTGGTAATATTTACCTGAAGCAAACGACTGCTTCCGGAATTATTCCTCAGATCACCGCTGTTTTTGGTAATGCAGGCGGTGGCTTAGCTGTGATGACTTCTTTAAGTGATTTTTCATTTATGGAGGGAAAGAAAGCAAAATTATTTGTTAATTCTCCGAATTCCCTGGCTGCTAATTATAAAGAAAAATGTGATACAGCTGCAGCCACCTACCAAGCAAAGAACGGTAATGTTGATTATATTGGTTCCGAAGAGGAGGTATTAAATCAAATCCGTGAATTAATTTCCATTCTGCCTACTAATAATGAGGATGATGCTTCTTACGATGAATGTGATGATGATCTTAACCGCCAGTTAAGCCAGTTTAGTGAGGAATTGACCGATGCCGCCAAAGCACTGAAGGATATTTCCGATGATAATTTCTTATTTGAAGTTAAACCGGAATACGCAAAGGAAATGGTAACTGGTTTCATCCGCCTGAATGGTATGACTGTTGGTGCAGTTGCAAACCGTACTGAGATTAAGGATGCAACAGGTAAAGCAGTTGAAAAGTTTGACGGAGGTCTGACAAGTGCAGGCTGCGATAAAGCAACCCGCTTTGTTAATTTCTGTGATGCTTTTAATATCCCTTTATTAACGCTTACCAATGTAAATGGTTATAAAGCAACCGTAGAAGAAGAGAAAACAATTGCAAATGCATCCGCGAAATTAACCTATGCCTTTGCAAATGCAACTGTTCCGAAGGTTAACTTTATTATCGGAAAAGCCTTTGGTTCAGCGTATATTAGCATGAACTCTAAGCATATCGGAGCGGATATGGTATTTGCACTGCCTACTGCTCAGATCGGTATGATGGATGCTCAGCTTGCTGCTCAGATTATCTGTGATGGCGATAGTGCTGAGGCAGTGAAGGAAAAAGCTGCAGAATATGAAAAGCTTCAATCCAGTGCAGAAGCCGCTGCAAAACGTGGTTATGTAGATAGTATTATCGAACCGGAAGCTGTACGCCAGCATGCAATCTATTCCTTTGAAATGCTCTTTACCAAGAGAGAGAATCGACCTGCGAAAAAGCATGGTACCAAATAGAATGAGGTGAGATTATGGGTACTGCAATGTACAAAGTAATCAGCCAGACAATGGTTCTCTCAAATGGTTCTTTGAGTGATTATATCAATTTAAATACATTGTTTGGTGCAGTAATTGTTTTAGCAGCGATTGTTCTTATCATGCTAATAACATATTTTGTAAATATTAAACCTAACCTGATGGGTGCTTCTTCGAAGACAGCAGCTCCGAGCAATAGTGTAGATCATACCGTTGCTCAGATTGTGCGAAATGAGGAAGAAGAACTGATATCCGATTGTGAGTTAGTAGCCGTTATTACAGCTGCAATTTATGCTTCCATGGGCGATGCTGTACCGGCGGAAGGGTTAGTTGTCCGTTCCATTCGTAAATCGAATGCGAGCAAATGGAAAAACGCATAAGAAATAATGCAATGTAGATAACATGACACCCGGCGTGTCAATGAACAAGGAGGATTTCATTATGAAATATTATACAATAACCGTAAACGGTAATACCTATGATGTAACAGTTGAAGAAGGTGCCAGAGCAGCATCAGCAGCAGCTCCCGCTGCTGCACCGGTTGCAAAGCCTGCCGCAGCACCGGCAGCCGCTGTGAAGGCTCCGGTAAACAATACACCTGCAGCACCGGCTGCTGCTCCCAGTGGTAGCGCAGGCAGTGTAAAGGTGAGCTCCCCGATGCCAGGTAAGATTATTTCTGTGAAAGCAGCAGTCGGACAGGCAGTGAAGAAGGGTGAAGTGCTTCTTATTCTGGAAGCAATGAAGATGGAGAATGAGATCGTATCCCCTCAGGATGGTACGGTTGCAAGCATTAATGTTGCAGCTGGTCAGACCGTAGAAGCTGGTAATTTACTTGCTACATTAAGCTAGTAAGGTTTAAGTGTCAAAAGCACCTCCGGTGCTTTCCTGATACAATATATTACTATTGAAAGTTTACTTTCCTATGAATCTATTGTATCAGGAAGAGTACGAAGCACCTTTTGACACTTAAATTCTAATAAAAATAGTTGTAAATACACATTTAACAGGAGGTAGAGTAATGGCAGAACAAGTGAAACGACCGGTTAAAATAACCGAAACTATATTACGTGATGCTCACCAATCCCTGATTGCTACAAGAATGTCTACGGAAGAGATGCTTCCTATTCTTGAAACCATGGATAAAGTAGGCTATCATGCTGTGGAATGCTGGGGCGGTGCTACATTTGACGCTTCCCTGCGTTTCTTAAAGGAAGATCCCTGGGAAAGACTCCGCAAAATCAGAGCAGGCTTTAAAAACACAAAGCTTCAGATGCTGTTCCGCGGACAGAACATCTTAGGCTATCGTCATTATGCAGATGATGTTGTTGAATATTTCGTTCAAAAATCAATTGCCAACGGTATTGATATTATCCGCATCTTCGATGCTTTGAATGATATCCGTAATCTGGAATGTGCAGTAAAGGCAACCAATAAGGAAAACGGTCATGCTCAAATTGCAATTTCCTATACCTTAGGCGATGCTTATACTACAGATTATTATGTAAAGATGGCGAAGAGAATCGAAGAGTTAGGAGCTTCCTCCATCTGTATTAAGGATATGGCAGGACTACTTGTTCCTTATGAGGCTACTGTACTTGTAGGAGCCTTAAAGGAAGCAGTCAGCATACCGATAGACCTTCATACTCACTATACCAGTGGTGTTGGCGGTATGACTTATTTGAAAGCAGTGGAAGCAGGCTGTGATATCATCGATACAGCGATGTCACCCTTCGCTATGGGTACCAGTCAGCCAGCAACTGAGGTTATGGTTGAGACCTTTAAGGGTACTCCCTATGATACCGGGTATGACCAGCAGATCTTAGCTAAAATTGCAGATTATTTCCGTCCTCTTCGTGATAAGGCACTGGATACAGGCTTGCTAAATCCGAAGGTAATGGGTGTTGATATTAAGACCTTATTATATCAGGTTCCCGGTGGTATGCTTTCCAATCTGGTATCTCAGTTAAAGGAGCAGAAACAGGAAGACAAATACTATGAAGTATTACAGGAGGTTCCTCGTGTACGTAAGGACTTCGGTGAACCGCCGCTTGTTACTCCTTCCAGCCAGATCGTTGGTACTCAGGCAGTTTTAAATGTACTTGCCGGAGAGCGCTATAAGATGGTTACCAAGGAGACAAAGGCTTTATTATCCGGTGAATACGGACAAACCGCAAAGCCCTTTAATCCTGAGATTCAGAAAAAGGTAATCGGTGACAAGAAACCTATCACCTGCCGCCCGGCAGATCTGATTCAACCTGAGCTTCATAAGATTGAAGCAGAGATCGCAGAATGGAAGGAACAGGATGAGGATGTATTATCCTATGCATTATTCCCTCAGGTAGCAATGGATTTCTTCAAATATCGTCAGGCTCAAAAAACCGGAGTTGATGTAACAGCAGCAGATAAGGCAAATAAGGCTTATCCGGTTTAATTTTATAATTGAATATTTGTATCGGGTTATTGTATAAGGATAATTATTCTTTAAGGTAAGGATCCCTTATTCCCTTGATGCACTGTTTGACGGACAGATTACTAGCATTGTAAAGTGATATTATTGCTTACAAGGCGGTAGGCTGTCCGTTATTATATATGATTGACAATAAATTACTCTTTTGTTATATTAAGTAAAGAAAGAAGCAAATTTGAACATAATATGACAAAAATGAACAAATGAACAAATGAAAGACATAGAAATATCAT
Organism: Bacillota bacterium; assembly: GCA_023415055.1. GTDB lineage: Bacteria > Bacillota > Clostridia > Lachnospirales > Lachnospiraceae > Mobilitalea. Next base: position 2,580 of record JAEZLZ010000089.1, on the reverse strand, counting down.
TATAAATGTGATTGATTATCGCAATTCCCTAAGATTCCTATGTTTGCCAAAATGTATAATTTGATCGCTGACGATAACATAAGCTAACACTTCAGATGAGGGTAGAAGGATGAAGAATCTATATAGAAGATTAACAGAACATGGAGTGAATACGGATGAAGTGATAAACCGACTCGGTAAAAATGAGAACTTATATCTTTCAATCTGTCTTAAATTTCTGTCGGATCAAAGTTATCCGTTATTTCAGAAGGCACTTAAAGCAGGGGACCTTAGTGAGGCACGGATGCAAATTCATACTCTGAAAGGAGTGGCAGCCAATCTTGGCTTTGTATATCTAAATGCTTTGTGCAAGCATATCTTAGCTATCCTTGACCAGAATGATTATCCGCATTTGGAACAGGATCTTAAGAGCCTTTCCCAGGAATATCATATATTAATAGCCATCCTGTCCGAAGGAATCACTTAATAAACCTATTGAAGGCTCTGTCGGTTATAACGTATCAGGAGCTAGAGCTAAATTTTCTTTATTTTCATACGGTTTAAAAAAAAGATTATTTCTTACTGTTAAGAAAAAAGCTTGACAAAGAAGATAAGAACAGTTATACTACCATCTGTAAAGAAATTTCCTTTACAGGTGGTGATTTTATGAGTCATAATGATACACAATTAGATAAACTGGATGAAATAGTTACACAATCCATTCTTTATGATTTTTATGGTGAATTATTAAGTGACCATAAGAAGCAGATTTTTGAGGATTATGTCCTTAATGATTTATCCTTAAGTGAAATTGCCGCAGAACAGGGGATTAGCAGACAGGGTGTATATGATATTGTAAAACGATGCACGCTGGAATTAAAAGAATACGAAGCGAAGCTTTCCTTAGTAAACAAGTTTCAATCCATTAAAGATAAATTGTCTTCGATCAAGGATATTGTACAGGAAGCAACCGCGAATCAGGATATAACGAATATTAACACTATAACAACTTTGGCAGATGATATATTAAAGGAGCTGTAATTCATATGGCATTTGAAAACCTATCGGATAAATTACAGAATATTTTTAAGAACCTAAAAGGAAAAGGACGTCTTTCCGAAGCAGATGTTAAAAATGCTCTGAAGGAAGTTAAGATGGCTTTGTTGGAAGCTGATGTTAACTTCAAGGTAGTAAAGAATTTTGTCAATACCGTTCAGGAACGTGCTGTCGGACAGGATGTCTTAAACAGTCTGACTCCCGGACAGATGGTAATTAAAATAGTAAATGATGAGATGGTTCATCTTCTCGGAGAACAGACGGTTGAGATACAGCTTCGACCTGCTACCGAGATCACCGTACTCATGATGTGCGGCTTACAGGGTGCTGGTAAGACCACCACAGTCGCAAAATTAGCCGGAAAGCTGAAATCCAAAGGACGTAAGCCTTTGCTCGTTGCCTGTGATATCTATCGTCCGGCGGCGATTGAACAGCTCCAAATCAACGGTGATAAACAGGGTGTCAGTGTATTCTCCATGGGAGATAAGCATAAACCTTTGAATATCGCTAAAGCAGCCATGGAGCATGCTGCAAAGAATGGTTACAATGTTGTTATTCTTGATACGGCAGGTCGTCTCCATATCGATGAAGCTATGATGGAGGAGCTGCAAGAGATCAAATCGAATATTACCGTTCATCAGACAATCCTGGTTGTGGATGCGATGACCGGTCAGGATGCGGTGAATGTATCCGAGATGTTTAATGAGAAGCTTTCCATTGATGGTGTAATTCTCACTAAGCTGGACGGTGACACCAGAGGCGGTGCAGCATTGTCCATCCGTGCAGTTACCGGCCGACCGATCCTTTATGTTGGTATGGGTGAGAAATTATCCGATTTGGAACAGTTTTATCCGGATCGAATGGCTTCCCGAATCCTTGGTATGGGTGACATTCTTACTTTAATCGATAAAGCACAGGCTGAATTTGACGCTGACAAAGCGAAGCAATTGGAAAAGAAGATTAAGAAAGCCGAACTAGACTTCAATGACTTCCTGGAGCAGATGCAGCAAATGAAGAAGATGGGTGGTATGGCTGACCTTCTCGGTATGATCCCCGGCATGGGAAAACAGCTGAAGGGTGTCGAGATTGATGAAAATGCTCTCTCTTCAACGGAAGCGATCATCTATTCAATGACCAAAGCGGAACGCTCTAATCCGGATCTCTTGAATCCATCCAGAAAGAAAAGAATTGCTGCCGGAGCAGGAGTAGATATCAGTGAAGTGAATGCACTAGTAAAGCAGTTTGAACAAACCAAGAAGATGATGAAACAATTTTCCGGTATGATGGGCGGAAAAGGTAAGAAACACGGAGGCTTTAAATTGCCTTTCGGCTTCTAGAGTTGTATATAGTCCCTGAGATCGTAAGATGGAAGCGGACCTTTACAATATAGATTGAAAATTTTTAAGGAGGTGAAATACATGGCAGTAAAGATTAGATTAAAGAGAATGGGACAGAAAAAGGCTCCTTTCTATAGAATCGTTGTTTCTGATTCCAGAACACCTAGAGATGGTAGATTCATCGAGGAAATCGGTACCTATGATCCTA
>JAEZLZ010000057.1 GCA_023415055.1 Bacillota bacterium | reverse complement strand
TCGTTCAGAGCATTTTGCCTCAACAACGCAAAGATAACAAGCAGCGGCCACATATATTGAGAATAGAATCAAGCAATACCCACTCTTTCGATTACACCCTTCTTTCAAACAGGTCATGACGGTAAATTTGTCTGCCTGCTTTTTAGTATACCATGGCTGGAAGGAGAATACAAGAGCAAAAGCAAAGGAATTATGCGGTTTTTGGGCGGAATGCGAGCAATGTTGCATTGCTAGGAGTCTATCCTATGCAATTAAGACCTATCCTTGCCATCCAATTATTCGTTGAGAAATTTGAACTGTTCTGGTTTATCTATTTACGATAGACGGAATATTTATTTACCTCTTAACATTTCAAACTGAATAGCACCATAATAGATATGACAAGCAGCACACTATTTTTATTGCATCATTATCTTCTTATGTGTACAATAGCTGAATCAGTAGACGAAAAGATTAGACCCCAATAGGTGAAAGCATGATGCAGTTGAATTTCCGGCCCGCAACATCTGATGATATACCTTTACTAACCAAACTATCCAGCGATTGGGAAGAAGAAAACAGTTGTCACGGCTATCAGCGAAATCAAGCAGAGCACTTTGCAAAGTACCGTGTCTTTATTGTGGAATTTGAGGGAGAAGTGATCGGCTACCTCTTTGGTACTGTTGAGCATTCAAAAAACATGACGGCAATGATGCCGGCTGGCAGCACCTACTTCGAAGTGGAGGAGCTTTATATTGATTCCAGGTTTCGCTCTCAGGGCATTGGCCGCGCTTTCATGCAATATCTTGAAACTATTCTTCTGTCAGAGGGCATCGACAAAATGGTTTTGTCCACTGCCACAAAGGATTATAAGCGAATTCTTCACTTTTACATTGATGAGATGGGCATGAGTTTTTGGCATGCTAAGCTATTCAAAGAGCTAAAGCGAGCCGATGAATTATTTGAAGAGAATCCATAATCCACCGCACATTTGTCTCCTTGAAGCAGCGCAAATCAGAATCGTAAGGAGGTATACCATGAAAGCATGCTTTCTGACAAGCGGATTTCCCAACGGCTTTACAATCGAATTTATCCACGAGCTCAAAAAATATCTTTCGCCAAAGAATCGGCTTGCTTTTGTCGCTTCTGATTTTTCGGCGCATGAAAAAACGATGAAATACAAGGAGCTATTTGTACAGTGGTTCGCCGATTGTGGCATTTTATTTGAAAGCGTTATCGTAGTTGACGGCTGCATAACACCAGAGGAAGCTATTCATGCGCTTAGAGCATCAAATGTTGTATGGCTATCAGGCGGACCGACGCTTACCCAGATTGCGGATATAAAGCGATATGGTTTAATCACTGCGCTATGTGAGAGAAATGGTGTTACAATAGGAATGAGCGCGGGTTCAATCAATATGGCAAAACGTGTTGTCCTGGCAAGGGACCCCAGCGACAGCGTGCCCGAGTTATCTGTGTATGATGGCATCGGCCTTGTAGATATTAACATTGAGCCGCATATCAATAACGCAAGCGATATGCACTTATCAGATGTTGCTGCTGCTGCAAAAGTATCGCCGATCATAGGTCTGCCGGATGGCTCCTTTATTCTTGATGTGGATGGCAGCTATTCCATATATGGGGAACATCGCTTGTTTCAGCAAGAAACCGCAGTGGATGATTGTATTTGAGCTCTCAAACTGCACGAAGGAAAATATGTTTACGATTCATTTGGACAATGTTTCATTTCAGTTGAAAGTGGCCCACGATTTTTCGTGGCTCCGCGCTTTAGGTAAGGTTTTTTGTGCGTTTTCGCAAAATGATTCCGGCAATATCAGCTTTGGTGTGGTCAATAGGCAAGAAAAATACTTTGTGAAAGTGGCCGGGTTAGAAACAGTTGAATCTGTCCGGACGCCAGATGAAGCCGTAGCCGCACTAAAAGACGCTATACACGTATACGAGGATATAAAGCACCCAAACTTGATTGAACTTGTCAAGCACTATTCCTTAGTCGATATTTACGTCGCAATATTTAAATGGGTTGATGGTGATTGCCTATATGACTACTGGAATTTTGAGAAATATCAACAGGTTCCAGAAATAGTCCCGCCTGGCAAGCGCTTCAAACTGATGCCAGTCGAAAAAAGAATGAGGTCTGTTGAAGTGTTGTTCTCATTTTTAGCAACCGTCGCTAAAAGCAACTATGTAGCTGTAGATTTCTATGACGGAAGTATTGTGTATGATTTTGCGACTGACACCACAAGGATATGTGACATTGACTTCTTCAGAAAAATACCGGCAATCAATGACATGGGAGAAAACTTTTTTGGCACGAAGCGTTTGAAAGCACCAGAAGAGTATGTAAAAGGTGCCATAATTGATGAAACAACAAATGTTTATACACTCGGAGCATTACTGTTTCACTTCTTTGGTCACTTCACAGATGCCGAAATACGGTCAATGTACAAGAATAATGCTTTTTTTCCTTGTGCGCCAGAAAACTGGGAATTGAGCAAATTATGCTATGACGTTGTGCTGAAAGCCGTTTCCATTGACAGATTGGAAAGATACCCCTCGATTAATCATTTTTATACCGCGTGGGCCTGTGCGCTGCACTGATTTTTCTTGCCGCCTGGTTTTCTTTTGTGTACAATAACAGCAAGTTCAACCAGGATTTTACGGGGTAAACGAATGACATATTTAGAAACGGATCGGCTGTTTATCAGAAATTTTGAAGCAACAGACTTAGACGAGCTTGTGGATTATAGAAACAACGTGCTTTGCAACAAGTATCAAAGAAGCCAGTATCAAGACCGGAATCGCTTAGCGATATTCATTGAGGAAGCAAGGGAGGATGATTTGTTTTCTGTCGGCAAGAAGCATTTTGCAGTCGCAGAAAAGGATTGTAATCAGATTATCGGCGACATTTTCGTTTTGATAAAAGAGCAGACGATATCATTAGGCTTTACAGTTTCCTACAAGCATCACAGGAAAGGCTATGCATATGAGTTTCTTGCAGCTTTGGTCGAAGCTTTTCATCAAAAATTCAGAGATTATGAGATAGTCGCCTGTACCGATATGGAAAACATCGCAAGTATAAACCTTCTGAGTAAGCTTCAATTCAAAAACCAGGGGTATATAAAGCAAATTGATTCCTATGTGTTTAGTAAATTTGCAAAGCAATAAATGCACCTTGATAGAACAGCCCGAATGACAAACAAGAGTTTGATAGAGGTTTTTTTGCAATGATCGTTATCTTTATAAGACATGGTGAACCGGATAAATCGTATGTTGACAAAAAGGGATTTATTGGTCAGGGTCGGGACTTGGCTCCTTTAAGTGAAAGAGGAAAGATGCAGGCCGAAGAGGTTTCACATCATAAACTACTGAAGGGAAGTCAAACAATATTGTCCTCCCCTTATACAAGAGCATTGCAAACCGCTGCAGTCCTATCAAAGAATACTGGTCTGAACATACATGTTGAAATTGACTTGCATGAATTTATTCCCGATAAAACTTTTTTAGTCAGGGGAGAGGAGGAAAATAAGGCTTTGCACATAGAGTTTATGGAGAATCACGGGAAGTATCCGGCCGGTGAAGCGCGGAAATGGGAAACAATTGATGAGATTATTGAAAGGACACAACATGTATTAAACAGGTATTTCGACGAAGGTTATGATAAAATTATTGTTGTCGCCCATGGTGGCGTTATAAGAAGATATACAGGTGTGGCTTCAATCGAGTATTGTGAAGTTGCGGCAATAGAGTACTGCAAAGATTTTCAATGCTACGGTTGGGTATAAGAATCACGCAAACTCCAGTTTGTCGGAGCCACTGGAATATTTCTAAAGAGCGAGAAGCAAGAACTTGTCGGATAGTTTTGAGCTTTGGATCATCTTTACTTGGCGGTGCAACATATGAACATCAACATGCGAAACTATACCGGTGGACAAGGATGCAATTATCGAGCAAGTGAAAGCAAGGAAACTGTATTATCCATCAAGTGCAAACAGTATCCTTATTCTTTGCCGCCAGGATTCAGTATATCATCATATGTGGAAAACAAAGACCCTAACAAGTATAATACGGTCATATGGAAGGGCTTCGATCATGAGGGATCACCGTTATCGATTGAGAGCTTAGATGAGGAGGCACGCCCCCATTTTAATCCAAATCATGCAATTTTTATAGTTTCGCCTAATGGCGAGTATGCTGCTCATTGTGGAATATGGTTTTTCCCCGATTCTGAAATCGCTTATATTGAGCCAGTAATCACAATTCCAAAATACAGAAAGCAAGGTTTAGGAAAGTCAGTTGTTTATGAAGCAATTAACCGATGCTGTGCCATTGGAGCAAAGTGCGCTCTAGTTATTTCTAATCAAGAATTTTATCACAAAATTGGCTTTGCCAAGAGCTCGTCATTCACTTTTTGGTTTAGGTAACCATACCTGATAAGCCCAAAGCAAAGCAGTTGATTTCTATGTACCGGAACTACTCGAATGAGAAACCATGAATCGGAGGATGCATAATAACAATGATTTTATCAGGAAAAGAAATTCACAAGCAGATCGCAGCTGGAAAAATTGCGATTGAGCCGTTTGAAGAGAGATTAATCAACCCCAACAGCTATAATTTGCGGCTTCACAACGAACTTCTCATCTATACGGATGAAATTCTGGATATGAAAAAGCCGTTAAACACTAAAAGCATTCTCATACCGGAGGATGGCCTTGTTCTGCAGCCAGGCACGCTCTATTTGGGCAGAACGCATGAAAAAACATCGACAAACAGCTTTGTTCCCATGTTGGAAGGCCGGTCCTCTATAGGCAGGCTTGGGTTGTTCATTCACGTGACTGCCGGCTTTGGGGATGTTGGGTTCTCTGGCTATTGGACACTTGAAATCCAATGCGTGCAACCGGTAAGAATTTATCCAATGGTTGAAATATGTCAGATCTATTACCATACCCTTGACGGCGAGTTTGAAGGCTACCAT
>JAEZLZ010000037.1 GCA_023415055.1 Bacillota bacterium | reverse complement strand
GCAGAAATGACTCCCGGTCCTATTGCTATTAATTCAGCCTCTTTCGTCGGCATGCGTATCGCTGGTTTATCTGGGGCATTGATAGCTACCGTCGGTTGCATTTTACCGTCGGTTATCATTGTATCTTTGCTGGCTTGGCTATATAATAAATATAAGAATTTAGCTGTTATTAAAAGGATATTATCTGGGCTTCGTCCTGCTGTTGTCGCTTTGATATCGTCTGCAGGTCTATCCATATTTGTATTAGCTGTTTGGGGTGAGAATGGATTTTCTTTTGATAAATCGTCTATCAACTACATCTCCATCATTCTTTTTTTATGTGCAATCTTTATCCTAAGAAAATGGAAGGCAAATCCTGTCTTTGTGATGCTCGGAACGGGTGCTGTGGGTAGTCTGATATATTTATTTTTATAAGGGGTGTTCAAGTATGAAATTGAGAATTAAAAGAGGTCTCTTTACCTGGAAAATGATAAATGAGAATGAGATTTTAGTTTCAAAAATTTCAAATCAGAAGCTGTTTGGAATTGCAAAAAAAATATGTGATGCGCAAGGGAAAACTGTTTATACTACAGGCATGGTTAATCTGCCTGTTACTAAAGCGCATTGGAACAATGCAGAATTTAAAAGATATGTTATTTATCAAAACAAACAACCGATTGCCGTTGCTACCTTCAATTTTGCTAACTATCCTGAAGCAAGCAGATTGCATATTATAAAGCGTTCGCAACAAATAGATCAGATGAATGTCGATACTCCATACGGGGTCCTATTCATAAAGAGAGAAAGAAATAATAGTGTTACCATAAGGCAACACAATGAACTTCTTGCAACTGTATCTCCTTTCTTCTCATTAAAAAAAATGTATATCACTCATAACGAAAAGTTTGATGATACCTTTTATTCCGCTATTTATATGTTGATTGAGTATATGATGCATGAGGAGGATCTGATTACTATATGAAACGTGCGCTCGTCGGGCGTTCATAATAAACCGGAGCGGGTAAAACCTGCTCCGGTTTTATATTAATGGTCAAGAAGTACATTTTGGTACAATGCTTTTCCATAGCGATAAGTTATATGGCTCTAATGCCCCTAATTCTCGTATGAGTATTGTTTAAGTATTTTACCAAACACAAGGCAAATTACTGTGCCTGCAATTCCAAGGATCAGCATCATCATCGCTGCTCCTGATCCCTTCCCTGTACCAAACAGGATGGTTAACATACTGCCCTTTGAAGCTGCTGTCATAACCGGCTCGCAAACATTATCCACCATGAGTCCTCCAAGGAAAAATCCCATAGGTATGGTGAAAAACTGAAGTGTATTTCTACAGGAATAAACCCTACCCTGCATCTCTATCGGTATCGTAGATCTTAGGATAACATCCATGTTTGCGCCCATAATTGGAACTACTACCCATCCGATAAGCTGTCCAAGACACCATAGAATAGGTACTCTGCTAAATGCAAGTACAAAGTTTTCTATGCTTAAGGATATCAGCATAGTGATATATATCACCCGGATACGGTTATTCGGCTTCGGTAATAACGTAACTATAAAACTTCCGAGTAATGTTGCAACACCTGCGCAGGCTGTAATGATGCCAAGCATACCTTCTCCACCGTTCTTTCTCGGAAGAATTAATGCGGGAAGTGTTGCATCAAATGCGGATGCGATTAAATTTACTCCAGCGAGGAACAGAATCAGGGTAAGAATCAGTGGATTCTCCTTTAAGTAATTCAGTCCCGACTTAGCTGACATAAGTAAAGGTTCTTTTCCTGTCTTTTCAGAGCTTACAATACTTGGAATACGGACAAAAAGAAGTAACGACAAAAACGCAATTACAAATGTTGCCAAATCAACATAGATAACCGCTTCTATCCCCCCGATAGCAAACAGTGATGTTGCAAACACAGGATTTAAAATCGTAACAAGCGACTGTGAAAATGACCTGAGTCCACTGGTCTTCTGGTAATCCTCCTTTGGAATAATCAGTGTCATGGTCACATCCGATGCCGGCTGCTGAATGGTATTCATAAGACCGTTTATTGCATTAAGAATATACATATGTATCGGACATAATAAATCCAACTTTAATAATATAAGTACGATAACTGTTGTGCATGCGGCAAAGGTGTCGCATACCAGCATAACCTTTTTCTTATCCCATCGATCACTTAATGCTCCTGCAAAAATGCTCATCATTACATACGGTGCGTAAGAGCAGATCGATAAAAGCGCTGTTTGTAACGCAGATCCGGTTTCCTTATATAGCCATAATGTCAAAGCAAAACCTGTCATCGCACTTCCAAGTTGAGACAGGGATTGCGTGCTCCAGAGTATTAAAAATGTGTCTAATTTTTTTAGTATTTTTATCATCTTTACCTTGCTCCTTTGATTTTTATCAAATTCCATTTAAATCAAGATGCAAAGTATGAGGACTTCGTCACCTACTACACTCTATGCTGCGTCCTCAGCCTTTGCATAGAGCAGTTGCGATTGTTAATATCATTCTTCTTCCTCCCAATTTTATATTTCTATATCGACCGCATCAAATGAAATGGCTTTGCCACCTACCACAACTCCCGTAATGTTATTTTCATCTGTTGCAAGCTCAATAATGATTTCAGAAGGCTTATTCATCGAATAGCCTTGCTCGATTACTAAATGTGTTGCTTCTATACTGTTTATCTGACCATACTCGAACAAATAACCAGCTAATGCACCATTTGAAGTTCCTGTTGCAGACTCTTCCGGAATGTTATACAAAGGTGCAAAGTTTCTTGTATGTGCATGGGCTACACCAAGGGTTTCTAAGGTAAACAGGTGATAACCTATGGTGTTGTATTTGCGACTGACCCCTTTCACTTTATCAAAGTCTGGGTTGACCGCGTTTAATGCATCAAGGTTTTTAATGGGAACTATGATATCCCTTAACCCGGTTGACACTATTTGAGTCGGTAGTTCCTCAACCATTTCGTTCAAGCTGATGTTCAGAGAAGCTGCTATTTCTTCTTTATCAACTACCTCGTAGAACTGCGGCACATTTTGGCTCATCATTATAGTGCGGTCCTTTTTCACCTCTACTTTAAGTACGCCCGCCTTAGTTTCCTGAGTATAATTATCAGGCTGAATACGCACCTGGTCTGCAAGAGTATGGAACGTGGCAATCGTCGCATGTCCACAAAGATCTACCTCTTCGCTCGGGGTGAAAAACCGTACTTTAAAATCAGCCACTTCGGATTTGCTCACAAAAGCCGTTTCGCTGTATCCAATAATTTTGGCAATTTTCTTCCTATTATCTTCATTTAAACCATCTGCGTCCAGGACCACGCCTGCTGCATTTCCACCTTTTGCAGTTTCTGCAAATGAACTAACCAGAAATACTTTTACCTTCATAATAACAGCACCTTTACTTTTATTAGGTTCCATATACTACTTTGATGGCGGTAGTATTTTAGAGGTCTTGTCGCCTAAATAATCTTGCACAATCACTTTTGCGGTATAGTGATCGATATTTTTGAAAACAGTTTTTCCCATTCTATCGTTTGTTGGTGAAATATACGCGATTACTCCATTATTATCTTGGACAAATACATTACCATTAAAAATCGGCCTGTTCTTACCTATTGCTCCAAATTGTACCAGAGCATATTTGGCTTTATATAACACATTATTGCTGACAGTTCCGCCTCTATTCCACAGAGGCCCTTCCCACCAGGTGATTGCATTTCCATTATACTTTTCGTCAATCCAAGTGTGGTAATTCTTGTTGCTGCTCCAACCGTAACCGCTGTACATAATGTAGTTATCCATAATATTTATCTCATCAAACTTAATCTTGCCTGCGTTTCCCGCTTTTGTGTCTTCATAATGTTCACCTATCAGTACACCCGATACACAACGTTCAAATGATTACCCCCCATTGTGTCGTATGTTATAAAATGTACCACTTCTTTCCGGTAGTGTCAATTTGCATATTTGCTATAGTAACGCAAAAATACCTAAACATATACCGAAGGATAGAATCAATGGCTTAGCCGTTTAGTACTTGCATAGTATAGCCAGGATGTCCTCACCATACTTATTTGTTTTTGTTTCGTCAAAACCAGGCATCCTTTGAAGTTCCACCTTGTTTCTTGGCATCTTTGTAATCAATTCTTTTAACTGATTGTCGTTATAGATCAAATAGGCCTTAATATTCTCTTCACGGCTTTTACTTAACCGATATGCCTTTAATTCCTTAAATATTTCAGTTTCTTCAGCTGATAGACTAGAACAAGCTATATCTCTCTTCTCTTCTTTTGCATGAACGACTTCTTGCTTGGCATTTGGAGCACTGGTTGTCATCTTATACTGCTCATATTTTTTTGTGTAATCCTTATCAACTTCCTTATTTAAATCCAAATAAGACTTAGCCCATTCCAGCAGTTTTTCTTCTGATACAGCTGGCTCTTTGGATTGTTCATACACACTTTTAATATACTTCACTAATTGAACAATGATAAAACAGATCTTTTTTGTAAAAACAAGATAATCAATCTGAGTACTTAAATCTCCATCTTCCAGATATAAGTCATGTAATATGTACATCGGCATATGACTGTTTCTTAGCTCAAAAGCGATATTTTTCTCTCCGGTCATCCCATATTCCAAGCATTTTATATCTTGCCTAATTATCGCTTGACCTTCCGGATTAAGTGATGGTTCCAAGTCTTTTAACCGTTCCAGCTGTTCCTCAGCATTACTGCTCTCCTTCAAAAAAACAGGTTCCTTTAATTTATCAAATAGCCCCATACTCATTTTCCCCCTCTTACAATAATCGTTTTCACTTTTAATGTTATATGCTTAACAGAATTTTACATTATTATACCAAATATCGACAATCCACACAATTACTTTCTTTAAATGCAAAAAATTCCTTACTCTACCTTCAAAAGTAGAGTAAAGAATTCCGTTAAAATCTACTATAACCAAGTCCAAGCAAACCCTTATTTCAAACCTTTTCTTGAAACCCAGCTTCTCTTGCATTTAATTACATATTTCTACTGCAAAACGCACCCATCAGCTAATACTAACGAGTGCGCCCAATTCTTACTTATTCAATTCAATTTATTTCATCTTGTATTAGCAGACAGTACGTCTCCACATGGCTCGACTTGGTGACTTTGATGTCTAGGAGGGTGAATTTTGAACCATATGTATGAAGTATAATCCTTTAAGCCAATTTTCACATAGTTTTGGCCAGATTGCTACCGTAGGTTCTGCCTCGCCTAAGCCTAAGGCATGGGGACCTTTGGAGAATATATGTAAATCAAATGGCAGATTAAGCCCATTTAGAGCCCTGGCAAAAAGTAAGTTTTGGCGCTGAAAATTCCAGTGATCGGTTGCTGTAACCCATAGAAAAGTCGGTGGTGTTTTTGAAGTAATATATTTGTGATTTGATGTAAAGTCTATCAATTCATCCACTGTAATATCTTTTGTTAATAGAGAAGCCGGCGGCAATTTTTCCTTAGAAAAGGGGGCCGTCTCAGCATAGCACAAAATGACCGCATTAAGTTTAGCGCTCGTTTGATCAATCGGATCGTTAACATCCGGTTCCCCCAAAAGCATCGACATAATTTGCGCATCCCGACTATCCGGTTCTATCATTCCATTATCATAACGCGTTCCTACAAAAGAGGTGAGATAACCGCCGGCTGAAAATCCTATCATGCCGATACGTTCCGGATCAATATTAAATTCCGGGGCATGATAGCGAATATACCTGACTGCTCGTACGGCATCTTTGGTTGACGTAAATGGAGTGAACGGAGCAACCCGATAATTTAAAACAAACGCATTTATTCCTATTTGATTGAGCCATTGTGCAATTGGCTCTCCTTCACTTGAAGCTCTAAATTGAAAAGAGCCGCCCGGGCAAACAATAATTGCAGGGCGCGATTTTTCCCCTTTTAATAAATAAGGAGTCAGGGTAGGCTGCCCTTCGTTATTCAAATCTCCAATAGTAGAAACCAAGTCACCATCAGGAGCATTCTTTTCCCAAAGTTTCATATCTTTTAATTCCATTGATATTATCCTTCCATATTAATCTACGGCTCGTGTGACCAAGGCTTTTCGCGATATATCATATAACGATCTGCATAGCCGACAAGAAGATTATACCACCTAGTAGATGTAATAAGATACCTCAAAAAACATTAAGTAATAAGAATGAGCCATGTTGAAAAGCACTATCTTTTCAAGATTTGCTCTGCTATACCCGAGATAACGTTTGGAGCTTTACATTGTAAACATGTATTTTGAACAATCATTAAGTCCTTCATCCATTTGGGTACTCTCTTCCCTGCAAGTAGTAGTTTAACGATTTCAACTGCATCTTCGTCACGCCAGAACCGGCTTTTAATATAGCTATCGTGGCTTCAGAATTTTCTACCTGTTACATTTTGGACAAATATTATCTTGCATTAATTGATATGTAATATAACAGTAAAACTATTTTAGTGACAATATAAAACACAAATTTCTACAGCAAAAATACACCCATCAGAAATATTCATAACGAGTGCGTCAAATCAATTTATTTGTTCAATTAAACATATTTTTCAATAATCTTCATAATATCATTACCATACTTCGTAATAATAGCTTCAACAAACCCTGCTACCATCTGCAATTTTTCTTTGTTTCTAGGCATTTTAGAAATCAATCTTATCATTGGTTATCATTATATAAGCAAGCTAATATTTTATAAATACATAAGTAGCTTATTCATAAATTCCTGCTCAATTTTTACAAGCCTCTTTGCTAAATCCATACTTTCACTGGAAGCAGTCTTATATTTATTAATATATTCACTGACTGATTTTATCCCCATATTACAACCATCAATCATTAAGTCCGCTATTTTATGAGAATTATCATTCATCATCAATTTTAATTCGGTACTAATCCATGAAAATGCTTTTGCCATTGGGTTTGGATCTTTTTCCTCTTCATCAAGTTCATTTAGCATCTGATGGCATTCATCCCCTAACTTAATATGCTTATCATTGTATTCATCAATCAAGATCTTCAAATTCTCATTGTTAATATATTGCTGTACCTGTTCCATACTATTAGTTGCTGACTTACATCCGGCATTACATTCTTTTAATAGCTTAATCGTATCATCATTCATAATGCAATATAATCCTTTCTTATAGCTTTACAAATTAATATGATTAAAACTTGCTGTTTTTATGCATTTTAATTTTACACACATAAAAAATAGGCTAGCTATTAACAGCAGCAAACCTATTTTTACAAAACTAGATTCTAACACCGCAAATTCTATAAAAAATTTTCATGATATAATTTATTGACTTTCAAACTCTATTTACCATCCAATAATAATAATGCTTCAAGTTCTGGTTTATTTCCTACTAAACCAATTGCATAAACCGTATAGTATTTATCTGCGACCAGATTAATATTAGGTACCGTAAGAACAACATTAGAAGTTCCTGCTACTCTTACTTGAAGTGTATAATTCATTGGTGCAACATCAATATAAGGCGTTATTTGTTTGAATGAAACGTTACTAAAAATAACTGTTCCATTTGGCAATGTAATGTCTACTGCTGGGGCGTTTGGCGAGAGGTGTAAAAATCGTATCATAGCCTTGCCCGGCTTTCTTGTTTCGTTTGCATCAGCAATAGCCAGTAATCCTATATCACTAAGAGTTCCAACTGCAGCCACAGTTAATATAGAATTTTGATTAACTTTTAACATATTAGATAAAACTGCGGAATTCTTAGTTCCAGCAACAAATAGAGATATTTTATACGTACCTTCAGGTATAGATAAATAATCTGTATAGTCTCCATACGCAAGATTATTTGCAATAAGATTGTCGTTAGCATATATATCAACATTAGGTGCATCTGGTACCGTGTGTATTATACGTACATAACCTATTTTTAATTCTCTTTGAGTGTACATGGAATTATACATGTTAAATTCTCCAAGATTATGTTATGGTATAATATATGCCTAAATAGATATCTATGTGATATTTTCTGATACATAATCAAGTACATTGTGTTATTTCACTAACATGTATTTTAACCATTTATTACTACAATTGTTAGCTCCTCATCTTACGTAATACGTATGATAAGGAACTTTGGTTGTGATCTGATACTCCACCAATTTGGTATAGCTGCTGTTATCTGGACCTCTGCCCCTTAAAGTGTAATTCAATAATTACTTTGTAAATTGCTACAGTATCCTTGTCATAAGCAGGAATATCAGCGGTATGGAAGCGCATGACAACAAATGAGAGATTATAACCATCCCGGCTGCTATGGATGTATCTTTCCCGTAGCAGCTAGGGACAACAATACAATTAAGTCCTAAGGGCATTGCAAGTGAACAGACCGTACAGATAACAACAGTGTCTGAAAAGGGAAGCAATGCGAATATCCCGATAAAGATGAGCGGGAAAAGTATCAGTCTGACAAAAGAAACGATATAGATTTTATACTCCACAAAAACCTTTCGCATGTTTATCGTGGCTACCGTAATGCCTGTAAGCAGCATCGCAATAGGGGACATGCAACTGCCTGAAGCCGAAACCACCGATCCTACCCATGAAGGTAATGCTATATTTGCAAGTCCGAGAATTATGCCTATAATCATCGCAATAAACATCGGATTTACAAATGCTTTAAGGTTTTCCTTCAGTGTCTGCTTTTTATCTGCCGAAGGAATAAGAAGGACCGGTACGCCCCAAATATATATCAGTATCCACAATGGCAGGGTAAAAATCAGATATTCAAGAAATATATCCGGAAAAACTGCACTTACTACCGCATTGCCCATAAAGCCGAAGTTGGAGAAAGAAAGTCCGTAAGTGTAAATATTCCTTATGTATCTGACCTTCGTGCATAAACGGGAAATAAGAATCGCTAATGGTATCATGATACAGGCAATAATAAGGCTTATAAGAAAAAGCCTCCATGCCGGACCTATACGTTCAATGGTAAAATTTTCAATAAATGTTTTGATTACAAGGGCAGGTATGAATATAGTATTTTCAAGCTTGGCAAGAACAGCTGCTGTATTATCAGGAACAGCGTGGCATTTCATCAAAATGTACCCTATAATTATCAGGGAAAACAGAAAAGCCATTTGGTTTATAGATGTATAAAATATTCTCATTTTCCACCCTTCCGCAAAATCGATTTACCTTCCCAGCCTAATGCAGCAGGCACCTGCATTATATCGGCAATCGTCGGTGCTAAATCGAGAATGCTTATACCGTAAAGCTTTTTGCCTGCTTCGAAGTCCTTGCCGAAGAAGAATATGGGGATAATCATATCCTCATCCAGCTTCGTGCCATGAATACGGTCATGTCCTCCGTGGTCGGCAGTTACTATAACAGTGTACTCTCCCTTTGTCTGCTCAAGCACAGTTTTTACATTATTCATGGCATCATGGACATACTGCAGATAAATATCACTCATCCAGCCATTATCATGTCCACCCTTCTCATCGGTTTCAACCATATATAGAAATACAAAATCAGGATTTGATTCCTTGATATAGTTAAGTGCATTCTTTGTTAGTATCTCGTCAGTGTGCTCTGTAGAATATGCCCAGATATATTCTGCTGCAACCAGTGATCCAGGACGAGCAATATCGCGCAGAGGCTCCCATCCGTAATACATAGCCGAACGACCTCCTGCCGAATAAATCTGTTCAAAAAGACCATTTATAGGTCTAACCGGTGGCATATATGTATTGATATTAATGCCATGTCTTTCAGGCGGAACACTGTGAAACATCGACATATGACAGGGTAATGTTACCGAAGGGAACACTGTCCTTGCACTGAGTGTATAAGAGCCGAGTTTCATCATTTCATCTATAAACGGATTATTACAACCAAGTAATCCGTCAGGACGCATACCGTCAATCGAAATTAAAATTACTTTGTTTTTCATTTTATCTCCTTAAGTATTTTAAAATTATTAATATCGTATTTCATCAAGTATCCTGTTTCTAATTAATATATATTTTGAAAAATCATCAAATTTCATAGTTGCAAGTGTCATCATAAGTGCATCAATGATGCACATATGCGCCATTCTCGCAGAAACAGCTTCAACCGGATAATTCTTCTCATCTGCATACACAGAAATTTTATAATCATTTTCATTGCAAAGAATGCTTTTTGCAAAACTGCTTATAGCTATTGTAACCGCACCAGCTTTTTTTGCGTGGCGCATCGCATCAACCACAACCTTTGTTGTCCCGCTGTGCGAAATACCAATCGCAACATCATCACAAGTCATATTGCTTGCCATTACATTCATAAACAAAACATCTGTATATGCATATGTCTGGAAGCCGAATTGCGAAAAGCGATAGCTGGCATCAATAGCAATACCGGAAGACGTACCTACCCCAAAAACAAATATCCGTTTGGCAGTGCAAATTTTCTCTGCAATCTTTTTAATATTTTGGAAATCCAGCATTCCCAAAGTATCTGATAAGGTGTGTATTCCTGAATTGAAAACTTTTCTAAATACAGTTTCCGTATCATCATCCTTACTGAAGGCGGGAAGTTTTTCTTTGTATGTTTCGTTCCCAACCTCCTTCGCTAATGAAATTTTCAATTTAGAAAACCCGTCAACACCTATGGATTTACAGAATCGTATAATTGCTGATGGAACGGTTTCGCATCTTATTGCCAGATCTTTGGTGGTAATATGAGTAACCTCTTCGGGATTGGCAAGTATAAAAGATGCAATTTTTTGCTCAGTCTGGGTTAGTTGATTAAAGATATTACGGATTTGAGAAGTAATCACAGCTTCCCTCCTTACAGAATATTATTCTGAAAAAATTGTTATGCTTCGAAATATTATTCTATATTATGTGTAATTATATGTCAATACTGATTTGACTTATATATAGGACAGAATAAAATTACTATAATTAATATAGTGAACCAAAGTAGAAGAAACATCGTACTCTTAGGGCATATCCCTTCCAGAATCTTTCTCAAGACACAAGGAGGTGTTAATGGTATACTAATATCAGCAGAAATAACACATAGTCTTACGACCATAAAATACTTGGCGAAAGGTTATGTGTATTTCCCCACGAAATGTGAGAAAAAGGCAATCCATGTGAAAGTATGGGACGCAAAGCCGTGGGATCTAAAGCGAAAGCCACGGTAGCCCGGTTCCAGTATTTCAATGACACTTTTCTTTATGAAAGGAGCTGAAAACATGGCAAAATTCTTCAAAAAATTCTACGTATTTCTTCTTATTGGAATCATGTGCACCAATATGCTCAACGTACAGGCTTTTGCCAAGGAGACTCTGGAGTCCGGCAATATCTGGTACGGAGATGAAGTCTCTGTCGATGTAACTGCCGGTACCGAGGGCTATACCTACATGACATGCTTCCAGACTC
>JAEZLZ010000001.1 GCA_023415055.1 Bacillota bacterium | reverse complement strand
ATCAAAGCATGTATAACATGCTGATAGTTTAATTTAGGAGGTAGAAATATGTTAGAGAATCTTGAACGTATTAAAGAACAGTTTTCGAAAGAATTGAATGCTGTCAATCTGAAAGAGGAGCTGGAGCGTATCCGCGTTTCTTTCCTTGGCAAAAAAGGTCTTGTTACCGAAGCTTTAAAGGATCTTCGTAATCTGGATGCAGAAGCGAAGAAGCAAGCCGGTATGCAGGTGAATCTTCTGAAGGACGAGATAGAACAGGCAATTGTAGAATATCAGAAGAAGATGGAAGAGAAAGAATATCAGAGAGAGTTAGCAAAGGCTGAGCGATATGATTTTTCCATCCCCTCCGATAAACCGGTTGGAACGATGCATCCGATCACAATGGTGCAGAAGCAGATCGAGGATATCTTCAAGACAATGGGCTTTATTATCGAGGACGGTCTTGAGATTCAAACAGAGTTCAATAACTTTGAAGGAGTTAATATACCGAAGAATCATCCGGCAAGAGATATGACAGATACCTACTATCTGGAGAACGGACAGCTGCTTAAGACTCATACCTCCGCGGCACAGAACACGATCTTAAGAAAATACGGAGCACCGAAGCCGGGCGAGCCTTTGAAGGTATTATTTCCCGGAAGATGCTTCCGTAATGAGAATATTGATGCCAGCCATGAGAACACCTTCTTCCAGATGGAAGGTATGATGGTAGGAGACGATATCTCCATCTCAAACCTCATCTACTTTATGAAGGTATTATTATCCGAAGTATTCCAGAGAGATGTTAAGGTAAGACTTCGTCCCGGCTTCTTCCCCTTCGTGGAACCCGGTTTCGAGTTGGATATCAACTGCGCAATCTGTGGCGGATCCGGATGCCCTACCTGTAAGCAATCCGGTTGGTTGGAGCTGCTGCCTTGCGGTATGATCCATCCGAATGTACTTCGTCTCGGCGGTATCGATCCGGATAAATATACGGGCTTCGCATTCGGTCTCGGCATGACCAGACTTGCCATGATGAAGTACAACGTAAAGGACATCCGCCTTTTCAATGGAGGAAACCTAAAGCAACTGAAAAAATTTGCACGGTAATCGGATTAATTAATAAAAATGCAGACAGCTGCCGAGCTTGCTCGAGCAGGTGTCGGGATTTTTATTAATAAGCGAAGCGTGAGCGAGAAAGCGAGGCTTTCGAGCTGTAATCCGATTACAAGAATGACATGGCTTTCATGGGTATCGCAACGCGAGTGAGAAAGCGAAGCTTTCGAACTGTAATCCGCTTATGCGAAAAGCTACAGCTGCCGAGCTTACTCGAGCAGATGTCGGGATTTTTATTAATACATGATTCAAAATGTTTGCAAAGCTAACATTTTTGAATAAGCGAAGCGTGAGTACTATAATCCGATTACGCGTAAAGCTTACGTGAGCATCTGTAATCCGATTATACAAATACCATATACAATATAGCAGGAATAGATTGGAGGAAAAATCATGTATATATCAATGAATTGGATATCCGAATTCACGGATTTATCCGGTATAAATATGAAAGAATTGATCGGCAGATTCACCTTAGCAACTGCAGAGGTGGAAGGAATTGAAGAAAAGGGTAAGGACATCAGAGGTGTTGTGGTTGGTAAGATCATTGAAATCGAGAATCATCCGAATTCCAAGAAACTTCACTTGGTGAAGGTAGATATAGGAAAGGAGATCGTAGACTGTGTCTGCGGCGCTCCGAATGTATTTGTAGGCGCAGTGGTTCCCTTCGCTACTCTCGGCGGACAGGTTGGAGAGCTTGAGATTAAGGAAGCAAAGATTGCCGGTGAGGTCAGCCACGGTATGTGCTGCTCCGAGAAGGAATTAGGAATCAGCGAAGACCACTCAGGTCTGATGATCTTAGAGGATATCTATCCTCTCGGAACCGATATCAAAGAGATCATGCAGATCGATGATGTGATCTTTGAGGTGGATAATAAATCCCTAACCAACCGTCCGGATCTCTGGGGACATTATGGTATCGCAAGAGAAATTGCGGTATTAACAAAGAGACCATTAAAGCCTCTTGAGGTAAAGGATACTTCAATTTATCAGAGCCTGAAGGCAATTGATGTAAAGGTAGAAAATATTGATAAATGCTATCGTTACAGCTGCCTCTCCATTGGCAACATTACAAAGAAGAAATCTCCGATCAACATGAGAATTCGCCTCAGCTATTGTGGAATGAGACCGATTAATCTGCTTGCCGATCTGACCAATTATCTGATGATGGAGCTCGGACAGCCGATGCACGCATTTGATCATAAGAAGGTATCAACGATCCGTGTAAAGACTTACCCTGAGACGGTGAACTTTACCACTCTGGACAGTGTAGAACGTAAAGTAGATACCGATACTCTGCTGATCTGTGACGAGAAGGAACCGGTAGCAATCGCGGGTATTATGGGCGGAGAATTATCAGAGATTACGGACGATACCGATTCGGTACTTCTTGAGTCTGCTAACTTTGATGGTGTCAGTGTTCGTAAATCCGCTACCAGAATGGGTCTTCGTACGGATGCCAGTGCCAGATATGAGAAGACGCTGGATCCGGAATTGACAATCCCCGCGATTGAACGTTTCTTGAAGCTGTTAGTTGATATTGATCCCGGCGTAGAGGTGACTTCCTCTTTGACTGACAGCTATGTTAAGAAATATGATACCATCAGCATCAATTTTGATAAGGCTTATGTCGATAAGTATACCGGAATTGATATTTCCTCAGACCGCATCGAGGAGACTCTGACTGCGCTTGGTTTTACGGTGACCCGTGATAAGGATAGCTTCCGTTTGGTGGTTCCCTCCTGGAGAGCGACCAAGGACGTAACCATGAAGGCAGATATCATTGAAGAGATTACCCGTATCTATGGCTATGACAACTTTGATATCACCCCGGCTAAGAGCTATCTGGTACCGGTTCGTCACAGCGTGGAGAGAAGTGATGAATACCGCATGAAGGAGCTGTTAACTGAGCGCTTTGCCATGAATGAAGTTCATAGCTACATCTGGTATGACAATAAACTGAATAAAGAGCTGGGAATTGTGACCGAACAAAATATCCGAATCGTCAACTCCTTGGCTTCTGAAAATGATACGATCCGATCCACCATGATTCCCAGTATGCTTGGCTTTGTTGCTAAGAACGTGGATAGCTTCCCGGAGATGGGTATGTATGAAATCGGCCGCGTAGCAGAAGGGCTTAACGCCGAGGGTCTGGCAAATGAGCGCAAGAAGCTTGCCTTAGTGGTAGCTAGTAAGAAACTTAGCGAGAAGGAAGTTTATTTTAAGTGCAAGGAAATCATCGATCAGTTGATTCATGCAATCAAGAATATATACCCCACCTTTACAGCAAAGGAAGAGCTCACAAAATATAACTATGTTCACCCGGTAAACAGTGCAAGTGTACTGGCTGACGGACAGGAGATCGGTTATTTCTCCGTACTCGATCTGAGAGTCAAGAATAAGATCGATAAGAAATTAAATGTTGCATTTGCAGAGCTTGATCTGGAGAATCTGAATAAGGTAGAGGTCGAGAATCTTCGTTATACCGAGATATCCAAGTATCCCGGTGTTACCATCGATTTAAGCCTGCTTGTGGAGAAAAGCTTACGCTATGAGAGTATCGTATGCTACATTAAGGAATACGATTGCGAATATCTTCAGGGCGTCCGCCTGGTAGATATTTTTGAAGATGAGAAGCTTCTGGCTGATAAGAAGAGCGTAACCGTACGCCTTGAATTTGGCTCAATGGAAAAAACCTTAGAGGGTACCGAGATTCAAAGCATGGTTGACGGGATACTGGCAGCATTAGCGAAAAAGGGCATTGAAATCAGGAAATAGAGCGAATAATCGCGTAATATCCAAATAAAATCGGAAGCAGATGTTACAAGACAAAGAATCAAAATTATTATAGTTGAGAGATATACCATAATAAAGGCAGATTGTAGTCTTGGAACATCTGCTTTTTATTGAAAGAAAGGAATAAGCGGGGTTGTCCTTGTATAAGCATTTTCTGAAGAGATATGATCAATATGATCAATCGTTTAGTAGCTTCACGGAGGTGCAAATGGGTATACAGCATAAGGGGACAGTGACCATAGAGACACTGCGGCTCGTTCTGCGTCGTTTTGAGGAAAGAGATGCGAAGGATATGTATCAAAACTGGGCCGGGGACCCACTGGTGTGTAAGTATCTGTCCTGGGGACCTCATTCCAATGAAGAGGTGTCCAGAAAACGAATTCTTAGCTGGATAAGCAACTACATGCGCAATAATTCCTATGTATGGGCACTGGAATTGAAACGGAATAATCAGGCAGTTGGATCAATCAGTGTAGAAATAGAAGATGACCGGAATCAAATGTGTGAAGTCGGATATTGTCTTGGTAGGGATTACTGGAACCAGGGATTGATGACCGAGGCTCTGCTTGCGGTGATGCATTTTTTGTTTTATGAGATAGGTTATCAAGACATCCAGGCGAAGCACGATGTTCTGAACATAGCCTCCGGTAAGGTGATGCAAAAAGCAGGAATGCATTACACCAAAACGGAAGAGAAGGTAGGAATTAGAAGAGATGGAACCTATTATGATTGCGATGTCTACGTAAGATGGAAAAGCGAGGGTTAACGGTTCCTTTCATCCGAAAAGTGTGGTAAAAGGGTATGCTGCAAAACGAATAGTACTTTAGAAGGAAGATAAATAGGCTCCTGGGGGGATTCCGATTCATCTTCCTTTTTCGTGACATATTATGTAGCAGGAGCTTCGTTTTTACTATTTCATGTTGACAAGGAAGAACTTTCATCTCAGAATAAATGTGAAATGTTAGGTTAAATCTAATATGAGAGAGGTATTTATGAAAAAAATAGTACTATTTGCCGGGTGCGTTGAAACTCTGGATTTTTTCTCGCTACAGCTGGGACAAGCTTTTAAGGCTATGGGACATGAAGTACTGATCTTTGATTTCCGTACAGAGGAGCAAAGCTATCATAAGCTGCTTACCTTCTTTGTCAGAGACAACACCGTTATGATCAGCTTTAATTTTTCAGGCATCCGGGGAGATGAGATTTTCTATGATGAGGATGGAAATCTGTTCTGGGATACTCATCATATTCCCTGCTATAATATCATCGTGGATCATCCCTTTTACTATCATGAGCATTTGCGAAGAAGACCAATGGATTACCATCAGATCTGTATCGACCGGGATCATGTAAATTATATGAAACGCTTCTTTCCAGAGGTTAAGACAGAGGAATTTCTGCCCTCGGCAGGGACTGCTCTAAAACCAGCAGGGGTCTATCTTCCAATCAAGGAACGCAAGATGGATCTTATCTTCACCGGGAATTATACCCCACCGGAGGCCTTTGATAAGCATATTACCAGAGTCGATGAGGAGTATACGGCATTCTACCGCTCTATTATTGATTCACTCATAGCTGATCCGAGTCAAACCATGGAATGTGTCTTTGAACGTTTTCTTACGAAGGAGATGGGGAGATTATCGGAGGAAGACCTGAAAAAGTGTATGGAAAATATGATATTTATTGATCTTTATGTACGGTTTTATTTTCGTGGACAGGTAATTCGCAGCTTGGTGGATGCAGGATTTCAGGTTCATGTCTTTGGACATGGCTGGGATAAGCTAGAGTGTCTTCACCCAGAGAATCTGCTGGATGGATCTTCCTTAGATTCGTTTGGTTGTCTCCAAAAAATCAGTGAAGCGAAGATATCCCTGAATGTAATGCCCTGGTTTAAGGATGGCGCCCATGACCGAATATTTAATACTATGCTGAACGGAGCATTATGCCTTAGTGATGACAGCAGGTATCTGAGGGAAGAATTTCACGACGGCGTGGAGTTAAAGTTCTACTCATTAAATGAGCGATGGAAACTGCCGGATATCGTAGGCTCTTTACTGAATCATCCCGATCAAATGGAACATATGATAGAAGCCGGTTATCAGAAGGCCTCCCATGCTCATACCTGGGAACAACGTGCGGCGGTTCTTAGCCGGATACTGTAGTAGCAGTATGAAATAATCATTAATATACGAATTAGAATAGATATGAACAATTTT
Source organism: Bacillota bacterium (assembly GCA_023415055.1). Classification (GTDB taxonomy): domain Bacteria; phylum Bacillota; class Clostridia; order Lachnospirales; family Lachnospiraceae; genus Mobilitalea. The sequence goes on along the minus strand of JAEZLZ010000001.1, from coordinate 5,050 downwards.
AACTGTATAAAAAGGGCGAAAAATAACGTATAATTTATTTGATTGATATAAGCACTCTGCGAGATAGTAAAAGAAAATTTTATGTGGAGTGAAAGCCGTTTATCCGGCCTACATTAATAGATGAAGAAGGAGGAGTAAGAAGATGTTAAAGGAATTTAAAAAATTTGCATTAAGAGGCAATATGATTGATTTAGCAGTCGGTATTATTATCGGAGGTGCATTTAGCGGCATCGTCAATTCTTTGGTAAATGATATTATCATGCCCATTCTCAGCTTATTAACCAAGAACATTGATTTTACTAATCTGTTCCTTGCTCTGGACGGTAAGCATTATGATACGCTTGAACTGGCAAAAGAGGCTGGAGTTGCAACGGTAAACTATGGTACCTTTATCTCAGGTGTTTTGAATTTTGTAATCATGGCCTTTGTTGTATTTATGATGGTTCGATGGATTAATAAGATTAAGAAACCGGAACCGGTTGCAGCTCCGACAACCAAGCAATGTCCTCATTGCTTTACAGAGATTAATATCAAAGCAACAAAGTGCCCGAACTGTACCGCAGATATCCACGAATAATGAACTTATCATCAATGGGATACTTGAAACATAGCAGGATATGCGGACCATGGAAACAAATCAAATATAAGATAATGCATTTTGAGGAATAGTAACTCCATTGATAATGATAAAAAACCCATATACTATTGCTTTAGTAGTATTTGGGTTTTTTATTGTAGAAAGACCGTGACCCGGTTGTAACGAGAGAGAGGAATAGAGCGATGAGAAATACATTAGTAGGGTTTCAGACAGGTGTTAATCTGGGAGGATGGATATCACAATTCAAGGAAGCAAAAAAGAAGCATTTCGATACTTTCATAACGGAGAAAGATATTAGGCAAATTGCATCGTGGGGAATGGACCATGTCAGACTACCCATAGACTATACTGTCATAGAAGATGAAAAGTACCCTTTCCATTATAAAGAGGAGGGATTTACATATATCGATCAATGCATCCGTTGGTGTGAAGAGAGTCATCTGAATATCATACTGGATCTTCATCGGACACCGGGCTATGCCTTTCATTCTCTGAAGGATAACAGATTGTTCGAGGATGATACTCTACAGGAGCGTTTCCTATCCATCTGGCGGACTTTTGCAACAAGATACCGGGACAAAGGCAGAAATGTCATCTTTGAATTATTAAATGAGATTGTAGAACCGAATTCAGACCGGTGGAATGCACTGAGCAAGAGAGCGGTTGCAGCAATCCGTGAGATCGATCCGGATAGAGTAATCATCCTGGGAGGCAATCATTATAATAGTGTGACCACATTATCTGAGTTGGATTATATTGATGATGATAATCTTGTCTATACCTTTCATTTCTATGAGCCTCATATTTTCACGCATCAGAAAGCAAGCTGGGAATCGCCGATGAAGGAACTTGGTTTCGTAGTAAATTATCCTTCCGGCACAGAAGAATATAATAAGTATCAGAGACAATCGGAGAACTTTCGAAGAAATTATGCTTTTGAGGAGAAGATCGGAAAGGATTATATTCGCGGATATTTACAGCCGGCCCTCGACTTTGCTAAAGAACGAAATGTACCCTTGTACTGTGGGGAATATGGTGTGATTGACCATGCGCCGATGGAAAGTAATCTTCGCTGGCATGAGGAACTCTGCGATATCCTGATAGAATACGGAATAGGAAGGGCAGTCTGGACCTATAAGCTGATGAGCTTTCCACTTGTGGACAGTAAATCCAAGGTTCGGGAAGAACGTTTGATTAAGATTGTAAGCAAGAAATAACACCGATTGATTATTTTACCAATTCATTGTTTTTTGCTTGTACTATAAACTTACGCTTGCTATAATGAATCATGGATTAGGATATGAAAAATAGCGCAAACTTAATTTATCAAATTAAATACAGATACAGGAGGTTCCTATGCTTCGATGCTTTTATCCTAAGAGACTGGCTCCATCATCCTATGATATTAACTATGAAAAATTATATAAAGAAGGTTATCGCGGGATTTTATTTGATATTGATAATACATTGGTTGAACACGGAGCGAATGCCAGCGAGCGTGCCATTGAATTATTTGCGAGGCTAAAGAGAATTGGCTTTCAGACCTGCTTGATTTCCAATAACAGCGATGAACGGGTGCGGCGCTTCAATGAGAAGATAGGCACAAATTATATACACAAGGCGAACAAACCCTCAACGAAGAATTATATCCGAGCAACAAAGATTATGGGAACACGGATCGATAATACAATCTTTGTGGGAGATCAGTTATTTACGGATGTTTATGGTGCAAACCGCGTCGGAATGATGACTTATCTGGTTAAGCCGATTCATCCGAAGGAAGAGATCCAGATTGTATTAAAGAGAAAGCTGGAACGTATCGTGTTGTATTTTTATCGTAGGGATCTGGCAAAGGGCAAAATCAAACAGGATTAATCAAATCATCACTGATCTATTGACAGAGCAGACAGAAAATTGTGAATAACTTAGTCATAATTTGTACTTACTGTGGATAACTGTAAGGGACGGAATCAGAGTACGAGGATGGATATGAATAAGAAAAATAATATTATTCTGATCGGCTATATGGGCTGTGGAAAGACCAGCGTAGGAGAAAGACTTGCCAAGCGAATGTCATACCTATTTCTTGATACCGATCAAATGCTTGAGGAAAAAGAAATGGATACGATTAATCATATCTTTTCGATCTATGGAGAAGAGTACTTTCGTAACCGCGAGACAGAACTGATACAAGAGTTGTTGCCAAAGGTTAGGCAGGCAGTTCTGTCAACCGGTGGAGGTCTTCCGATACGTGAACAGAATACAATTTTACTGAAAGAGCTTGGGTATGTGGTATATCTGAAGGCTTCCATTGAGACGACGATGAAGCGGCTTACCGGTGATACGACGAGACCTTTGCTTCAAGGAGATGACTCCGGAAAACGAATAGAACAAATGCTGGCGGATCGAATTCCTTTCTATGAGAAAGCGGCAGATAAAGTCATTGATACCGATGAGAAATCAATCGATGAAATCGTAAACGTGATCATAGAAGAATTGGAAGATTCATTATAGAAAAGCATGTAGCTGATATATCAGACAAGAGATTCTTTAGCCTGATAGAACCGGGATGGAGGTAAAGATGAAAATATTAGTGATTAACGGACCCAATCTGAATTTTCTCGGGATTAGAGAAAAGGGCATCTATGGCACCCAGGATTACCCCTATCTCCTGAAACAATTGGAGGATAAGGCAAAAGAGAGCAATATCGAGCTCGAGACCTTCCAGAGCAATGGGGAGGGTGAGATTATTGATCGACTTCAGAAGGCATATTATAATCAAGTGGATGGAATTGTGATAAACCCAGGCGCTTATACCCATTACAGCTATGCGATCCGGGATGCGCTGGCCTCCCTTACCGTACCGAAGATCGAGGTACATATCTCAAACATTCATCAAAGAGAAGAATTTCGTCATACCTCGGTTACTGCTCCGGCATGTACCGGTCAGATTGCCGGTCTGGGGTTACAGGGATATCTGCTGGCAATGGATGCGATTCTGGAAATGTCGAAGAAAGCGGAATGAGAGTAAGTAAGGGTAATCGGAATAAGGAACACCAAGAAGTAATCTGGGTTCTTGGACGCTGCTTCTTGAGGATTGGGGTAACAAAAATATAGTAGATTAGAATAAAAATAAATCAAACAGAAGAAAGACAGGGAGAGAATATGGACAATTATAAAAGAGTACAGGAATTATTAAAGAAGCTTTCCATGGGAGCAGTATTGATCTCCAATGGCAACAATATGCGCTATATCAGCGGCTTTGCAGGCGAAACCGGATATTTATATATCTCGGAGAAAAGACATGCAGTAGTGACCGATTTTCGTTATACCATTCAGGCGGAGATGGAAGCGGAGGGCTACGAGATTATTACCATTGGTAATGGTGGCTATGATGAGGCATTGAATAACATTCTTAAGACAGAAGGCATCAGCCGATTAGGTTTTGAGGCGGAGGATATGCTGTTTGCGACTTATAATAAGCTGAAGGATAATCTGACAGTAGACGAGCTTGTACCCCTGGGCAATGAGATTACCGCAATGAGACGCATTAAGACATCGAGAGAACTGGAGCGCATCAAGAAAGCAGAAGCAATCGGTGATCAGGTATTTACCGAGATACTTGGATATATTAAGCCCGGTATGACGGAACTTGAGATTGCTGCCAGAATTGAGTATCTGTTGAAACTAAACGGCGCATCCGGCTCCAGCTTCCCGGCAATCGTAGCATCGGGAGTGAATTCTTCGATGCCCCATGCGGTTCCGACCTCGAAGAAGCTGGAAGCAGGAGATTTTCTGACGATGGACTTCGGATGTGTCTATGAAGGCTATTGCTCCGACATGACCAGAACCATCGTGATCGGAAAAGCTTCCCAGAAGCAGAGGGAGGTATACGATACGGTGCTTAAGGCTCAGCTTGCAGCTCTTGATTTTATTAAAGCAGGTGTGAAAGGCAAGGAAGTGGATCAGGTAGCTCGCGATATTATCTACAAAGCCGGCTATGAAGGCTGCTTCGGCCATGGTCTTGGTCACAGCGTAGGACTTCACATTCATGAGAATCCCAGACTATCTATGCTGGAGGAGGATGTGATCGAGGAAGGCATGACAGAGACAGTAGAACCCGGCATCTATATCAAAGGCTTTGGCGGTGTAAGAATCGAAGATTTGGTAGTAGTGACGAAGGATGGACATGAGAACTTTACATTCTCAGAGAAGAAACTGATTGAGCTGTAAGGGATGATCAAAGCAGTAGCATCAAGTTTTGTGAGAAACATCAGGTTTTGTGATAATTTGTTGTCTCGTTTAAAAAAAAATGTTGCAAAATAGTCAAGGTTATTATAGACTTAAGAGTAGTCAATTTTAAGGAGGAGTTTTGTATATGATTTCAGCAGGCGATTTCAGAAACGGTCTGACAATTGAAATGGACAATAACGTATATCAGATTATAGAGTT
>JAEZLZ010000064.1 GCA_023415055.1 Bacillota bacterium | reverse complement strand
AATATATTCGAACACCATCTCGGGCATACCTCCTGCTCTACCCCCGATTACAGTCTTCCCTTTGATATTGTCCCATGAGAATTCCTCCTTCAGGTCGCGGCTCACAAGGAAATTTCCTGCTCGTTGTGTCAGCTGTGCAAAGTTCACTACATAATCCTCTGCGCCTTCATTATAAACATATATGGAAGCCTCTGCACCCATAAAGCCGATATCGCAATCTCCGGCAAGAAGTGCCGTCATCGTTTTGTCTGCTCCCAAACCGTTTACTAGATTCACCTTCAATCCTTCATCCTCAAAATATCCCTTTTCAAAGGCAACATACATCGGTGCATAAAAGATGGAGTGAGCCACCTCATTCAGCGTAATCTCTTTTAGTCCTGAACTGCTCTTACAGCCTGCAAGTGTAGTAAAAACTAAGGTAAGTACTGCTAGTACACATATGAATTTACGTTTCATAACATCCTCCGAAGAATATCATTACCCTTATAGTATATTCGAGGGGTCACAAATATTGTGCTAGTACACGTAATCCCCGGAAATTATATTATTACTTACGACACTCACCATCGATCCATCTGCTATTTATTAATCTGATACCAGGAAACGATAGAAAGCACGCTTCGCGAACTTTCTATTGTCATGAATAAAGAGACCAGGCACTTCGATCCTATGATCAAAGTGCCTGGTCCTAATATATCCTTACCTATATTGTCTAGGTAACAACAATTGCATTAATAATAGCTTTTCTGATTTAACTACTGCTGCCTCTCACCAAGTGTGACCTTTAATACCTTCTCAACATAGGATCCACCATTAAGTACCTGGATCGTAAGATCCACGGTCTGACCTGCCTTCTTGTAGCCGAGCGCATTTTTCAGATCCTCAATTGTTTCGATTTTACTGCCGTCCAAACCGGTGATGATATCTCCCTGCATTAATCCTGCCTTCTCTGCCGGTGAATCCTTTACTACTCCGTTAACATAGATACCGATTGGCATATTGAAACGCTCAGAATAAATCTCGGTTACTTCCTGCGCGGTTGAGGAATCTATTCCTAAAAAGCCCTGATCTTTTACTGCAATTACTTCACGGTTCATGAGCTCATTAATCATCGGGAGAGCATTTGAGATTGGAATTGCATAACCCATTCCTTCTACTTCCTGTGATGCGAACTTCACGGAGTTGATACCAATCACTTCTCCGGCTGTATTCAGCAAAGCACCGCCGCTGTTACCGGGATTGATCGCTGCATCTGTCTGAAGGAGAGTCATCTTCTGGTTGTCAATGGTTACCTCACGATTCACCGCACTTACATATCCTACGGTTACAGATTGTCCGTAGCCAAGAGCATTACCGATTGCAATTACCATCTCACCGGGTACCGTATTATTTGAATCACCTAAGGTTGCTGTTTTAATCGTAGATGCTGTCTCCTGTGATAAGCTATTAATATCAACCGTAAGAACTGCCAAGTCTGCATTGGCATCTGCTCCCTTCACGGTAGCGGAAGTCTTTGTCTCATCTGCAAAAACGATTTCAATCGCAGTAGCGCCCTCAACCACATGGTTATTGGTTACAATTAATAACTCGGAACCATTTTGTCCGATAATGATACCGGAGCCGCTACCCTCTGATTCCTGAGCATATTCTCTACCGAAGAAATCCTGAGTTGTAACCGTTGCCTTTGAGTTGATGGCTACGATAGAAGGCATGACCTTCTCTACAACATCAGAAACATCAGTAACTACGGCGTCCGACTGGTTGGTTGTTGGACTTATGGTATCTTTTGATCCACTATTCTGCGAAACCTCAGCTATCTGTAGATTACTTCCCTTATTACCAGCATTCAGCTTTGTATCCTCGGGCCATGCTAACATATAATAGCCCTGGAATGCAATACCGGCAATTAGTCCGAAGGCAACTGCTGTTGCAGTCAAGCCCATAACTCTTCCAAAACGTCTTTTCTTTTTAACTTTTACCTTACCAGGATCGTCAGAGGAGTTTATGTTACTATAGATATTGCCTTGTCCATAATTCTGACCATTGCCGAATTGATCCGTGTAGCTATACGCACTATTGTTTACATTACGATCGGAAGTATTGTTCTGGTTACTGTCTTGAATGATATTGCTACCGGTGTAGGAATAGATGGTTTCTTCATTTTTCATTTCTTCATTATTATTTTCGTTGTTCATATAAAACTCTCCTTTCAAAAATATATCTAGATGTTAGCAATCAGGTGATCCTGTTATCTCCTTTTGATAAGGATAGTCTATCAATAAATTATGTTCACTTTGTGTTCTGTTTTTGAAAATAATATGAAGAATTTGCTTCTTTTTATCCTCAAAAATTTCTCCAAATGCCTATTTATAAGGTCTAGGCTTGAATCGGTACATAACAGCCGAGTATCTTCATCTCGATTGCTTCTTCTTTAATACAATGAAGTGCATTCATCACTGCGGGGTGATCCAAACCGCCTTCAATATCGACGAAGAACCGATAGGCGAATGCTTTTCCGGCAATCGGTCTTGATTCGATCTTGGTCAAATTGATGTTATTATAGATAAAGTGAGCAAGCATATGATACAAAGCTCCGCTCTTATGCGGAAGAGCGAAACAGATACTGGTACGTCCTGCTCCCTGCTCATATATTCTTTGATTGGAAATAATTATGAATCTGGTTGTATTATGATCCTCGTTGTGAATTCCCTCCTGAAGCAGCTGCAAGCCATGATACTCACCGGCTCTTCTGCTTGCAATGGCTGCCTGGGTAATATCCTGCTCTGCAAATACCTTGCGGGCACTACCCGCAGTACTTCCGCCTACGATCTGCTCAATCTTTGGATGCTGCTTTAAAAACTCGGAGCACTGCAATAGTCCCTGCCGGTGGGAATACACTCTGGTTATATCAGAAATGGAAGCTCCCGGCAGTCCCCAGAGATTATGTTCTATTTTCACCAACTGCTCTCCGATGATATAGTTATCATATTCTGCCAAAAGATCAAAGATATCAGATAAGGTTCCGGTAGAGGAATTCTCGATCGGTAGAACTCCATACTCGGCCTCACCATTCCGGACAGCCCTCATAACCTCGTCAAAGGTCTCCATCGGCATGCTGGTAACCTCTGTCTGGAAATATTGAAGCATCGCCTGTTCAGTATATGCTCCCCGTTCCCCGTAGAAAGCTACATTTGTATTCTTCTCTTTCGGTAAATTCTCTACCGCATGAAAACCCAGACTATCATTATTCTCAAGTATGGTATATTGTAATCTCCGGCTCATGGACATGATTTGCTTAAAAAGATCCGCGATTGCCTTACGATTAAACTCATTCTTTGTTAACAAGCCTAGTGCTGTGAGCTTCTCTTCCTCTCTAGCCGCGTCAAAAACCGGTTTGCCTACACTCTTTTTATAATCAGCGATAAGAAGCGTCAGCTCCATTCTCTTCTCAAACAGCTCTACAATCTGGCGGTCAATCTCATCAATCTTCTTTCTGCTTTCTATTAAGTCAACCATCATGAACCTCCGCTTTTCTTTCGTTACCCTATCTTTTGACTCATTATACTATTAGAAGAACGTATATGCAACACAGAACTTAGTGAAATACCCTCTCCATCCTCATTGCATATTCGTGTCTTGCATTCACTTTAATGAAGTTATATAATAGGAATAGTTATATAAGCAGTAAATAAACATAAATATCCGGTAATTACAAGCGAAAAATCTTAACCTGTGGAGGTACTTATGTTAAAAGTAGTCTTACGAGTGCTTATTATCCTTGCGACAGCTACAATACTTGGAATGGGGATTATCCTAATCTATAATTCAGGCCGAACCTATTATAATGAGGAAAATGAAATCGGAAATACCAGCGGCAATATCTATAATGGCGGGCTCTTTTGTGAGCAAGGAGAGAAGATTTTCTTCAGCAACGATGCTGCAGACGGAAGTCTGTATGTGATGGATTCCGATTTATCGAATGTGAAGCTTGTCTATAAAGATAAATCAGTCTTTATCAATGCTGATGAAAACTACCTATATTACGTCAGAGCAAATAACACCAGGGAGAATCAAGTAAATAGTATTCTTATGTTCTTTAATACCGGAGTATACCGGGTGAAGCATAACGGTAAGGGGCTGAAGGCATTTACCGGCAATCCCGGTGCTTATCTTATGCTCTACGGAAATAATTTATATTTTCAGCGTTATGATGTTAATGTCGGTTTATTCCTTCATAAGTATCAAATTGACGGTAAGATGGATCGACTATTGTTAGAGGATGCCGTCATCCCCACCACAGTCATGGATAATGCATTAATTTATAATGGCTTTTCCATGGATCACAATATCAATGCACTGGACCTGTCCAGTTTTACTTTCCATCCAATATTTGAAGGAAATTACTATTATCCTATCTTTAACGGAAACTATATCTATTATCTAAATATGGATGACAAATATAAGATTTACCGAATGAACAACGATGGCTCTGATCCGACTCTGATTGTAAACGAGCGCTGCTCTACCTATAATATTACGGACGACGGAAAATATCTGTTCTATCAAGTAGATAACGGCAAAAAAAATAGGATCTGCCGAATGAACCTCGAGACTCTCGTCGATGAGACTCTAATGGAGGGCAATTACAAACAGATCCATATTACCAGCAATTATGTGTTCTTTAAGGATTTTGACAATACCAACACCTATATCATGGATCCGGACGGAATCGCAGATGTGAGTATCTTTAATCCTCCGAATCTAAATCAATCGAATAAATAAGGAGCTTTTTCAGTTCTCCTAAAAAGGACAAGGAGCCAAAAGCAATAATTACATCCTCCTCCGATGCTTTCTCATATGCTAGTCGAACTGCCTGCTCTACAGTCATCGCGTTGATGACTGTAGGGCAGTATTTTTGTGCCTCTTTCGCTAATTCATCAGAAGGCAAAGCTCTGCTGTTCTTTGGAGTAATCGTTAATATCTCATCCGCTTTCGATGCAGTAAGCTCTAATATCTTGCGATAATCCTTATCTGCAAACACACCAAGAATAAAGATCAGCCTGTGATTACCAAAATACTCATCAATTGCTTTTGCAAGTTGTTCGGCTGCATCCTCATTATGTGCTCCGTCAATGATAAAGTACGGATTTTTTCCAATCACCTCAAAACGACCGCTCCAGACAGTATCCGTTAATCCGTAATGTACTGCCGATGCACTGACTTGATATCCCTGCTGCCTTAAGACGGATATCACCTGAAGCGCAGTAACCGCATTTGTAACCTGATGTCTGCCAAGGAGTTTAATCTCATATTCCTCACCACGAAAAGTAAATATCGTACCATCCGGAGTAGAACTACGCACTTTCGCTTCGTCTGAATCGGCCAGCGTTAATGCAGCCTCCTTCTCCTTGCAGTGTTCCATAATCACCTCCAATATCTCCGGAGCTTTATTACAGGTAACCATCGGTACACCTTGTTTTATAATGCCTGCCTTTTCTTTCGCAATGCTGCTTAATGTATCTCCCAGATACTGCATATGGTCCATGCTGATCGAGGTAATCACGCAGCATACCGGCTGCTTCATCACATTTGTGGCATCCAGTCTTCCGCCGAGGCCAACCTCAACAACAGCAAAATCAACCTTTTGCCGCACAAAATATAAAAAAGCCATTGCTGTCTCCAGTTCGAAGGGAGTAGGATGTGATAATCCCTCCTGTAGCATGGATTCACAGACCGTTTTAATCTGCTCCATCGTATCTGCTACACCCTGTTTTGTGATATATTCATTGCTCTTCTGAGTAATCTGTATTCTCTCACGATAGGAAAAAACTGCCGGTGAGATATATCGGCCAACCTTATAGCCTTCCTTCGATAATATCGAAGCGATATAAGCTGCAGTAGAGCCCTTACCGTTCGTTCCTGACACATGGATTACCTTTATTGCATCCTGAGGGTTCCCAAGCCTTGATAAAAGTTCTGTAATTGCTTCCAGTGACAACTCATTGCCGTATTGATTTGCATCTTCGATATATTTTCTTGCCTCTTTATATGTCATAGGAGTCCCTCTATTTCTCGTTCACGATCTGAAAGATAAAAAATTTAAGATAGTAGGATTCATCTGCTGCCCAGAGGATCGGGTGATCCGGTGCCTGGGTCCGGTATTCTACCTGGCGAATACGTTTTTTCACATTCTTAGCAGCCTGTCCGATGGTCTCAGCGAAAAGCTCCGGTGTCATGAAATGAGAACAAGAACAGGTTGCCAGATACCCTCCGTCCTTTACCAGCTTCATGGCGCGAAGGTTAATCTCACGATAGCCTTTGATTGCGTTTTTAACTGAGTTCTTGGATTTTGTAAAGGCTGGTGGATCCAAGATGACCACATCAAATTGTTCACCGTTCTTCTCATATTCCGGCAACAGGTCAAAGACATCTGCTGCAATAAACCTTACCCGGTCTGATAAATGGTTAAGTGCAGCATTCTCTGTTGCCTGTGCCACTCCAAGCTCGGAGGCATCTACACCGATTACTTCTCGCGCTCCTCCCAGCCCTGCGTTTAATGCAAAGGATCCGGTATGGGTAAAGCAGTCCAGTACTCTTGCTCCTTTACACAGTTTGGTAATCGCGGCACGATTGTATTTCTGATCCAGGAAGAAGCCTGTCTTCTGTCCCTCAGCGACATCCACCAGATACCGCACACCATTTTCCACAATCTGGACCTTAGTATCAAAAGACTCTCCGATAAAGCCCTTGACCCTATCCATTCCCTCATTCAATCTTACCTTGGCGTCACTTCTCTCATAGATGCCGCGGATCTGTATTCCGTCCTTATATAGAAGCTCCTTCAGTATGTCTAATATCTCAAGCTTCATTCGGTCAATCCCCAGTGCCAAAGATTGAACTACCAGCACATCAGAGAATTTATCAATCACAATTCCGGGAAGAAAATCAGCTTCACCAAAAATTATTCTGCAGCTATCCGTATCTACGGTGGTCTTACGATATTCCCAGGCGGCTTTTACACGCATGGTAAGAAAGTCATGATCGATCTCCTGCCCCTTCATCCTTGACATAATACGAACCATGATCTTTGAGTTATTATTAATATATCCGCATCCCAGATAATAATCGTCGAAATCATGCACATAGACAAGATCTCCATTCTCATAATCACCTGTGATCCTGTCAATCTCATTATCATAGATCCAAAGACCTCCGGTCTTTAAGGTTCTTCCTTCACCCTTTTTTATCTTTACAATTGCTCTTTCTGTATGCATTCTGACCTCCATGTTCGTTCTGTACCAATTTGCAATAAACATTTGACAGGCTGTCGTAAAAACATTAATAATCCATGCTATTTACGGCAGCCTAAGTATTGTTATGATATTTTATTGTCTTTTCTATTTGATTATTTATTACTTTTATCTTTAAATATAAATATCTTACTGAATAGATAATTCAATATGATTACAACAATCGCAATTGCTGCTTTCACCAGCAACCGATATAAGCCAAACACCTCGATAAAGACATACATTCCCAATTGCTCCACACCTAAGGTGATTAGTCTTGCTCCAAAGAACTTACTAAGCTTGGTTGCTTCCTCCGATACTGTCTCGCTTCTTGATAAAAATACCTGCTTCTTATTCACGATATAAGCAAAGGTTACTGCGATCCCCCAGGCGATGGCGTTGGCTGTCAGATTCGGAATACCAAGTCGATATAAGCCTTCATAGCTGATAAAATTTACAATTGTAGTCAGTACACCTGCAATGATATAAGCTATCGTCTCGCGATTGACTACCTTTTTGATTAGTCGAGTTATATATGTCACTGTCGTTTCCTTCCGTTCATCCCTTGGAATAGCATTTCCCATAATTATAACACTATCCTCTTAAATTAGCTAACTTAATATTGATTAGTGTGTTATAAGCCACCTAATCTATTAAATGGTGAATAAATCAATCCTCTTAAAGGTTATCGTCCTTAACAAAATAAAAGAGTCTCTTTTCCATCGCCGGAACATCAAAGGAAAAGGAAAGTGCCTGTTCCTTCGTGATCTTACCAAACAGATACAATTCATAGATAGCATCATCCATCGCCTTCATTCCGTTCTTCTTGCTTGACTGCAGATAAGTCTCTATTTGATTAATCTTTCCGTCACGGATCAAGCTGCGAATAGCCGGATTTGATAATAATACCTCGAAGGCTGCAGCACGTCCGTTGCTATCGGTGGACGGAATGAGCTGTTGGGATATCACCGCCTCCAGAACCGATGCAAGCTGTACTCTGACCTGTTGCTGATTCTGCAGAGGAAATACATCAATAATACGGTTTATCGTATTTACTGATCCTAAGGTGTGCAGTGTGGAAAATACCAGATGCCCCATCTCTGCCGCGGATATGGCTATCTGCAGCGTCTCGTAGTCTCTCATCTCTCCGATCAAAATCACATCCGGATCCTCCCGAAGAATGACGCGGAGAGAGTTCGCATAGGACATCGAATCTGTACCAATCTCTCTCTGATTCACAATGGATTTGTTATGGCGATGAAGGTATTCGATGGGATCCTCCAGGGTGATGATGTGTCTGTTATAGGTGGAATTAATTACATTAATCAAGCAAGCAAGCGTGGTGGATCTACCGCTGCCGGCGGGACCGGATACAAGCACCAATCCTCTCTTCTTCTTGGTTAATTCAACTACGGAATCCGGTATACCAAGCTCCTGCGGTGACGGTATCTCTGTATAAATGATTCGGATAACCATGGCATAGGAGCCCCTTTGTTTGAATACATTGACTCGAAATCTTCCGACATTCTTAATGGCATAGGAGAAATCAACTTCTCCATTAATATTCAAGGTATCCACCAGTCTCTGCGGAACAATCGCCATAACCATTTCTTCCATTACAGGTGGCATCATTACATCATGTTGCATATTGACCAGTTCACCGTTTACTCTGCATTTTGGCGGTACCCCCACTGTAAGGTGCAGATCAGACGCTCTTCTCTTTTGAGCTTCCAAAAGTAAATCATTCATCAGCTGCTTCATACATTTCCCCTCAGTATCATTATCATCTTAGGTTTATTTATTGCAATTGATCACACCCAATTAATTATTCCATCCGAATAAATGGCTGTATTGGAATTTTAACACATTTTGCAGTAATATACAATTGATGAATCTTCGAATTGTAATTTTTTCGATAATCGTGTAAAATAGTGAATCGTAATGTCAGAAAAATAGCCTGTTGTCAGCAATGATAATAGAATAGTTAATTAAGAAGCTGTTGAAAATAAATGCCTCAGGCAATTGCAGGAATGTTCCTTAAGCAATGAAATAAAAGCGGTGAGAAAGGTTCGGAAATTATTATGAGTATTTTAAATGTCACAAATCTAAGCCACGGTTTTGGTGACCGTGCCATCTTCCATGATGTGTCCTTCCGTTTACTCAAAGGAGAGCACATCGGTTTAATCGGTGCCAACGGTGAAGGTAAATCAACTTTTATGAATATTGTTACCGGTAAGCTTATGCCGGATGAAGGTAAGGTGGAATGGTCGAAGCATGTCCATGTGGGATATCTGGATCAGCATGCTGTATTGGAAAAGGGTATGACCCTTCGCAGTGTTATGCAATCTGCCTTCGCTTATCTGTTTGAGCTTGAGGAAAAGATGAATCAGATCTGTGATACCATGGGTGAGGCGGAAGGCGACACCTTGAATGATATGATCGAAGAGCTGGGAACGATTCAGGAGCTGTTGGCTATGCATGATTTCTATATCATCGACAGCAAGGTTGAGGAAATTGCTCATGCGTTGGGTCTGGATGAGATCGGCCTCGATAACGATGTAACGGATCTGAGTGGCGGTCAGCGTACTAAACTGTTGCTTGGCAAGCTATTGCTGGAGAAGCCGGATATCCTTCTCCTTGATGAGCCGACAAATTATCTGGATGTAGTTCATATTGAATGGCTGAAAAGGTATCTGAACGAATATGAGAATGCCTTTATTCTGATCTCTCATGATATTCCCTTCCTGAATAGTGTTGTAAATATTATCTATCATATGGAGAATCAGGAACTGAACCGCTATGTCGGTGATTATGATAAGTTCATGGAAGTATACGAGATGAAAAAACGTCAACTGGAAGCTGCTTACAATCGCCAGCAAAAGGAGATTGAAGAGCTGGAGGACTTTGTAGCCCGTAATAAAGCCAGAGTAGCAACTCGTAATATGGCTATGTCCCGTCAGAAAAAATTAGATAAGATGGAGGTCATCGAGTTAGCTAAGGATAAGCCCAAGCCGGAGTTTAATTTCAAGGAAGCCCGTGCTGCAGGCAGATACATCTTCCAGACAGAAGATCTGGTAATCGGCTACGAAGAGCCTCTCTCCTCTCCTTTGACTCTTTCCATGGAGCGAGGAGATAAGATCGTTCTGGTCGGTGCAAACGGTATCGGTAAGACGACTCTGTTAAAGAGTATTCTGGGATTAATTCCTGCATTGAGTGGTACGGTAACACTCGGTGATTATTTGAGTATCGGCTACTTTGAGCAGGAGATGGGACCGAGCACCAATACCTGTCTGGAGGAGTTGTGGAAGGAGTTTCCCGGCTATACCCAGTATGAGGTTCGTTCCGCTCTCGCTAAATGCGGCCTTACGACTAAACACATTGAGAGTCAGGTCAGAGTCTTAAGCGGTGGTGAACAGGCTAAGGTTCGTCTCTGTAAGCTGATTAACCGGGAAACGAATATCCTTCTCCTTGACGAGCCAACAAACCATCTGGACGTGGATGCCAAGGATGAGTTAAAACGTGCTTTGAAATCATATAAAGGCAGTATCCTTCTGATCTGCCATGAACCTGAATTCTATGAGGATGTAGCTACCAAGGTATGGGACTGCAGCAAGTGGACTACAAAGAAATAGTTAACTACTTTCTTTCTGCTCAATGTGCCTTTATCCTATATTTTTACAAAGGTTCCCTGGCGGATCTCCTTAAATGCCTGGTCCAATTCTTCGCCAGTGTTCATTACGATTGGTCCGCCCCAGGCAATAGGCTCACGGAGCGGTTTTCCGGTGAATAAAAACATTCTAAGCGGCTTCTTACCTGCGGTTACGGTAAACGTATCTCCCTTGGTAAGAAGAACCGCATGCTTTGCAGATATCAACTGCTTCTCTTCTCCACCAAAATAGCCCTCACCTTCTACAATATATACAAAGACCGTATCCTCAGGCTCTGTCGCATAATCCCAGGTAAACGCTTCATTAACACTAACATCCAAGAAGGTCGCTTTTACATAATCTCCTTCTGTAGCGCCGTTCTTTCCTTTGTAATTACCTGCGATAATACCGATCCGACAACCTTCCTCTCCGATCACAGGAATCTTATCAGCTGACAGGTCACGATACTTGGGTGGAACCAGCTTCGACTTTTTCGGTAGGTTTAGCCATAACTGTACTCCAAGCATTCGATGGCTGGGCTTTGGCATCTCCTGATGCATGACCGCCTTTCCGGCTGTCATCCATTGGCAGCCACCATCCCGGATCGTTCCTTTGTTGCCCATACTGTCACCATGTTCTATCTCGCCCTGAATCAGATACGTGATTGTCTCGATTCCTCGGTGAGGATGCCAGGGAAAGCCCTTCACATAATCCTCGGGATTCTGTGAATCAAAAGCATCCAGCATAAGAAACGGATCAAAATCCCATACATTGTCATAGCCAATGACACGGATCAGCTTTACTCCAGCTCCGTCAACCTGAGCAGAGCCTGTGATAATCTTTTTGATCTCTCGTACGCTCATAAATACTCCTTTCATTATAACTATGGTCAAAGAAACTTAACAAAGATCTCTTTCCTTAGATAAAAGAAAGCGTAAGAAACATGCTGCAAGTCTGCAGTTAGTTCATTACGCTTTTATTATATCTTATTATTCTAATTGTTTCAAACAACTATTAACTATAATGTTAATATCTGCTTATGTCCTGCGAACGAATTCATTTCTGCACTTTGGACAGGATATAGCAATCTTTCCTTTTCCTCGAGGTACACGAATGGTCTGTTTGCATTTTGGACAGGTATAATACTTATGCGTTTTTGTTCCTACCAGCCACAGCTTCAGATGATTCAGTTTGCTGCGCAGATTACCTTCAACCCTCAAATAACCTGCATTTTCCCTGGATCTTCTCTGATAGTCTTTCGAGATCGTACGAAAAAGTGCATAGAGGAATGGCAGATATGCAATGATCACCAAGCCCGGAACCCGAAAGAAAGTTGTAATAACCGATAATATCAGGGAAAAGATGATTAAAGCTCTGGTAAATTGATCAAAGCCATACCTTCCATACATAAACCTACGAAGCCAATTCATAAATAACCTCCTCTTGATTGCTCTATATCCTGCTAATATTAAAAAATATCATACTATATCTTATCGCTTTTTCCAATTAAAAATATATAAAGATTTATAAAGAATAAGAAAAACGGACATCTCAGTACACTTGGGATGTCCGTTCTGCAGCAACTTCTAAAATCCGCCTGTATGTTTTTTGGGAGTTTTCTTTCTAGCCTCTTCCATAGAGAGTAACGATATCTTTAATCTTCTTCAGCAGTTCGTCATTTATCTCGTTCTTAAGCAAACGCCACTTCCAATTATTACCCAGTGTAGAAGGTATATTTATTCTGGCCTCGGAGCCGAGCGCCAGATAATCCTGTATCGGAATAATACAGAGCTTCGCTACGCTCTGCTGCGCAAGTCGGATGAAATCCCAGGTAAGATTTTTAGTATCACGCTCCGTACGATTTAAGTATGCCAGAGCCAATGCCCTGTCGTTCTTGTTAATAGTGTCAAACCAGCCCTTTACCGTTTCATTGTCATGGGTACCGGTATAAACGATACAATTCTTATCATAATTGTGAGGCAGATAATCACTTTCTTCCCTGGAATCAAAAGCAAATTCCAGCACCTTCATTCCGGGGTAGCCTGTCATCTTCAGTAATTCCTTCGTACTTTCGGTGATATATCCCAGATCCTCCGCGATGATATCCAGCTTACCAAGCTTCTCATTAATTGCATGAAACATCTCATAACCGGGACCTTTCTCCCAATGACCGTTTACCGCTGTTTCATCACCGTAAGGAATGGAATAATATTCATCAAAGCCTTTAAAGTGATCGATACGCACCGAATCATACAAGCGGAAACAATAAGAAATGCGACTTAACCACCATTCATATTTAGTTACATGGTGTACTTCCCAGCGATAAAGAGGATTTCCCCAGAGTTGACCCGTCGCGGAGAAGGCATCCGGAGGACATCCCGCAACCGCAATCGGGTTCTGCTTCTCATCCAGCTGGAACAATTCCGGATGTGACCAGGTATCGGCACTGTCAAAAGCTACATAGATCGGGAGATCACCAATAATCTTAATTCCGTTTTCATTTGCATATCCCTTAACTGCATTCCATTGCTTGGTGAACATATACTGAATAAATTTATAAAACTCAATATCGTTCTTTAGGCGGATTCGGTAAGCAAGCATCGCATCCACCTTACGAAGCCTGATATTCTCCTCCCATTCTATCCAACTCAAGCCACCGAAGGAATCCTTAATTGACATATATAGGGCGTAATCCTCCAGCCAATAAGCGTTTTTCTCCTGAAAGGTGATAAATTCCTTATTCTTACTAAGATCACTTCGTTCATATGCTTTACGAAGCAATCGAAATCGAGAGAGATAAATCTTCTCATAATCAATATACCGTTCATTGTCACCAAAATCATAACTTTCACATTCTGCTAAGGTTAAGAGACCTTCCTCTATCAGCTTATCCGGATCAATAAAGTATGGGTTACCCGCAAAGGTCGAAAAGGATTGATATGGAGAATCACCGTATCCCGTTGGACCGATGGGCAGTATCTGCCAATATTTCTGTCCTGACTTTTTTAAGCAATCAATAAAGTCATAAGCACTTTTAGAAAACGAACCGATCCCATATTTGGAAGGTAGACTGGCAATCGGTAATAATATTCCGCTCCCACGCATAGTTTGTCACATCCTTATCTAATTTATATTACAATTATATCCGATGACTTCCAAAAAGTACAGTATATTTTTCGAAATTTTTCGATAATATTTTATCTTTTCCTCGTTTTTAGTTAATCTTCAAAACATAGTAAGCTGTTTCATTCCTGAAATGCTCAGAAAGAAACAGCTTACTTTTTTATTCAATATTCCGTTATGTTATTCAAACCTTTCACATTATTCAGCTCATTATGCTCCATCCTTACGAGGCATACCGCGAAGAATCATTCAGAGAATAATGGGGTAGAGAGATATCTCTCTCCGGTATCCGGTAGGATAACCACAATGGTCTTACCTTGATTCTCCGGTCGTTTTGCAATCTCCGTCGCAGCCCAGGTAGCTGCACCTGAGGAAATTCCGATTAAAAGACCATCGGTCTTCGATAATTCTCTTCCTGTTGCGAAGGCATCCTCATTCTTAACCTTAATGATCTCATCATAAATTTTGGTATCCAAGGTCTGAGGAATGAAGCCTGCACCGATTCCCTGTATCTTATGCGGGCCTGCCTTGCCCTCCGATAAAATCGGTGAATCAAAGGGTTCTACTGCAATTATCTTCACGTTGGGATTCTTACTTTTCAAGTATTCTCCGACTCCGGTAATTGTGCCTCCGGTTCCGATACCAGCGACAACGACATCCACCTTACCATCCGTATCGTTCCATATCTCTGGTCCGGTGGTTGCTTTGTGTATCGCTGGATTCGCAGGATTCACAAATTGTCCGGGGATAAAGGAATTGGGAAGTTCCTGAGCCAATTCATCCGCTCTGGCAATCGCCCCCTTCATTCCCTTCGCACCTTCGGTTAATACAAGCTCTGCTCCATATGCCTTTAGCAGATTTCTTCTTTCGATGCTCATTGTCTCGGGCATCGTCAGGATCAGCCTATACCCTCTTGCTGCTGCAATGGAAGCCAATCCGATTCCAGTATTTCCACTCGTGGGTTCAATAATCACCGAGTCTTTATTTAATAAACCTTTTTTCTCTGCATCCTCTATCATTGCCTTAGCAATACGATCCTTCACGCTTCCGGCGGGATTGTAATATTCCAGCTTTGCAAGTATGGTTGCTTTCAATTCCTTTTTCTTCTCATAATTTGATAATTCTAAAAGCGGTGTATTACCCACAAGCTCCGTTAAACTCTTATAAATCCTTGACATAATGTGATCCTCCCGTTCTTTTCTATTATTGATTAATCATTGTATCACTTTGTTGCTTACTACTATTTTTTAATTTATATATCCATCCGATATACATATTAATCATATATGTTTTATATGATATTATATTATTCTTAGATTTCGTATTTGTCAATACTTTTAAAAATATTTTTTATTACATATATGTTTAATATGCTATTGACAATGTAAGTTCATTATTTTATGCTTAATATGAAGTTTTTAGGCACTTTCTTGCAACAAAAAATAGCAAATTGTCAGCTTGCTTGTATATCAATTTGTTTGTATCAGGAAGAGTGCGCATTCAATAGCGAATAAAGTTCGCTTGTGAGGCTATCGAATTCTCTGGCAGGTTTATTATAATTGTGACACTTATGTAATCAGCATGAGAATTGAATATTTGAATCTGAAATATAGAAAAGGAATTATGAAATGGAGGTAGATTATGAGACTATCCGTGAAAGGACGTTATGCCTTGGCAGCATCCGTCGTATTGGCTGAAGAAAGCTTAAGCAATGAATATATAACACTCATCAGTATTTCAGAACGACTTGGAATATCAAAGATTTATTTAGAGCAGGTATTTTCTTTATTGAAGCGCGGTAAAATCGTAACCTCGGTAAAAGGTTCCCAGGGTGGCTATCAATTATCCGAGTCTTCTCACAAAATTACGGTATATGATATATTGCATGCAGTAGAAACTTCACTTTTTGAGAAAACGGAAGAGACACTGTCCGGAAAAGCACCTGAGATTGAAGCTGCACTTTGTTCCATCATTTATAATCCATTGGATGAAACACTTCAATCTAAGCTCAAATCGATAACTTTAAACGATTTGGTAGAAGAAGCAAGAAGAAATAATTCGGATCAACTTATGTTCTATATTTAAGGATAAGCACTGTTAACTTTGTTTGTTGAAAAGATTCGTAGAAAAAAGAAGATGCTGTTTCCATACTTTGGGACAGCATCTTCTTTTTGTTTAATTAATCATAGGATATCATCTTTTATTCAACTTCTGATAAAGTAACTCCCTTACTGTCATAATCATCCAGAAAGTTATATTGTTTCTCTTTCTCATGATATCCGATAATCGTACTGAGATTCACATCATGAACACTGCGGAATATATTCATGTCGATACTGGGATTGGTCTGTCTGAATTTCTTAATCAATGTCTTCATCTCCTGACGCTTCGATCCTCCTCCTCCGTTATCGCACAAGGTACAATTCTCCGTAAAGCGGCAGGCACATTGAATAAACTGCAGGTCATTGTACTGTTTCCAGGCAAGGATGTCTGCCTCTTTCACCAAATACATCGGACGAATCAGCTGCATTCCCGGATGATTCGTGCTGTGAAGCTTGGGCATCATAGTCTGAATCTGTCCACCATACAGCATACCCATAAGTATCGTCTCGATCACATCATCAAAATGATGACCTAATGCTATTTTATTGCATCCAAGCGCCTGTGCATTCTTATAAAGATATCCTCTTCGCATACGGGCACACAGATAACAAGGGGACTGGTCAACCTCTGCCACGATGTCAAAGATCTGCGTCTCAAATATCTTGATTGGAATGTCGAGGAGCTTTGCATTATTTATGATAGTCTGGCGATTGATCACATTATAGCCTGGATCCATGACCAAAAACTCCAGTTCGAAGGCAATCTTACCATGTCTCTGCACTTCCTGCATCAGCTTTGCTAACAGCATAGAATCCTTGCCTCCGGAGATGCACACCGCGATTTTATCTCCCTCTTCAATCAGCTTATAATCATTAACTCCGTTAATAAATTTTTTCCAAAGAGGTTTGCGGAATTTTGTAATAATACTTCGTTCAATTTGTTGATATCGTTCCATAATCCTTCTACTTTCTATCATATGTTATTTTGATCGTTATGCCATTCTATCCAGCGAGCTTCTCATAGCATCTGTCAAATATCTCAAGAAACTGTTTGATTTCTTCCTGGCTCGTCTGATGACTCAGGCTAATACGGAATGAACACATAGCATTCTTCTTATCGCCAGTCACAGCATATACCGGTCGAGATGGAGCATTTTGAACGGAACAAGCTGATTTGATTGAAACACATACCCCTTCTTCAGCCAATGCCTGTTGGAAAATAATTGCTTTTACACCCTGAACGCTTAGATTCAATATATGCGGCACAGAATACCCTGTACTGTTGATACGCACCTTTTTGTACCGGCTCAGTGCTTCTTTTAGGTTATCGTTCAGCTTTTCCACATAACGGTAACGTTCCTCCTGATGACTGATCGCAAGTTCTAACGCCCTCTCGGTCGAGGCAGCCAGTGCAAGAGCCGGTGTTCCGCTTCGATAAATTGTAGTACTTGTCCCTCCGTGAATCAGAGGCTCTAATACGACAGACCCTTTCCTCACCAAAATTCCGCAGCCATTCATACCGAAGAATTTATGAGGGGTTAGGGTCAACAGATCTATGCTATCCGGTTGAAGCGTTAATTTACCGATTGCCTGAGTTGCATCTACATGCAAGAAGCAATCCGGATATTCCTGCAATAATATTCCTATCTCTTCGATTGGCTGCCTGATTCCCAATTCACTGTCTACATAGCAGATAGTTACGAGTACCGTATCCTTACGGAGAAGCTCTTTTAGATGCTGCATATCTACTAAACCGTCTCTCGTTATGTCTACAAGATCTATTTCATAACCTATGGTCTGGAGATAAGTCAACGCTCCGCTGACAGAGGAATGCTCCAGACAGGTGGATATGATATGCTTACCGTTATGCCGATGGGCTTGTACTACCCCTTTGATCGCCAAATTATTTGCTTCACTGGCACCGGAGGTATAGATAATCTCAGTTGGTTTTACCTGAAGCATTTCTGCTATATGCTCCGTAATCTCCTCCATTCTTTCTTTCGCAAGCTTTCCCAGCGGATGGGAAGAATTCGGATTCGCGATATAAGTGTTGCTTTGCTCAATATAATACTCCATTACCCGGGAATCCACAGGAGTATTGGCTGCATAGTCCAAATATATCATGTAACACCTCAATCTTTGCTTAATCAAATCAGTCCATAAGTAACCCCTGTAAAGCTTTCCCGTGGCCCGTTCATCGATGACGAATCGAAGCACTTCCTAATATGCTTTACAGGGGTTTTGTATATTGTACCTTATTATAAATTGTAATTCCTACTATGTCAATGGAATATATATGTTTGCCACAATTCACTTTATGGTTATTTTACTGCTCAAAACATTCTCGCAGCTTCTTCAGTGCTTTTTTTTCTATCCTGCTGACGTAGCTTCTGGATATGCCCAGCTTCCCTGCGATCTCCCTTTGGGTTACTTCCTTACGATTACTTAAACCGTAGCGTAAGCAGATGATTTCTCGTTCTCTATCAGTCAATACCTTACCGATTATGTGATACAGCTTTTTGATATCGTCCTCGAGCACCATATTTTCTACAATATCAATCTCTGCTTCTTCGATAATATCCAATAGATTTATTTCATTGCCCTCCCGGTCTGAACCGATGGGTTCATAGAGATATACTTCTTTTGCTAACCGTTTTCCACTTCTGAGCATCATTAACAGTTCATTATCAATACAGCGGGAGGCATAAGTAGCCAGGCGGATTCCTTTCTCTTCATCAAAGGTATCGATCGCTTTGATCAGTCCAATCGTTCCTATTGATATTAGATCATCGGTTTCTTTATCCACCATATTGTATTTTTTCACAATATGAGCGACTAATCTGAGATTGTGCTCTATCAGTTTATCTCTTGCGGTCTTATCGCCTTCTTTACAACGCTTCAGGTAGTCAGCTTCTTCCTTGGTGCTTAATGGCTTAGGAAATGACTTCACGAAGATAAGCACCCTCAATGCCCAAATGATTCATTTATATCCTATGATGATAAATGACATAAAGTGCCTATCCCTCTTAAAAAAGGACAGAAGGACTTACAGTTTTTCTAAAGGACACAAATTAGGACAATTGTTACCGATCCATTAGAGCATTTCCAACCATTTATTTGCTCCATTTTTTAAACTATACATCTATTTTTTCTTATGATAAACTAGGGGAGAACCATGTTGGCATACTGATACGATATGCCGATACTACGAAAGGAATTGGAAGCTTTACTCAATTGCATTATCCAGCAGATTCGAATAGACACACCTAAGATCGTGTGTAATAACTCAATCACTTTATGTCATAACTGAGGAACTCATCTTATTCTTTTCTTCGAATAATATCATAACTATCTAATTTTACTCCAAAATCCACATAGATCATCTGTTGTGGATGTGGACAGCTTTCCATCTCGTTTTTGTCTGCGTCCAATATCTTTCGTACCGTCGTCTCGATTGTTTCACCATTCGGCTTAATTATCTCTACCTGCTCACCAATGCTGAACTTATTCTTCTGTTCGAGTTCATATAAGCCATCTCTCGCTCCGGATATGGTTCCGAGATAGGTATATGCCTTCTCATAAGTGTTATGATCGTAGATCTGGTCCTCGTGCTGTGGTTTACCAAAGAAGAATCCTGTAGTGAATTGTCGGTTAACTCCTTTTCTTATCTCTTCCATGTAACCGGGCTTATTCGCTTCGTATATAGTTGGATCTTTAAAGAAATCATCGATTGCCTTACGATAGGTTCTTGCAACCGTAGCTACATATAGAGCTGTCTTCATTCTGCCTTCCACCTTGAAGCTGTTGATTCCCGCCTTGACAAGCTCTGGAATATATTCGATCATACAGAGATCCTTGGAATTAAATATATAAGTCCCCCGCTCATTTTCCTCAATTGGCAGGTACTCACCCGGTCTGGTCTCCTCCACAATATGATATCTCCAGCGGCAGGAGTGTGTGCAGGCACCAAGGTTCGCATCTCTTCCGGTAAAATAGTTGCTTAGCAAGCATCTGCCTGAATAAGCGATACACATGGCTCCGTGAACAAAGGTCTCAATCTCCATCTCGTCAGGTATCTTCGATCGAAGCTCTACAAGCTCCTGAAGTGATAATTCTCTTGCGGATACCACTCTGCTGGCTCCAAGCTTATGCCAGAAACGATAAGTTTCATAATTTGTATTGTTCGCCTGAGTACTGATATGGAGCTCTATTTCCGGGATCTCCTCCTGTGCTATCGAAAACACTCCCGGATCTGAGATAATCAAAGCATCCGGCCGATCCTTACCAAATTCTCTTAGCTCCTTAAAATATGCTCTAATCCCATTCAGATCCTGATTATGGGCTGTTATGTTCGCTGTAATGTATACTTTTTTCCCATAGTCATGGGCAAAGGATATCCCTTTTCTGATCTCGTCCATAGAGAAATTTTTTGCTTTCGCAC
The DNA here is from genome assembly GCA_023415055.1 of Bacillota bacterium. Lineage (GTDB taxonomy): Bacteria > Bacillota > Clostridia > Lachnospirales > Lachnospiraceae > Mobilitalea. Next base: position 23,315 of record JAEZLZ010000064.1, on the reverse strand, counting down.
GAAGTCCATACATGTCTCCGCCGATATAAATCGCATCTGCTCCATAGATCACTGCTGTCCTCAGTGTTTCTAAATTACCGGCTGGAATTAAAAGCTCCGGCTTTTTCATATATTCGTTCATAGCTTCCTCATTTCTAGGCTGCGTATCGTCTCGTTTGAGAGACTTTACATACATAAACAGTCGTTACTTTATACGGTGACTCAGGGCAATACCGTCTCCGACCGGCAGAATTACAGTCGAAAGCTCTTCCATATGTGTGATGGTATATAGATACTCTCGCATCCTGGAATGAATGGTCCTGTCTCTTCTCGTAATACTGTATCTCGAATTTGTTACCGTACCATCCTGAAGAACATTATCTGTCACTAACAGTCCTTTTGGTGTCAACAGCTTCATCAACTCAGGCAAAAAGCTCATATACTGGGCTTTGGCGGCGTCCAAAAAGATGAAGTCAAAGCTAGCTTTCTCTTCTGCCAGAGTCTTCAGGACCTCCAGTGCTTCTCCCTTGATCAGCCTAATCTTATCCTTACAAGGATAGATCGGATTTGCAAGGTTCTTCTCTGCCTCCACAAGACGCATAGCGACCTTTTCGATCGTTGTAATCTTACAATCTATATTGGTATGCTCACTCATAAAGAGGGCGGAAAAGCCAATGGCTGTTCCGACCTCCAGAATATGCTTCGGTTGTTGTAATGTTAATAAAAATTCTAGAACTCCCTGTGTGTCCTTCTTAATAATTGGTACATGGTGTTCCAGCGCATCTGCTTCCAGCTCACGAAGCGGATCTGATAACTCCGTCTTAAGCGAGTTAATGTAGGCTGTAATTCTTTCATCCACTATCATATAATAATTAGCCTCGAATCTATGACGGCGAATCTCCTGTTACGGGAAACCGCAGTACATTACTTAGTTGCGTCTTCTTTGGTATCATCCTTGGTACCGGCTGTGCTATCCGAATTCTCAGAAGCTTTGTCGCCAGCCTTCTTATCCTCTTCGCTCTGATCAATCGACTTAGTATAATCTGTGATCACACTCAGAATCTGTTGATAGGTCATCGAAGAATTTATGACATAAGTACCGGGCATAATTACATAATCCTGAAGCTTCGTCTTAAGGTAGAAGGAATATTTACTCTTTATTGCATGGTTTAATTCCAACTTGGTCGCAATATCCATTTTGGATTCACCCTTTGCTATCTGAATAATGATATCCCTGCCAGGCGCTTCTTCCACCGTATCAGGTCCATAGAGCTGATAGGTGAAGGTATAGGCAAATTTGCTGACATTAATGATTACGATAACCACTAAGATATAGAAAAATAGATTCATCAGCAACCGCACGATAAAGCTCGTTACCTTTAATGTTAATTTTACTGCTGTGGACTTAGTCGCCATGTACTTACCTCTCCAACTTTACATCATACTGACTGTAGTTTTCTACCGTTATACCTCCATAATAATCGGGAGTATCATCGGATTTCTCTTGGTCTTCTTCCAGATATAATCACTGAGGGAATCCTTAATTTCGGTCTTCATCTTACCCCAGTCCGTATTATTCTTACTTAAGCATTTATCTAAAGCTTTCACAACTACTTCTCTTGCTTCATCCATGAGATTCTCGGACTCTCTTACATATACAAAACCTCTGGATACAATATCCGGACCGGAAAGAATCTGATTACTGTATTTCTCGAGTGATATAACTACAATAATCAAACCGTTCTCACTTAAGAGCTGACGGTCACGTAATACGATATTTCCTACATCACCGACACCAAGACCATCCACAAGAATACCCTGTGCCGGTACTTCTCCTGTGATTCCGGCGCATTCTGCCGATAAGGTCAGTACATCACCGGAGGAGATAATAAAGATATTTTCCTTTGCTATTCCAAGGGATTGAGCCAGCTCGGCATGGCGAACCAGGTGTTTATATTCTCCGTGAACCGGAACCGCATACTTCGGTTTAAGCAAAGTATACATCAGCTTAATCTCTTCCTGGCAGGCATGACCTGATACATGGGTATCCTGATAGATTACCTTGGCACCCTTCATCGTCAGATCATTGATAACCTTAGAAACTGCTTTTTCGTTACCGGGAATCGGCGTGGAGCTGAGAATTACCACATCTCCAGGTTTAATCGTAACCTTTTTATGAATGGAGGCTGCCATACGGGGAAGAGCAGCCATCGTCTCACCCTGGCTTCCCGTGGTGATCAGCACCAGCTGGTCATCGGTATAGTTCTTCATCATCTCAATATCAATCAGCATGTTGTCAGGCATCTTAATATAGCCCAACTCCTTTGCCACCGTTATGATATTCACCATACTACGGCCTTCGATTACTATTTTTCTGTTAAACTTTGCAGCAGAATTGATTACCTGCTGAACGCGGTCTACATTCGAAGCAAAGGTAGCGACGATAATACGTTGCTTTGCATAATCGGAGAATATGCTATCGAAGGTTTTACCTACACTGCTCTCCGACATCGTATAGCCTGGACGTTCCACATTCGTACTATCGCATAACAATGCCAATACACCCTTCTTACCGATCTCACCGATTCTTTGTAAATCAATCGGCTCGCCGAATACGGGAGTATAATCCACCTTGAAATCGCCTGTATGGAAGATGATACCTGCCGGAGTGAAGATTGCAAGTGCTGCTGCATCCGCAATGCTATGGTTTGTCCGGATAAATTCAATTCGGAAACATCCAAGATTAATGGACTGTCCATACTTAATTACTTTTCTTTTTGTATTTTTCAATAAATTATGTTCCTTCAGCTTACTCTCAATGATTGCCGTCGTAAGCTTCGTTGCATAAATAGGAACATTGACTTCCTTAAGTATATAAGGCAGGGCACCAATATGATCTTCATGACCATGGGTAATTACAAACCCCTTTACCTTATCAATGTTTTCCTTCAGGTATGTGACATCCGGAATAACTAAATCGATTCCAAGCATCTCATCCTCCGGGAAGGATAATCCGCAATCGATGACAATTATGCTGTCCTCATATTCAATCGCGGTTATATTCATACCAATCTGTTCCAGACCTCCAAGAGGAATAACTTTTACTCCATTTATCTCTGTCTGTTTTACTTTACTTTTTTCTTTTTCTTTCAAATAATTGCACCTCCAATGGTTTATGTACATTCTTTTTCCATTCACTAAGTGCATTCGATATAAGATTAGATATTCATAGATTTATTTGCCCTACAAGCTTTGCAATGGCCATATAGTTTTACTTCGTGGTCAACCACTTCAAATCCCATGGTTTCCATAATCCGCTCTTCCAATGTCTCCAATAGATCATCCTGGAATGCATATACATTGCCGCAATCAAGGCATATCAAATGATGATGATGGTGGCAGGCATCTTCTCTGCCTCCCTTGCTAATCTCATAGCGTACATATCCATCATCAAGATTCAATTTATCTATTAGATTTAATTCTGATAATACTTGAATCGTACGGTAAACAGTAGCAATACCGATATCCGGGTACTGACCTCTTACATAGTCGTATATTTCTTCTGCGGTCAGATGCATCCCCGGTCTGCTGTTTAAGACCTCCAGTATGGCTACTCTCTGGGTAGTCACTTTCAGTCCGTTTTGCTTTAACAAATTTTTAAACTGTTCCTGGTTATCAGGCATATCATCACCTATTTTCATCTAATCCTAATTTCATGCATTTAATCTCATGTATTCTATATTAATTATACAGGAGAAATCGAAAATCGATTTCACTTGTCTTGAATCACAGCAGAGGAATTCATTTACTGATCCTCTTCCATGATTTAATATAATTCAATATCGTCTAATAATTCCTTGAAAATCGCGGCAACCGATTGCAGCTCCTGCTCATCCTCAACAATATCATACACCGCTTCTTCGTCGGTTTCCTTTGATACATCCTTCAAAATAAGCGCTTCGGCTTCTTCCTCATCCTCTTCGATTGTACTGACTAAGAGGTAGTCGTTTCCACCTAATCTCGTTTGTTCTAATACCTGAAAAAAAACTTCATCCCCATCTTCTGTGGTGAAGTTAATCTCATCCGGTTTGTTATTCATATTTATTCTCTTCTTTCTTCATAAAATGCAGTCGATCCAAATATCCCTGCAATATCAATACGGCAGCAAGTTTATCAACAACAAGTGCCTTCTCCTGATGATTTAAGCCTCCCTGATCAAGTACCTGATGAGCAGCCACAGTTGTCAGCCGTTCATCCCAGAGGATAACCTCCATCCCGGTTCTCTGTCGGAGCTTTTCTGCAAATTCTTCCGATTTAATCGCACGCTCTCCTACTGTATTATTCAAATGCTTCGGATAACCCAGTACAATTTTCTCAATCTCATATTCGGAAATCAATTCTTCGATTCTTGCAAGGGTCTGACGTAATTTATTCTCTTGCTTCCTTCGGATCACTTCAATGCCTTGTGCTGTCAGACCAAGAGCATCACTGATTGCAACTCCGACCGTCACAGAGCCAAAATCCAGGCCCATAATTCTTTTCATTCATACCTCCTATGCCATTAAGGCTAACGTATGCCGATAATGACATCGTTTATCTGATTCACAAAACTGTCCCAATGATAATTATTGTTTGGAACTATTGTCACGATTAAGCTCGTTATCAATGTAAAAACGTAACAACTCTTCTATGATTTCGTCGCGCTCTACCTTCATAATTAAGCTTCGTGCTCCCTGATGACTTGTTATGTAGGTCGGATCTCCTGACATAACATATCCCACGATTTGATTAACCGGATTATATCCTTTTTCTGTCAGGGCAGAGTATACAGTACGAATAACGTCACTAACGACCACCTCTGTATCCTTTTGCACTTTAAAATACTGTGTATTGTTTAATTTCTGCATTGAATCACTTCCTTTTCAACTAATTCGATAATCACTCACATTCACAATGAAAACGATAAAACCTATATAAACTATATATTAATATATTTAGGAAAAAAATTCAATTAGTTATTTCACAAAGGAGTATTTCCTCTGTTAAAAAGCCGGAGACTCTGCCAGATAGTAAACGGTTTGACAAGTTCAATTTCTCGGCAACAGCCAGCTTCAGATATCTTTCATTGTGGCCAAGCTGATATACTGTTCCATTTATTTCTATTGATTCTTCAAATAGAATTTTCTCTATTCTGCCCAGGAATTTCGTATGGTATTCCTCAGCCATTAAATTAGATAGTGCTAAAAGCTCGTCGCTTCTTCTTCCCTTGATCTCCTCAGGTATCTGATTCTGCATAACCGCTGCTTTTGTTCCTACCCTTTTTGAATATTTAAAGACATGGATATGAGTGAAGCCGATGCTTTTCACAAACTCAAGTGTCTCTTTGAATTCTTCCTCTGTCTCGCCCGGGAATCCGACAATAACATCCGTTGTAAAGGAAGGAAGCTCAAAATACTTGCGGATAAGTTGTACTCGTTCATAGTACTCCCCTGCACTATACTTTCGATTCATTCTCACTAATACGCTGTCACATCCGCTTTGCAGAGACAGATGAAAATGGGGACAAAATTGATGAACGGAAGAAACCGCTGCAAGAAATTCTTCGGTAATGATCCTAGGTTCCAGTGATCCCAGACGGATTCGCTCAATTCCTTCGATTTTACCTATGTTAACAATTAAATGTGCCAGAGGCATATCCTGATTGATTCGCTCATAGGAATCTGTCTCCGTATGTTGTTGTGACTCTTTTCTCAAAAGATCTGATCCATAGGAGGAGATATGAATACCGGTTAAAACAATTTCCTTATAGCCTTTTTTTGAAAGGCCTTCTATCTCTGCCAGAATATCCTCTTCCTTTCTGCTTCTTACCCTTCCTCTGACATAGGGAATGATGCAATAAGAGCAGAAGCGGTTACAACCGTCTTGTATTTTAATAAAAGCTCTGGTTTTCTCCATTGTTGTGATGACATGAAGTTCCTCATAATCCTGTTCCGAGTTAATATCAATCACCAATTCCTCTTTGTCATTGCTTGACTGACATCGTTCAACCATGGCAACAATATCAGATTTTTTATTATTTCCTATGACCAAATCCACTGCACTGTCAGAAAGAAGTACTTCCTCCGCAGCCTGGACATAACAGCCTACTGCTGCGATAATCGCCTTTGGGTTTCTATTCTTTGCCTGGTGTAGCATCTGGCGGGATTTGCGGTCTGCAATGTTCGTAACTGTGCAGGTGTTCACCACATACACATCTGCAATATCTTTAAAATCTACGATATCATAACCGGCTGCTTCGAACATTCCTCGCATTGCCTCGGTTTCATATGAATTAACCTTGCAGCCGAGGCTTAAAAACGCCGCTGTTTTTCTCATTTATACTGTTTTCCTTTCTAAACATTAACACAATATTTGAATATTTAGTCTATTCACGTATACAACTTTCAGACTTATTTTTATGAACTTTGTATATTGACTTTTAATTAGGTAAATTATAGTATATACATATACCGAATAAAGGAGGAGTTATTAATGAAGACAGTAAAAATTTCTTTAAATTCAATTGATAAGGTAAAAGCTTTCGTAAATGACGTGACAAAATTTGATTCCGATTTTGACTTGGTTTCCGGTAGATACGTTATAGATGCAAAATCAATTATGGGTATTTTCAGCCTTGACTTATCAAAAAACATTGATCTAAACATTCATAGTGAGGATGACAGCATCCTTACCGTTTTAAAGCCTTACATTGTTGAATAAGAATGTTTTTATTTAGAGGTTGTCGAATAGACAACCTCTATTTTTTTGCTCTTCTTTTTCTTTATCCTTTTATATTAACAATTTCAACCGTACTCAGAGCAGTCTCAATCATTTCATTGATCTTCTCTTCCAGCTTTTCCTCAGACCTTTTGATAATTTTAATACTTGGCTTTGTTACCGGATGCTTTGCTACAAAGATCGTACAACAATCCTCATAGGGCTGGATGGAAGTTTCAAAGGTGTTGATCTCTTTGGCGATCTCCACGATGTCCTTTTTATCAAATGCAATCAACGGGCGATACACCGGCATGGTACATACTTCGTTCGTTGCTGCCAGACTTTGCATGGTCTGGCTTGCCACCTGTCCTAAGCTCTCACCGGTGACTAATCCGAGACAGTTCTCAGACTCTGCCAATCGCTCCGCTATCTTCATCATGTATCTTCTCATGATGATCGTCAGCTCCTCATGTGGGCACTGATCATAGATATAAAGCTGAATGTCAGTAAAATTAACGACAAAAAGCTTCATCGGTCCCGTATACTTCGAGACAAGTGTTGCCAGATCCACTACCTTTTGTTTCGCACGATCGCTGGTATATGGCGGAGCATGAAAATAAGTTGCCGCCAAGGATACACCTCGCTTCGAAAGCATATATCCGGCCACCGGACTGTCAATACCACCGGAAAGCAGCAGCATCGCCTTCCCATTACAGCCGACAGGCATACCACCCTGCCCCGGTATGATAATCGAATAGACATAGCACTTGGTTCGAACCTCAACAGTAACCCTGACCTGGGGCTCATGTACATCGACCTTCATCTCCGGGAATCGTTTTAGCAGATATGCCCCCATCTCGATGCAGATCTCCGGGGAAGTATAATGATAATTCTTATCTGCCCGCTTGGCCTCTACCTTGAAGGTGAATTCGCGATCAGGATACATTCTTTCCACATAATCTCCAACTCCCTTGGTCAAAGCTTCCCATTCGGAGCTCTCGATTACAGCAACCGGGCAAAAGGAGGAGATACCAAATACTTTCTTTAAGGCAGAAACCGTCTCATCGTAATCATAGTTATCCGGACATTCCACAAATATTCTTCCCTGCTCCTTGCTAACTACATAATCACCAAGACCATGCAGAGCTTCCTGAACACGATCACGAAGAGCGTTCTCGAAAATATATCGGTTATTCCCCTTCAGGCCTATCTCAGCATATTTTATCAGAAATGCTTTAAACATCTTTCCTCCATCTACGTGCACAGCACGTCATCTCGTAACGTATATTATCTTCAGGCTATCCGCCTGAAAGTGCTATCCTTTTACCGCTTACGCGTATATCTTCTTAAAACCGGAACTAATTCCTTGATCTGCTCCAGTGTATAATCAATTTCTTCCGCCGTTGTCATACTTGACATGGAAAAACGAAGGGTTGAATCCATCAGTTCCTTGGGTAGTCCGATCGCTGTTAAGGTCACACTGGGTGTCGGATGATGAGAACTGCAGGCAGAACCAGAAGAGACAAAGATGCCCTTATCCTCCAGTGCATGAAGTAATACCTCGCTTCGTACCCCACGGAAGCTGACGCTCATGATATGAGGTGCAGTTTGCCGTAATAGCTCCATAGGAAATTCCGGCGCACAGCCGGCGGGTATACCGTTGATGGTGACATCCTCCATGTTGTTGACTTCACGCAGAAATCTCTGCTTCAGTTGATACATAAGATCGACCTTCGCATCGAAATCGGTATAAAGCTCTGCCACTGCCTGTCCGAGTCCTGCTATTCCAGGTACATTCTCTGTTCCCGAACGAAGTCCCTTCTGATGTCCGCCTCCGAATACCACCGGATTAATCTTGACTTTATCGCTGACATAAAGAGCTCCGATTCCCTTTGGCCCATGGATCTTATGTCCACTGAAGGATAACAGATCAATTCCTTCTCGCTTTGGATAGATGCGATATTTACCAAAGGCTTGAACTGCATCCACATGAAGAATCAGATCCTTCTTTCTGTTTTTTAGTTCTCTTGCCAGCTCAGATATCTCCTGAACCACACCGATTTCATTATTGACATACATCATGGACACCATTAATGTATTCTCTTTGATTAGATCGAACAGCTTTTCCTTGATTATCTTACCTGAAGCATCCACCGGAGCAAAGCTAATCTCAAAGCCCAGCTCCTCCAGATGTACCAGAGGCTGATGAACGGATGGATGCTCTATCCTGGTTGTTATAATATGATTACCGCGACGTTTGTTTGCTAAGGCTGTCCCTATTAAAGCCAGGTTATTTGCTTCGGTTCCCCCCGAAGTAAAGATCAATTCCTTGGGTTCCACCTTCAGACTGGAGGCAATGATGGAAGCAGCCTCTTTCATGTACTGCTCCGCTTTCACACCGAGTCGGTGCATCGAAGAGGGATTGCCATAATCCTCGTATAACACCTGAACCAGCTTATCTCTGACACCCTCAGTTACTTTCGTCGTTGCTGAATTGTCCAAATATATTTCCATTACTATCCCATTTCTGCGCTGCCTGTAATCTTGCTTGCGAGACTATGTGAATCTCAAGTTTGTGTGCGCAGCGCTGGCACAAACCTGCGAAAATATTAGTTGCGCATTACGCACCTATGTTATCTAGTATACCACATGTATCTGTAATTATAAAAGACAATTTAAAAAAGCATAATAAGCAGATGATCAGAGCCGTTAAATGAATATACAATCATTCATAACAGGTCAGTCGATTCTTCTCCAGTATTTTCAAAACATGATACGGGTTAACGCTTAGCTCTCCGGCACTGGTCTCTACGTAAATTCCCAGATGTAAGTGAACATCAAATTGTCCTGTCGTACCCTCTTTTCCATAGCCGCTGTCACCCATAAATCCAAGGAGCTGGCCTGCAAGCACCGGATCTCCTTTTTTTAGGTCTCCAGAATAAGAATCAAGATGTGCATAATAAAAATATCCGCCGGAAGGGGAACGTATTCCGATTCGGTAGCCTCCTTGCTCCAGCCAGCCCATCTTCTCTACGACACCCTCTGTGATACTAATTACAGGGTAATAGCCTCGGATATTGTTGTTTGCCATGATATCCGTACCCTCATGTCTTCGATTGCCTCCATAACTCCGAAGATCACTCCAAGTATCCCCATAGGAGATATCCTGGGTATCCCCTTCGATTCTGGGAACAGGAAAATATTTGATATCACCAAGCACTGCTTTATAATAATTTCTCAGTCTGAGGAAGCCCGAGGTCGGACCAATCTTGCTGATACCTGCAAGAAAGAGATCTTCTTCTGCAAGTTTACCGTTTATAAGATCAAAAGAATTCACAAACATGCTAAAAGTCAGATAAGTCAGTGGCAGTGTGTCCTCTCCTTGCTTTGAACCGGGTATTTTTTTCATAAGCTTCTCAACATGTGGTTCTAGTTGCTCCAGTATATTTTCTGGCAGCTTCATCTCACGAAATTCATCATAGTTGATTCCCTGCTGCATCGTTCTGCGAAGCAAAAGCTGGGTGGACAGCTGTCTCAGCAAAAAGCAATTAACAAATACCAATAAAAATAGTATCAGTAATAATATATTAAACCCGGTAAAACGGATACCATTACGGTTTTTATGCATTGTTCTATACCGGTACATCCTCATACTTTAATCTCACTCCAATCATCGTTATAGGACAGCTAATTATATGTCCAAATCAGAGTGATTATTACTTATGACCGGCATGAGTTAAGTGCATACAGAGATCAAACCGGCTGATATCTGATGCACTTGACTCTTTTACCTTATTGGTAATCTTTGATCACTTTCCGTTAGTCGTTCCTACAGCCCCATCAGTCTGAGTACTCTCAGTTACAGTGCTCCCGGCTGTCGGTGTTTCAGTAAATGTAGTACTGGGTTTTTCACCGAAGATAAAATTATGAAGTACCTCAACATTTGCCTGTAAATCCGGGATCAATACATCCATTCCACGAACCTTAACATTATCGGTGAAGGTTCCGTCTGCAGGTATTCTCAACTGAGAAATATCCATCGTTCCCATCTCGATAAATGTATTAAGCAGAAGTTCAAAATTTTTACTGTCAATATCCGTGGTTATCATTGGAAGTATATTCAACATCATGCTTGCCAATTCAACCTTACTTTTTGTTTTATATTTTTCAAAGATTGCATTGAGGACGATACGGTGTCTGTCCGTACGTCCGTAGTCATTATTATTACCGGTTATGGTAGCTCTCTTACGAACCCGGGCATAACCGAGTACCTGGTTACCGTTCATCAGCTGTGTACCTGCATATACATTACGATACTGCGGCTTAGAGATATAATTGGTGGTGTTTAAGTACTTTGCTTCACCTTCGGTCAGGGTTAGCTCCAGACCGCCAAGCTTGTCAATAATCTTCTCAAAATTTTCAAAGTTTACCATGACACAGCCATCCAGTTGAAGATCAAAATTCAATGCGATGGTCTCATAAAGCAGGTCCAGACCACCTCGCTCATAAGCACTATTCAGTTTATTGTCCTTATAGCCCGGTATCTGCACCAGGGTATCTCGCATCAGGGAGGTCAACATCAGCTTCTTTGTATTCGTATTCATCGTGGCAACGACAATTACATCCGTACGTCCTCTTCCGCTACCGGAGCCGATTGCCTCTTCTCCAAGTAATAGAATATTATGAACGCCTTCTTCATGTCTGCCTGCTCCTGGATGCTGCGGCCAAACGATAGTATTAGGATCAACTTCTTCCGCATCCGATGCAAGATCCTCTTCATCAAGATAATCTACATCCTCCACCGCCTGAACATCTTTTTCAAAGTCTCCGGTCCAGGTAGACCAGATGGTTCCAGTAAGGTTTAAACCCATTTTTAATAGGATTTGATTGCCCGGCTTGGTAAAGCCTAAGAAAAAGCCCAGACCGGCAATGCATAATAAGGTCAACAGGATACCGTTACGAATGCGCATAAAACGCTGCTTCTTCACTTTTTTGCTGCTCTGTGTATTAATAGCGTCCATCTCTTCACATATCTGGCGTGCAAGATCTGCATTAATTCCGTTTAGCTCATCTTCAATCGCATCCTCGGAAATCCCAATCATAGAAGAAGGCTTAGTATATTCGTCCGCCCCAATCGATTCCTCTTTTGCCGGAAGCATTTCCTCCGGACCTGAATCTGCTTTCATAAAGGCATCGCTCTCCGCTGTGGGACCTTCCTCCGACAAAGCGGCTGCTTCCTCTGTTTGATTTGGCGCTTCAACATTCGATTCACCGAAAGCCATATCAATATTTTTGTAAAAATTCTCACTAAACTTCGGATCGTTATCGAAATCGAATGTTGAATTTACGTCGTCCTTATCCATCTTTTCATCTCCTAATAAATATAAAGCTTATCTGAAACTTCGCTCCCATCGATCTACGAAAGCATATAAATGCGGAAATTCTTTAAAAAATGCAATCCTTATCCCCTGATTTTTTCCGAAACAGTTTTCTCTAAAAGCTGATATACACGTATTGCAGAAGGTATATGCATGCGTTCCTCTACCGTATGCACATCAAACAAGTCAGGACCGATGGAAATCGCATCGATACCGGGAAGCTTCTCACTAAGAATACCGCATTCCAGTCCTGCATGAATGGCTTCCACTCTCATATCCTTTCCTGTGCTTTCCTTGTATAGTCTCTTATAATGCTCGCGAAGCACGGAATCCGGCTTATACTCCCAACCAGGATACTCAGCATATTCATGAAATTCTCCACCAAGGAAGCTGATCAAATAATTCAATTGATTACTCATAAAATGCTTATAATTGTATAGAGAACTGCGAATTGCATCCACAAATAATACGTGGTCCTCCTCTGTGTTAAAAACACCCAAATTCAAAGAGCTTTCCACAAGACCGGGAATATAGGAGCTCATGACCTGAATTCCATTCGGCATATGAATCAGCATGAACAACATTTTCTCAAAGGATACCGGGTGCAATACACGATAGCTTCCTTCTCCCAGATCCTCAAGCTCATATTTCAAGCCGGGTTCACTGGCGGATAGTTCCTGCTGATAGGACTTCATTAATTGATCAATGCTGTCTTTGATACCGTTATAATTATCCTTTAAGGCATCCCCTTCTCCAGTGATTAAGAGCTCAGCTTCTGCCTCTCTGGGGATAACATTATCCTTAAAGCCGCCTTGCATGCGTATTAATTCATAATCATTCATCTGTCTGAGATCAAATAACAGTCTGCCTAAAAGCTTTGGTGCATTAGCTCTGTTCTTATGGATATCACCGCCGGAGTGTCCGCCCAGCATTCCTCCTAAGCTAAGTTTGATTCGTTTACCGTTTGCATCTACTCTTTGAATGGGTAGGGTACAATTACAGCGCATACCACCGGCACAACTGGTAAGAACGCAATCTTCTTCCTCTGAATCGAGATTAATCAGATATTTTCCTTTCAGTTTTGACAAATCAAGTGCTTTGGCACCATTCAGTCCCATCTCCTCATCTGTGGTGATGATGGCTTCCAGTCTTGGATGACCAAGGCTATCATCTGCCAGCATGGCAAGCATATAGGCTACTGCAACGCCATTGTCGCCACCCAGAGTGGTTCCGTCTGCATGAAGGAAATCCCCATCAACCACCAGCTTGATTCCATCCTTTAAAAAATCATGTGTGGAATCCTTTACCTTCTCGCATACCATGTCCATATGGCCCTGTAAAATGATTGCCGGTTCTTCTTCATAACCCGGAGTTGCCTCCTTAATCATTATTACATTATATGCACTATCCTGGGTATACTCTAATTGATGCTCTTTCGCAAATGCAACCAGATAATTACTCACCGCCTGCTCATTGCCTGAACCTCTCGGTATCGTTGAAATCTCACTAAAATATCTGAATATTCCTTTATAATCTATGCTCTCTAGGGTCTTGTCCATCGTAACACTCGCCTTTCTATCATATTTTTCTGCAAAAACCGAGGAAAGAACCGAGAATTACCAACTCCATCTCATGATGCATATTAGACGACGGAGATCGCAGCCCGGTTCAAATTATTTAGTTATTATTATTATACTAGTATCTCTCTCTGTCCTGCGAAATACTCCGCAATTCAAAGTTTTATACTTCCTGCCGGTGTTTTGCATTACTCTTTTGTATAAATAATATTATATTCTAATTCATTGTAATGGGTTCCTATTTAATTCTTGAAGCTGTGAATCGGGGCAGGGATTCTTCCGCCTCGGTTAATAAATGCATCACAGCCAAAGGAATTTACACTCATTACCGGGGCATATCCGAGTAACCCGCCGAATTCCACCCTTTCGCCGACTCCCTTACCGACTACGGGAATGATACGCACTGCCGTAGTTTTCTGGTTAATCATACCGATTGCCATCTCATCCGCAATGATGCCAGATATTGTCGTTGCCTTCGTATCACCGGGAATCGCAATCATATCAAGACCAACGGAGCATACACAGGTCATGGCCTCTAATTTTTCCAACGTCAGTGCTCCTGCTTCTACCGCATTGATCATACCCTGGTCCTCACTGACGGGGATGAACGCACCGCTTAAGCCTCCAACATAGGAGGATGCCATAACTCCGCCCTTCTTTACCTGATCATTTAATAAAGCCAAGGCTGCTGTGGTTCCTGGTGCTCCAACCATATCCAGTCCCATTTCTTCTAATATTTCCGCGATACTATCCCCTACTGCCGGAGTAGGCGCCAGGGATAAATCGATGATACCAAATGGAATTCCAAGCATTCTGGAGGCTTCCTGAGCAACCAGCTGACCTACGCGGGTAATCTTGAAGGCAGTCTTCTTGATCGTCTCACATAGGGCTTCAAAGTCTTGACCACGTACGTTCTCCAGAGCCTTTTTCACTACACCGGGACCGCTGACACCCACATTAATCACAGAATCGCCCTCGGTTACCCCATGGAACGCGCCTGCCATGAACGGATTGTCATCCGGTGCATTACAGAAGATAACAAGCTTCGCACATCCAATCGAATCCTTTTCCTTCGTATATTCCGCTGTCTGGAGTATAATCTCTCCCAGAAGCTTCACTGCATTCATATCGATACCGGTTTTGGTAGATCCTACATTCACCGAGCTGCAGACTCGCTCTGTCTGACTGAGCGCCATCGGAATGGATTTAATCAGCAGTTGATCACTGTTTGTCATCGCCTTGGAAACCAGCGCCGAATAGCCGCCGATAAAGTTAACACCTACCGTAGATGCAGCTCTGTCAAGAGTCTTAGCTATGGTAACAAAATCCTCAGCAGTCTTGCAGGCGGCCGCACCGATCAAGGAGATCGGCGTTACCGAGATTCTCTTATTGACAATCGGAATTCCATACTCTCTTTGAATTTTATTTCCTGTCGTAACGAGATCCTTGGCAATGGTCGTAATCTTATGATATATCTTACGATTTAATTCATTCAGATCGGGGTCTGCGCAGTCAAGGAGACTGATGCCCAGAGTGATTGTACGGACATCCAGATTTTCCTGCTCAATCATTTTATTGGTTTCAATGACTTCGTTTATATTAATCATACTAATCTCCATTCTGTCATAAGCTGCGGGAAGCACTCTAGATGCGATGCATCTTATCAAAAATGTCCTCGCGCTGTGTCTTGATAATTACACCGATCTCTGTGCCAAGTTCCTCCAGCTCATCGGATATAATTTCAAAATCCTTACTTGCTCCAGACATGTCCACAATCATCATCATGTTAAAAAATCCCTGTACAATTGTCTGTGAGATATCAAGAATATTGATACGATTGTTGGCAAGATAAGTACATACCTTCGCTATGATACCTACGGTATCCTTTCCTACTACAGTAATCACGGTTCGTTTCATAAACTAGTCCCTCCTTATATGGCTACCATACAGGATGGCTGATCCCGATGGGCAACACTCACGCTTTTTGAAGAAAAATTGCTGCCACGGTTCGATAGCTCACAGCAAACCGTTTCATAAGCCAATTCTTCATAGTTATTTTCCTTGCTTAGATGCGCTAAAAATATATGCTGTAATCTTGGATGGATCAGTCTGCTGATCAGATCTGCAGAGGTATCATTGGAGAGGTGCCCCCTATCCCCTAAGATTCTCTGTTTTAAATAATACGGATATTTACCGACCATAAGCATATTTACATCATGATTTGCTTCCAAGAATAAAAGCTCCGAGTTTTCCAGCATGGATATGATATAATCGTCATACTTTCCCAAATCAGTCGCAAACCCAATCTTATGCCCCTCAGACTGCATCGTATAGCAGACCGGATTGGCGGCATCATGAGAGGTTGCAAAGGGTTCCACACAGATATCATTTATCATAAAGGTCTCATTCGGCTTAACAAAACGGTATAATTCCTGAGGAATATCACCTATACTTTTAATCTGATCGATTGCTCTGGCTGTCTCGTAGGTAGCATAGATCGGTATGTGATATCTTCGTGCAAGTATTCCCAGTCCGGAGACATGATCTGAATGCTCATGCGTGATTAATATTCCCTGTATAGTATCCGGCAGAATGTCTATTCCGTTTAATCCGTTTTCAATCCGTTTTGCACTGATTCCGGCATCTACCAATAAATTTGTATTTTGACTACCGACATAGATGCAGTTTCCACTGCTGCCGCTCGCAATACTGCATAACTTCATAGTATTCTTCCTATTCTATCATAATCTATGTATCTCATTGTTGTAGTTCATTTTGTGATTGTTCACAATTCGCACTATTCTAACTGAGTATCCCTCATTTCTTACATTTTGTCAAGAAATTTTCTTAACCATAGGACATAACGAAGGAAGGCAGCCTGTGCCATCCTTGACCATGCTGCCTCCCTGTTATTAACCTGATTTTACTGTTAATTTATATTATTCTTTTTTCGAAAGCCATCCTTTTCCATCAATGAACCGTGTCGCCAGCATAGCACAGACTGTATTACCCGTTGAATTCAGTACGGTCGCCGGTGCATCAATAATCGTGCTGATCACTGCGATTACCGGAAGTGCTGCAGCAGGGAAGCCATAGATACTGATGATCAGCATCTCTCCGATCAAACCGCCGCCGGGGATTGCTCCCATGACAGCTCCTACCAAAAAGCCGACTGCCAGAACGGACAAAATAGCTCCGATATTATTTAAATCCTTGCCGAACAAGGTAAACAGGAATACCACCTTCAATACCCCACCAATTACCGAACCATCCTTATGGGTATTCACTCCGAGTGGAATAACCGTCTCTGCGATATCCTTCGGTACACCAATCTTCTTTGTCGCCTCCAGGTTCACCGGAATGGTCGCTGCACTTGAGCATGTGGCCAAAGCGGTTACCGTCGGTGCTATCGCATTGCGCCAGAAGGTTATGACTCCGTTCTTTCCTGCTGCCACATAGGCATAGATACTGAAGAACAGGAAGTAGTTGACAACCGAGAGTCCCAGATACAATAAAAACACTCTCAGATAGCCTTCCAGTATCTGCGTCCCCAGCTGACCGATGACCGATGCAAAATAACAGCCAAGACCGATCGGCGCATAGTACATAATGATCTTAATCATTTTCATAAGTATTTCAGAAGCAGATTGAACAAAATCCTTAACCGGCTTTGCCTTGTCACCGATCATAGCTGCCGAGATTCCGAATAATACTGCAAACAGAATTAGCGGAAGCATCTTGCTTCTCGAAAAAAGTTCTGAAAAATCACCTACTGTTATTGTATTTACCAGCTGCCAGGGTAGGGAAAGCTGCTCTGCCTCAGCCACGATCTCTTCACCGGAGCCGGATAATATCGTGCTGATTGTACTCTCTGCCAAGTCTTTCCCAGGATGAAAGATAAATACACCAAGGATCGATAGAATGCCTGACAGCAATGCCGTTATTGAGAATATTATAGTAACATTAATGATTATTTTTCCAAGACGATTCATCGCACCCATATTCGCGATGGATGAGGTTATACTGAAAAATACCAACGGAACAATTAAGGTAAACATCAGATTCAAATAGATCTGACCCAGGGGCTCCAATACTTTTGCCTCCGGCCCCATCACTACCCCAAGACCCCCACCGACGATCACTGATAGTAATAAAAGTAAAGACATTCGATTACTTTTTAAAAAAGATTTCATGTTACATTTCCTCCTTCCCATATTAATTTTATTATATCAGCATTATTTATCAAAATACACCTTTATAATGTCGTCTATGTTGCATATAGTGCTGAAAGCAGGAAGTCTTATGTAAAATAATGTAAAACAAAAAATCCCCTTACAGATCAGCTACTCTATAGGAAAGCAGCTGCCGCAAGGGGAAACCGGTATTCTTAATATTCTATTCTATTAAGCAAAAGCTTCACCTGCTCCTCCAGCCAATGATAATCACCGATATTCTCTATCACGTTAGGAAACCGTTGACGAAATTCCTGCGCTTTGCATTGATTGCGAAAGATGGCATCGATCTTATCTTCCGTGTATCCACGCTCCTCCTTCAGCCATCTTCTGCGGTGTTCTTCCGGTGCATAGACATACCATACCTCATCACAGACAAAATCATAACCGGATTCTATCATTAACGCAGTCTCAATCAGCAGGTAGGAAGTATCCCCTAATTCTCTGTGAGTTGCAATCGTTTGCTGTACTTCTACCAGTACCTTGGGATGAGTGATCTCATTGATACGTTTTCTCTTATCGCTGTCTTCAAATACGACCGCAGACAGTTTTCCTCGGTCTATCGTTTTGTCCGACGCCAAAATACCTTCTCCAAAGTAATCCACCACTTCCTGGTAGCTGGCACCACCCGGTTCCATCTGCTCTTTTGCGATACGATCCGTATCGATAACACAGGCTCCGTATTGTTCCCTCATGATTTTGGCTACCAGAGATTTTCCGCTGCCGATTCCGCCAGTTAAGCCAATCACCTTCATCTGATATCTCCATTCCGTCGGTTATATCCGACATTCACGTAATGTCTTATTTTGCCTCGAACCAATTGTTACCTTCTTTTACCTCGGCCTCCAATACAACGGATAACTGTGCCGCGCCTTGCATCTCCTCTACCATAATATTTGCTACCTGCTCTACCTCGTCCTTATATACTTCCACCAAAAGTTCATCATGGATCTGCAATATCAAAGCCGATTGAAGCTTCTCTTTCTTCAGCCGCTGATTGACACGAATCATTGCAATTTTTATGATGTCAGCTGCTGTTCCTTGAATCGGAGAATTCATTGCAACACGTTCACCAAAAGAACGCTGCATGAAATTGCTGGAGGTTAACTCGGGGATAGGTCTCCTTCGTCCGAACAGGGTGGTGCAAAAGCCCATCTCCTTTGCATCTGTTACTAAGCGGTCCAGATATTCTTTCACCTTCGGATAGGTCTCAAAGTACTTGGCAATGTAACGCTCTGCTTCTTTTCTTGTAATATTCAGATCCTGTCCCAGTCCAAAGGAGCTAATTCCATAAACAATTCCGAAATTCACTGCTTTTGCACTGCTTCTCTGAGCAGGTGTCACCTCGTCAAAGGGGATGTGAAATACTTCAGAAGCCGTAATTCGATGGATATCCCTTGCTTCTTTATAAGCATTGATCAATCTCTCGTCACCTGACATATGAGCCAGTACACGAAGCTCGATCTGTGAATAATCGGCATCCAGAAACACATAATCCTCCTTCGGGATAAATACCTTACGTATCTGTCTCCCCAACTCCATTCGTATCGGAATATTCTGAAGATTTGGATCCGTACTGCTGATTCGGCCGGTAGCTGCAATGGTCTGATGGAATTTACCGTGAATTCGTTCATCCTCACGAATATACTCCGCTAATCCGTCGGCATAAGTGGATTTCAACTTGGTCAGTTGACGATATTCCAGAATCATCGCTATCACGGGATGCTCACTTTGCAGCTTTTCCAGGATATCGGCTGAGGTCGAATAACCGGTCTTTGTCATCTTGCCGTTCGGCAGCCGAAGCTTTTCAAAAAGGATGACACCCAGCTGTTTCGGGGAATTGATGTTAAATTCCTCCCCTACCAGTTCGTAGATATTCTTTTCCAATCGTGTAATACCGACCTGAAGATTATCTCCATACTCCTTCAGAGCCTCTTTATTTACCCGAATGCCTCTAACCTCCATATCATACAGAGTATAAATGAGCGGCATCTCTACAGTCTCAAATAAGGTTAGCATACCGGTATCCGCCAACAGCTTCTTCAGTCGCGTGCCTGCCTTCATCGCAATATAAGCACTATAGCAAGCGAAAGATAGGAATTCTTCCTCCTTGTGCTCCATTGCCTCAGTCAGCGAGGTCTTACCAAGCAGATCTTCTCTGGAGGGTACTGTCAAACTCAGGTAATCTCTTGCTATATCGTCATAATGATAGGTATCTGTCAGAGGATTCAGAAGATATGCTGCAATCGCTGCATCAAAGACCTTATCCTCTTCACATACTGTAAGATAGGGCAATTGTTCCTTGAGCCCGATCACGGAAATAAAAGCGCCGTTCTTTACCAGCTTCACAGCCTTATCACAAAGATACTCTCCGGTGATAAATCCGGTGCATCGGATAAATTGCACCTTCTCTTCCTCCATACAAAGAGAGATCCCAAGCACCTGTTGTTTTTCAACGATTATCTGCAACCCGATGGGCTTAGCGCCTGTCGTATCCAGCTCAGAAAAAATTGTCTCTGCCTTGCCAAGATCGTCAACCAGCTGAAATCCCGATTCAATTCCTGTGGAATGGTTGACTTCTTCCGTCTGAAATCTGGAAAGAAGATTCTTAAACTCCAGACGTTTAAACAGGTGATACACTTCTTCATTATACAGATTCGTTAGAATTGCTTTCTCAAGATCAAATTCTATATCACAATCCACACAGATAGTAGCAAGCTGCTTCGACAGAAAAGCCAGCTCCTTGTTCTCTTTCAAGGAGTTGGTAACCTTTCCCGGTGTCATCTCCTCAATATGCTCATAGATGTTTTCGATGGATTGATAATTTTCGATCAATTTAGATGCGGTTTTCTCACCAACTCCGGGTACACCCGGAATATTATCCGAGGCATCGCCCATCAAACCCTTCAGATCAATGAATTGCTTCGGAGTCACATGATACATATTCATAACATCCTGTTCAAGATAATCCTCAATTTCCGTACCGGTCTTCTTCGTTTTCGGAATGCGGATCTTAATCTTCTCACTGGCAAGCTGCAATAGATCACGATCTCCGGAGATTACAGATACAAGATCGCCTGCTTTCTCCGACCTGGCCGCCAAAGTTCCGAGGATATCATCCGCCTCATAACCCGGTTTCTCCAGTATCGGAACTCCCATAGCCTTCAGAACCTCTTTCATGACAGGAACCTGTTCCCGAAGCTCGTCCGGCATGCCCTTACGAGTCCCCTTATATTCCACAAACATCTCATGGCGAAAGGTAGGATGATGGGTATCAAAAGCGACGCCAAGATAATCAGGCTTCTCCTCCTCCAGTATCTTAAACATAATATTAATAAATCCTAAAACCGCATTGGTATGCTCCCCCTTGGAGGTGGTCATATCGGGTAAGCCGTAAAAGGCCCGGTTTAGAATGCTGTGTCCATCAATTAATACAATCTTCTTATTCATTTCAATACCTTTGCCTTTCTTCTATTTCTATCAAATCCTTATAATAATATAACACACTACCGTCATATAAAGGAAGAGTATGGTATACTCTGATCAAAAAAATCAAGGAGTATTATCCTCCATCGTCGTAAACGGAAACAGACCTTTCTGCTTTTGATAATCTCTGAGCATCGCCTCATAATCAATGTCCATCTGTGTCCGGAAGACCTTGCGTAACCGAAAATCACTTTCCTTCACAATGTTTTCCTGAGAACTCTTACCAGCATACCCGATACTAAGTATAAAAGCCAGTATAATCATAGTTAAAAATAATATTATTTTTTTGCGGTAATATGTAAACTTCGCATGAAATATTCGTTCTCTGGCCCGCTCTATCTTCTGGTCGAGCTCCAATCCAAAATCCGAGGATAGATTCTTATCCTCATCCAACTGTTTCATTGCAGTCAGAAGAGCATAATATACCTCCAGTTCCTCCCTACAGACAGAGCAGGAGCTGACGTGATTGATAAAATCCTCCAGTTCCTTCAAGGATAATTTATTATTTATAAAGGGTGTTATCAAGCTCTGTGCCTTATTACAAGTCATATCCTTCAGCTCCTTCATAAACGAAGTTATTTTATAGCGCACTTTCTGTTATATCATAAGACCGGTTTAATATGAAACAAAAAATTATTTTGATACTTGAAAAGTAATATTAATTGTGTTAGAATAAACCTCGTCACAAATGCGGATGTGGCGGAATGGCAGACGCAGCAGACTCAAAATCTGCCACTCGCGAGGGTGTGAGGGTTCGAGTCCCTCCATCCGCACTTGATCCTGTAAACCATTAGGTTTGCAGGATTTTTTTTCATGGTTTCTTATCCAATCATTCAAACATATTCTCTGTCAATTCAATTTACTTCATTCCAGTAGAACTTCAGCAAGAATCTACCTATTCGTATTATTACATTATTATAGATTATTTTATAATCTATGTCAAAAAAACTCACAATTATATTAATATTTCAATCAGCAAATTAATGCTATGCTGCAGAAATTTTTCCCATTCCATAGAAGTAAATTGATCCTCCACTGTTTTTTTAGGCAGTGTACGATTCACATTAAAAATAATCCCGCATAAAATAATGTAAAGCACGGCGAGGAGTGAATTTGTTCTGCTGCCAACATCATGTATTGTAAATAGAGTTATTATTCATGTATTGAGTAATAGAGTTTTTCAATCATGAATTTACGGATCTGCGGCAGAATGGAGATTTCTATGGATTTTCAGCAAAGTAAAACATATCGCAATCTACAAAGCGCCTTTGAGTTTGAAGCACAGGCTAAGACGAAATACGATATTTTCAGTATAAAAGCGAGACAAGAAGTGTTATTGGGCATTAGTTTTACGTTTGATACATTATCAAGAAATGACAGATTTGTTTCAGAAAGGCTACGAAATCTTATCAACGGCGGTGAACAAAATACACAGCAAAACCTGGCTGAGGCTGCAGAAAACGAGTTGTATGCAGGAAATACGATGTACCGTAATTTCTCTAGAATTGCCATGGAAGAGGGCTACAGTGATATCGCTTCCTTATTCAGCGGTATCGCTAATATAAAATTGAATCACAATTACACACTTCAAACCTACTTAACTGATATGCAAAACAACACCTTATTCTGTAAGGATGAAGAAAGATTATGGATCTGTCTTGGATGCGGCAATATCTTAAGCGGATTATGTGCCCCTGAGGTATGTCCGATTTGCGGCTATCCACAAGGCTACTATGAACTGTTTACATAACTATTGCTATTGAAATGCGAGCGCGCCTATGATAGAGTAGGCGGGTGAAATTTCACCCGCCCCTCATCAAACCGTACGTGAGGTTCTCCCTCATACGGCTTTCCGACATTCTTCTTTCTACAGCATTACGTTATGCAGACAACTTCTGTAAACCTTT
>JAEZLZ010000131.1 GCA_023415055.1 Bacillota bacterium | reverse complement strand
TACCTCACCCTCCTTCACTTGGAAGGTAAGTTGAAAGATCCCTTTATGATTACCATAATCCTTTGTTAATTCATTGATTTCGATAATAGACATCGAATATTCCCCTTTCTTTATTAATCCATCCCGGATGTATTACCACGTAATGTTTGACATTATACATATTCATCCTTATAGAAATTCTTACGAAACATCGCTACATATTCAAAATATAATTGAGTAACCTCATTGAAGTCGGGTATAACATCAACGGACCCGGTCAGCAGCATTTCCTTTTGCATTACCTGATTAGCGCAGCCCTCGGCTGCCCAGGTGAGCAGTTGAATGACCATCATCGGATCGACGCCTTCTTTGAATTTGGAATAGTCAAGTCCCTGAAAGAACAGCATCGCACGTTCTCTGGTATATTTGTTATTGATTTCTGATATCTTTTCTCTGATATCGGCAGCACTTTCAAATACCGCTCTTTTCATGAATTGATTCATATAAGGATAGGTATCGGTGTTCTTCATCTTAAGAAGCTGAATAGCATTCAAACGTTCGAAAAAATCAGTATATACCATATAGGAAGGCCTGCCGTCCGGACCTGGAGAGTCAACGATTAACTCCAGCTGGGTACCGCTAAATTCATATAGATAAATATAAAAATTCAATTTTGTTTCAAAGTAATAGAAGATGCTTCCCTTCGAGATCTCTGCTTCACGTACAATCTCGTCGATGGAGGCTTTTGTATACTCATGTTTTGCAAAAACCTTAAAGCCGGCATTGATTATTTTCTGCTTTTTGCTTTCTTCCAATTTTTCAAAAATTTCGTATGGAATAGTGCCACCTCATTTCTTGTTTGTATATTTGACTAACCTGGTCAAATTCATCATAGCACGTTTGACTGACACGGTCAATATAATTCTTCATGACAATAGAAAGTTCGTGAAGCGTGCTTTCTATTGTTTTAAATATAGCAATTTTTGTCATTGATTTTAAAAATAACATGTACTATCATAAAAATGGTACACATGTTCGATTTTATTCTGTGACAATTAGAGGTGTGAAAGATAGAATGAGGGATGCAGAAAAGACAATAGGTAATCTGATTGATAAACAAGGAACCGTTTATATAAGCTCAGTGGATGAAGAAGGTTTTCCGAATACGAAGGCGATGAATGCCCCCAGAAAAAGAGAAGGGATACGGGAGTTTTACTTTTCAACCAATACCTCTTCCATGCGGGTAAAGCAGTATCAGGAGAATCCGAAGGCTTGTATCTATTTTTGTGATAAACGCTTCTATCGAGGAGTCATGCTGAAGGGCAGGATGGAGGTCCTTTTCGATGAGGAGAATAAGGAAATGATTTGGCTGCCGGGGGATACCATGTATTATTCGAAAGGTGTAACAGATCCGGATTATTGTGTTTTAAAATTCACAGTGGAAGAAGGCAGATACTACAGTAATTTCAAATCTGAGACCTTTCAGATCATGTAGTATACACTAGATTCGGTCCGGTACTTGTATTATTTTGATAAGTAAGGGACTGACGACGCAGGTGGACTTCACTGTCTACGGCTGCCACGCTGCTTATAAGGAGAGGACTTTATGAAGACAAGACGTATCTTGACATTACTGATACTCAGCATTATCAGTATATTACTGATCATATATACCTGGATTGATATCAGCCAATTCTATCGCCGACAACGTCTGGACACTTTCATTATCGGTGGTGCAGATGGACCTACCAGCATTCTTGTGATTGATTCAAACCAGAACTATCTGCTTTACGGGATAACAGCGGCTGTCATTCTTGTTACACTGATTTTATCTCTACTATATGCCCGTAAGAGAAAATAGCTTATGATGAGTCAGAAATGGATACTTTTTCGCTATGTTTTTTTACGAAAGTAAGGGAAAGTGATTGAACTAAATTCAGATACATGTAATAATAGATCGATAAGAAGGGTTATAAATGATACCTAAGTTAATTAGTTTTTATGTTGGAGGGAATGTATATGGAATTAAGAGAATTTCAGAATTTAGGGATTAAGACATCTTTATTGGGCTTTGGCTGTATGAGATACCCCAAAAAACAAGATGGCAGCATAGACGAAAAGATTGCTGCAAAGATGATTGACAGTGCTTATCAGAACGGGGTAAATTATTTTGATACAGCTTATGTATATCACGAAGGAAACAGCGAAATATTCACCGGTAAGGCATTAGATCGCTATGAAAGAAGCAGCTATTATCTGGCAACTAAGCTGCCCTGCTGGCTGGTAGAGAAGGCGGAGGATGCAGAGTGTCTCTTTAATGAGCAATTAAAAAAACTACATAAGGATTATATTGATTTCTACCTGTTGCATGCATTGAATCGCGACAGCTTTGATAAGATGGTAAAATTAGGTGTGCTTGAGGTGATGGATCGTCTGAAAGCTGAAGGAAAGATCAAATACCTCGGTTTCTCCTTCCATGATAATTATGATGCCTTTGAACACATCCTCCGCTTCCGCAAATGGGACTTCTGTCAGATCCAGCTTAATTACATGGACACAGAGGAACAGGCCGGAATGAAGGGGTATGAATTAGCAGAGGAGCTTGAGATACCGCTTGTAATTATGGAACCGGTGAAGGGCGGATCCCTTGCGAGACTGCCGGAGGATGCCGCAGTACATCTGACAAAAAGGGAAGCCGGAAAATCGGATGCTTCCTGGGCACTTCGTTGGGTAGGCTCTTTACCGAATGTAAAGGTTATATTAAGTGGCATGTCGAACGAAGAGCAGGTTCAGGATAATTTGAATACCTTCCGTGATTTCCAGGCTCTTAATGAAGAGGATAAGAAGGCCATCGAAGAGGCTGCGAAGACTCTGAAAAGCAGAGTGAAAAATGGTTGCACCGGCTGTGCTTATTGTATGCCCTGTCCGGCAGGAGTTGATATCCCCAAAAACTTTAGCATCTGGAACAGCTATGGGATGTATAATAACGAGGGTGAGTTGAATTGGTTATGGTCTAATGATATCGATGACAAAGCAAAAGCAAAGAACTGTGTGGAATGTGGTCAATGTGAAGATGCATGCCCTCAGAAGCTTAACATACGTGTTGATCTGAAGACTTTACAGCAGGAGATTGATTTGGTCATCTCCAAATAAGAAATTTGATAACGGAATAAGAAGCAGATCAAGGTAAATCATAATAGGATTATTAATTATGATTTGCCTTGATCTTATATTGATGGTATAATATGAACGAATGTATTTTAATAATTCCATAAGGGGAGTTTATATGAATATTGATCTGGAGTATTATCGTATCTTCTATCATGTAGCCAAAGCAGGGAGCTTTACACAGGCAGGGGAAGAGCTGTGTATCTCACAGCCGGCAGTCAGTCAGGCTGTTAAGCTGTTAGAGACCAACCTGGGGAGCCGCTTATTCATCCGCATTCCGAAAGGAGTTAAGCTGACGCCGGAGGGGGAGGTTCTGTATAACTATGTACAAAGAGGCTACGAATATATCTTAATGGGCGAGGATAAATTTCGAAAAATGCTGGATCTGGAGAATGGAGAGATTCGAATCGGAGCCAGTGATATGACCCTTCAATTCTATCTCCTTCCTTATCTGGAACGTTTCCATGAGAAATTCCCGAAAATCAAGGTTACGGTAACGAATGCACCGACGCCGGAGACATTGGATTATCTGTATGACGGCAAGATTGATTTCGGAATCGTTAGTGAACCCTTTGAGGCCAAACCGGAGATTGGGGTTACTAGAATTAAGGAGATACAGGATATCTTTGTGGCAGGGAACCGTTTCCAGAAGTTGAAGGGACGAACACTTCATTATAAAGCGCTCGAGGAGCTGCCCATCATCTGCCTGGAGCATAACACCAGCTCCCGCAGATATATCGATGAATTTCTCAGGGCGAATGAAGTCGAGCTGAAGCCGGAATTCGAATTGGCGATGAGTGATATCATCGTTAAATTTGCGAGCCGTAACCTTGGCATTGGATGTGTGGTGAAGGATTTTGCAAGAGAAGCCCTGGAGCATGGCGATCTCTTTGAACTTCAATTTGAGACAGGGATTCCAAAGAGACATTTTTGCATCATCACCGGACACAACAATCCAATCTCGACTGCTGCAAAGGAACTGCTTCGAATGTTAGATCCAAGCTTTCAGTAACGGCGGGTATGAGATGAATAGTAACAAATAAGAAGAATAAAAAGAACGTGCGAAAGAAAGAAGATTTCAATCGATCAGAAGATAAACGGAGGTTATTATGCCAAATATAAGGATTAAATATCTAAGTGACCAGATAGAAAAATTGCAATATATCGAGAATAAATCGGATTGGATTGATTTGCGGGCTGCCGAGACAATAGAACTGAAGGCCGGTGAATTCAAGCTGATTTCCTTGGGAATTGCAATGGAGCTGCCAAAGGGGTATGAGGCTCATATTGTTCCGAGGAGCAGTACCTTTAAGAACTTTGGAATTCTCCAGACAAATTCTACGGGAATAGTGGATGAAAGCTACTGCGGTGATCATGACCAGTGGTTCTTTCCCGCGTTAGCGATGAGAGATACGGTGATTCAGACCAATGATCGAATCTGTCAATTCCGCATCGTAGAGCATCAGCCAAGAATCGAATTTCACGAGGTGGAAAGCTTGGGTAATCAGGACCGTGGCGGACTTGGAAGTACCGGAAAACAATAAAAGATAGAACTATGCATAAGCTTTTATTATGTCAAACATAATTAAGATTGATTTTACTTATATTATTATATCGCATATACTTAACAAGTAATTGGGTACAATAATTTTGATGCGAGCACATGGTCATATACAACTGTACTATCGCACAAGCCAAGGAGGATTTCAATATGGTTAAAGCAATCGTAGGCGCTAATTGGGGCGACGAGGGAAAAGGTAAGATTACCGACATGTTAGGACAAGAGGCAGATATTATCGTAAGATATCAGGGTGGCAGTAACGCCGGACATACGATAATCAACGAATACGGTAAATTCGCTCTGCATTTACTTCCCTCCGGAGTGTTTTATAAACATACAACAAGTATCATCGGAAATGGTGTGGCTCTAAACATTCCGTATTTGGTGAAGGAAATTCAATCCTTGGTAGACAGAGGTGTACCTGCTCCCAAGATCTTAGTATCTGACCGGGCTCAGATTATGATGCCTTATCACATTTTATTCGATCAGTATGAAGAGGAAAGACTGGGTGGCAAATCCTTTGGATCTACCAAATCGGGAATCGCTCCTTTTTATTCTGATAAATATGCAAAGATCGGTTTCCAGGTATCGGAGCTCTTCGATGAAGAAGCATTGAAGGAAAAGGTTGATAGAGTATGCGAGATGAAGAATATTCTTCTGGAGCATATGTATCACAAGCCGGGAATTGAACCTAAGGAGTTATTAGCAACCTTATTAGAATATAAAACCATGGTCGAGCCTTATGTATGCGATGTTTCCGCATTCCTACATGATGCAATTAAGACCGATAAAAATATATTATTGGAAGGACAGCTCGGTGCACTGAAGGATCCGGACTTCGGTATCTATCCGATGGTAACCTCTTCCTCCACCTTGGCAGCTTACGGAGCAATCGGTGCTGGTATTCCTCCCTATGAAATCAAGGATATCGTTACGGTGGTTAAGGCTTATTCATCTGCTGTTGGTGCAGGCGAATTCGTTAGTGAAATCTTCGGTGAGGAAGCAGATGAGCTTCGTAGACGCGGCGGTGACGGAGGAGAGTATGGTGCGACTACCGGCAGACCGAGACGTATGGGCTGGTTTGATGCAGTTGCGTCACGTTATGGCTGTCGGATGCAGGGTGCGACTGAGGTGGCGCTCACTGTACTGGACGTTCTCGGCTATTTGGACACGCTTCCGGTTTGTGTTGGATATGAGATCGACGGTGTCGTTACGAAGGACTTCCCGACGACTGTAAAACTGTCAAAGGCAAAGCCGGTTTATGAGTATCTTCCTGGATGGAAGCAGGAGATCCGAGGCATTCAGACGTATGAGGAGCTTCCGGAGAACTGCAGAAAGTACATTGAATTTATCGAGAAGGAGCTGGAGGTTCCGATTACGATGATCTCCAACGGCCCCGGCAGAACAGAGATTATCCGCAAGTAAGATAGAATATACTGACTCCTCAGAACAAATGGAGAGACAAATCAGACGAATGAAAAGATACCTTCCCTACAGCGAACAGCTGAAATAAGGTATCTTTTTTGTTCAATGTATCGTGTGACCAGAGAAGCCGGACTATACTAAGGTGGAACACACTTGCGCGGTAGGCGCATGTTTCAAAGAGAAAAACTAAAGCATGGCAAGGTTGCAGCACTTATTTTATGTGGACTTTCTAAATAGCCTATGATACGATAGACATGCATTACGGACAAAGTAAAGAAAGGTAAGCGTTATGAACTTATTAACAATAGAGAATATGAGCAAGAGCTATACGGAGCGTATGCTCTTTGATCATGTCACCTTTGGAATCAATGAAGGTGAGAAAATCGGTGTAATCGGAGTTAACGGCACCGGGAAATCCACACTTCTTAAGATAATTGCGGGACTCGAAGAGCCGGACAGCGGAAGTGTAACCAGAGGCAAAAAGGTACGTATCGGATATTTGTCTCAGACACCTATGTTTGACAATGAATTATCTATATTACAGAATGTGGTCATGAATCAGAAGGCAGACGAAGAATACCGTAATCTTGAGGGAGAAGCGGGTGCAATGCTTCTTAAGCTCGGTATCACTAATCCTCAGAGTTCTCCGGAGGTATTATCCGGCGGGCAGAAGAAGCGGGTTGCCCTGGTGCGGACACTGCTGACCCCGGCTGAGGTTCTGGTGCTGGACGAGCCAACCAATCATCTGGACAATGAGATGGCAGAATGGCTTGAGGACTATCTTCGAAAATACAAGGGAGCATTTATCATGGTTACTCATGATCGCTATTTCCTTGATAAGGTTACGAATAAAATTATTGAGCTGGACCATGGCAGTATCTATTCCTATCAAGCAAACTTTTCCAAATTTCTTGAGCTGAAGGCGGAACGAGAAGAGATGGCACAGGCTACGGAGCGAAAGGCCAGGAGCTTGTTTCGAATGGAACTCGAATGGATGCAAAGGGGAGCAAGAGCTCGTTCGACTAAGCAAAAGGCGCATATTCAACGCTTTGAAGATTTAAGAGACCGCAAGACAATGGAGACAGATGGGAAAGTTGAGATCAACGCCCTGTCAGCCAGACTCGGTAAGAAGACAATAGAATTAAACGGTGTTAGCAAGTCCTTCGGCGATAAGAATTTAATCCGGGACTTTACTTATATTCTTTTACCGGGGGACCGTATCGGAATCATCGGACCGAATGGCTGTGGTAAGTCTACCTTATTGAATATTTTAACCGGTATATTACCTCCGGATGATGGGACGGTCGAGACCGGAACTACTATAAAACTTGGGTATTTCTCTCAGGAGAATGAGTATATGGACGAAAGGCTTAAGGTGATTGAGTATATCCGGGATACCGCCGAATATATCCAGACTTCGGAAGGAACCGCGACCGCCTCCCAGATGTGCGACCGTTTCCTGTTTCTCGGTTCTATGCAATATACACAGATTGCAAAGCTGTCCGGAGGAGAGAAAAGAAGATTGTATCTTCTGAAGGTTCTGATGGAGGCTCCCAATGTACTGATTCTGGACGAGCCGACAAATGATCTTGATATTCAAACCTTAACGATATTGGAGGATTATCTGGCTACCTATCCCGGTATTGTGGTGACAGTATCTCACGATCGTTATTTCCTTGATAAAATTGCTACTCGTATCTTTTCCTTCGAGGGAGGTACAATAAAGCAATATGAGGGTAATTTTACGGATTATAAGGAGACAAGAGAGCTTCGCGGTGAAATGACCGGTGTTATGGGAACGATTAGCACGCCATCAAAGGCTGAGGAGGAGCTGAAAGCGGCAAGCATGGCAACCTGGAAGAAAAAGAACAGCAAACCGAAGTTCTCATATCAGGAACAGAAGGAATACGATACCATCGATGAGGACATCGCGGAGCTGGAGAAGAAGATCACAGAGACGGATCAGGCGATGGCCGCCTCGGCGACGAATTACTCCAGGTTAAATGAGCTGATGGCGCAAAAGGAAGAATTAGAAAAAAAGCTAGAGGCAAAGATGGAGCGTTGGGTATATCTAAACGATCTCGCTGAGCAAATTGAAGCTGCAAAGCAGGAGAGATAAGAATACTATAGTATAAGCCGGAGTAAACCACCCTGGATGGAGCAGTTTAACAGCCAACTGTTCACCGCATGGGAACGGGTCAGATTACTCCGGTTTTTTATTATTCATTTTTTGGGTAATCTATGAAAAACCATTGACATTAAAGTTGCTTGAACCTTTATAATAAGGCTAATAAAGAACCGTCATAGAACTTACAGCTATGAAAGGCTTTTATTATATTATGGAAAGGATGATATAATGAGAGCAGGCAGAATAAAACTGACCCAGGAGGTTACTCGTAACGATGCTCGCAGGATGATCGATTGGATGGAATGCCATGAGGTTACAAAATATATGAATGAAGCCGGTAATATTGCTGTCGAGATTGACAGACTTCTCACACGAGTCAATCTACCTATCATGACACATTTGTTTAATCAGGACGGGAGTTTTTACCTGATATCGACGAATGAGAATCACCCGATTGGTTTTGTTAAATTGAGATACACGAACGATGAAGCGGAAATGGTTATCATGATCGGAGAAAGTCAGAAATGGGGTAATGGATATGGAACAGAGACCATTCGGGAGATGCTGCAGCACGCTTTCTTCCATAGAAGGGTTTCACGTGTGGTTGCAAAGATTCATCCCAAGAATATACGCTCTATCAAAGCATTTGAAAAAGCAGGATTTATATTTGAGAAGGAACTGAATCAATTTTGTCTATACAGCATTACCATGGAGGATTTTATACATGGAGTTGGTTAAGACATTACTATATTTTATATGAGGTGCTTATGAAATCAACATTTACCATTGGAGAGATCTCTAAGCTGCTTGGAATACCGAAATCAACTCTTCGCTATTGGGAGAGTCAGGGTTTGCTTCGTATGCCCAGGGGAATGGAGAATAATTACAGGGAATATAATCATGGGTCTATCTACACAATTTCTGATTTGGCTCATTTCAGGTGTCTTGGTATGTCTCTTCAGGACATGAAGAGGCTGCCGAAGCAGTCACCCGGGGATTTGTCCTCCTCTCTGATCGCCCTTGAACAGGATCTTGATGAGCGATTACAGGAGTTGTATACTTCGAAGGAATATATCAATAAGAAATTAAGCTGTATCGAAGAATATAACAGACTGTCAGAGCATCAGTATCAGGAGGAAATCCCGGATTATGACAGTATCTTTCGGTTCTCCATCGATGATAGTAATGCCTGGTCTATCTACATCAAGGATCAGTATCAAAGCATTCTGCTCTATGATCCGGGCAAAGATGAGATTGAAACCGGATTATTAGTGGCTACCTCGGACAACCATACTAGGATTTGGTCGAAGAACAATCAGTCAGAATATTTATCTTTTATCCTAAAGGTAGATTACAGCGCCCCCTCTGTGGAAGCGTTTCGCCCGTTTACGGAGCATATAGCAAGCCGGGGATATGAAGTTACAAATATACTGGCCAGATATTTGTTTTCTGCCTGGGATGAAAAGTATCTTGATTATTATAAAGCATTTGCCGAAGTGAAATCAAAGCCGTAATTGTTAAGAAGATAATGTTATTATCGAGTTGATGTTCGAATACGCATTCATGACAATAGAAAGTTCGCAAAGTGTGCTTTCTATCGTATTATCATCGGAATGGAGGATATTATGTCCGGAGTAATTTATATCAGACAGGCGGAGAAGGAAAAGCTTAAGAAGGTAATTGAAGAATATAAATATACAAGTCATACGGTAATTAAATATATTGAAAGTCTGGAAACGGAGATTGAAAGGGCGGATATTAAGGCTCCAGGTCAACTACCGAATAATTTTATTGCGATGAATTCAAAGGTAATCATGTCTGTAGACGGGGAAGAGGAGGAGATTACCTTAGTGTATCCCAAGGATGCAGATTCCAGGAACAAAAAGATTTCCGTCCTCTCGCCCATCGGAACAGCCATTCTCGGATACTGTGAAGGAAGTATCATCGAATGGAAGATACCCGATGGAATGGCCCGGATAGAAGTTAAGAAAGTAATAAATGAGCCGAGTTGAATACATATGAGGCTGTTGATCAATGCTTGAAAGATTGGGATGGCTGGACAAGAAAATGTTAATGCTCCTCCTTATACAAATTATAAAAATCAGCTTCCACATCCTCCATACGTTTGTTATACCATAGCTTGGCATCATCCAAAGCTTTATTATAGAGAAAGCGTCCCAGATTATCCATAAAAAAATCCAAAACATTCTCGGAGGCAATGATACCAAGCTTCTCATCGCGTTCTGTTTCAAAATAGTAGACGATCTCATCCAAGAGCTGCTTTTTCAATTCGGGTGTTAATTCAATACCAAGTGATTTATTCGCTCTATTCATTCTTTTCTCTCCTTAAATTCGTATAATTCCTAATCCCGGATTTTAGATGAATCCAGAATCAATATAACTATATTATAAACCGAACATATGAAATGTAAAGAAGAGGCTTACTCTCTGCGATAACATGAGGGAAGGAAGATGACATACTTCCCCTACCGGAAGAAGCACGCTTTGCGAGCTTCTCCGGTTCACGTGCGCGTTCGCATATGTGCAAGCAAGCTTGCAATGCTCACTTTACTTACGCGCAAATGCACTGTTTGCCGAACTGAATGCTGATTATGTATGACAAAGGCGAACAATTTTTGTTCGACTATGGCATACATAACAGTGATCTGTCCGGCAACCTGTGTGTGAGGGAAGTGTGTCATCTTCCTTCCTTAATGATATAAATCGTGGAGAGTAAGCTTCTTCGTGCATAAGAGCACCACTGATTCTTAAGCAGTTCTTTCAAACTGTGAATTATACAGGTTAGCATAGAACCCGCCTTTCGCAAGAAGCTCGTTATGAGTTCCCTGCTCTACGATGTCACCTTCGTTCATAACAAGAATGAGGTCTGCGTCGCGGATGGTCGAGAGACGATGTGCGATGATAAAGCTGGTTCTGCCCTTCATCAGGCTATCCATTGCCTTCTGGATCATAATCTCAGTTCTGGTATCGACGGAGCTGGTGGCTTCATCAAGAATCAAAATCTTAGGATCTGCTAAGATTGCTCTTGCTATTGTCAGCAACTGCTTCTGACCCTGGGATACATTGCTTGCTTCCTCATTAAGAATCATCTGGTAGCCGTCGGGAAGAGTGGAGATGAAGTGGTGCACATGTGCTGCTTTTGCTGCCTTGATTACCTCCTCATCCGTTGCATCCAGCTTACTATAGCGGATGTTATCCATGATGGTTCCGTTGAACAACCAGGTATCCTGGAGAACCATACCGAACATACGACGAAGGTCACTACGGTTGAAATCCTGAATATTGTGTCCGTCGATTAAGATCTCGCCGCTGTTGATATCATAGAAACGCATCAATAGCTTCACCATTGTGGTCTTACCGGCACCGGTCGGTCCTACGATTGCAATCTTCTGACCCTTATAAACCTTTGTACTGAAATCCTTAATAATAATTTTATCAGGATGGTAACCGAAATGAACATTCTTAAATTCTACGTGACCATTTAAACCTTCGATGGACGCGGGATGTTCCACTGTCTGCACTTCTTCTGGAGAAGCTAAGAATTCGAATACGCGCTCTGCTGCGGCAGCGGTGGATTGGAACATGTTTGCAACCTGCATCAGCTGGTTAATCGGCTGTGTGAACTGGCGAATATATTGGAAGAAGGACTGAATCTGTCCAACTTCGATTTTACCATTGATGGCAAGGTATCCACCTAAGATAGCAACACCGACATAACCGATATTACCTACAAACTGCATAACAGGCATCATTAAGCCGGATAAGAACTGGGATTTCCAAGCGGATTCGTAAAGCTTTTCATTCTTTTCATCAAATTCACGAATAGAGTCATCTTCCTTATTAAAGACCTTAACTATAGTATGACCACCGTAAGCCTCTTCCACCTGGCCATTGACATGACCTAAGTATTCCTGCTGCTGTTTGAAATATTTTTGTGACTTCTTTATTACTTTACTAACTACAAATCCGGAGATGGGTAGAATGAGCAATGCCAAAAAGGTCATGGAGATACTAATTCGCAGCATCATAATCAGGACACCGATAATGGTAATTACGGAGGTAATCATTTGTCCCAAGCTTTGATTCAAGCTGTTACTTAAGGTATCCACATCGTTTGTAACACGGGAGAGAATCTCACCGTGGGAGGTAGTATCAAAATAATTCATCGGCATTCGGTGAATCTTTTCCGAGATATCCTTACGGAATTTATAGGATACCTTCTGACTGATACCGGTCATAATCCAACCCTGAATAAACGAAAGCAGAGCACTTACACCGTACAATATAATTAAGGTAAGTAGTATCTTGGATAGAGCATCAAAATCAATACCGTCTCCGCCATTTATTTTATTTACCAGACCTTTGAAGATCTCAGTGGTTGCATTACCCATGATGGTCGGACCGATAATAGAGAATACGGTACTGCCAACCGCAAATAGCAGCATTAAGAGAAAGCCAAACCGATATTTTGCCAGACTGGCAAACAGCTTCTTCATGGTGCCTTTAAAATCCTTTGCTTTTTCTCCGGGCATCATTCCCGGAGGTCCCATATGTCCGGGATTCGGCTTCTTTCTGCTACTGGCAGAATTCATAGGAGTGTTATTTTTATTCTCTTCTCTACGCATAATTCAATTCCTCCTCTGATAATTGGGAAGAAGCAATCTGTTGATATACTTCACAATTCTTTAACAGCTCCCTGTGCGTTCCTTTCCCTACGATATGACCGTCATCTAACACAATAATCTGTTCGGCGTTCATAATGGTACTGATACGCTGTGCCACAATAATTAAGGTACTGTCAGCAAGCTGCTCCTTCAGGGTTTTTCGTAGAGTAGCGTCCGTCTTAAAATCAAGTGCAGAGAAGCTGTCATCAAAGATATAGATCTCCGGTCTCTTCGCAATTGCTCTTGCAATGGAAAGTCGCTGCTTTTGACCGCCGGATACATTAGTTCCGCCTTCGGAGATGGAAGATTCATACCCCTCAGGTTTAGCATCGATAAATTCTATTGCCTGAGCGATAGCTGCGGCACGTTTCACTTCCTCTTCATCTGCGTTAGGAGCACCAAATGCTATGTTAGAGGCAATCGTTCCGGTGAATAATACACCTTTCTGCGGTACGAAGCCCAGTTTATCACGCAAGGAGTGTTGCCTCATTCGAGTGATATCAGTTCCGTCGACGAATATGTTACCCTTTGTTGCATCATAAAAACGGGGGATCAGATTGATCAGGGTTGATTTACCGCTACCTGTACTGCCGATGATTGCAGTAGTCTCTCCGGGCTTCGCAGTAAAGCTGATATCGGATAGAACATCCTCCTGAGCATTCGGGTAACGGAAGGAAACATCACGAAACTCAAGAACGCCTTTCATACCGGGTTTTGTCGGTTCGTCGGTGTCAGACTCAGGAATGGATATCTTGGTTGTGAGAATTTCATCGATACGCTTTGCAGCAACCGTAGCTCGCGGTAACATGATGGATACCATAGTAAGCATAAGGAAGGAGATGATGATCTGCATCGTATACTGAATAAAAGCAATCATATCACCAACCTCCATGGTTCCTGCATCGATCTTATCGGCGCCGACCCAGATAATCAGGATGGATACCAGATTCATGATCATCATTAATACTGGCATCATGAAGGTCATAACACGGTTAACGAAAAGGGAATTCTTCGTCAGATCTATATTAGCTTTATCAAAACGATTTTCTTCATAAGAAACGGTACTGAAAGCGCGAATTACCGGAAGGCCGGTGATGATCTCGCGGGTAACCAGATTGATTCGGTCAACCAGCTTCTGCATCATCTTGAATTTCGGCATTGCAACAACTAACAGAGTACCAATCAAAATGAAGATCGCTCCGACACCAACTGCCAAGACCCAGGTCATGGAGTTGTTGGTTCTCATAACTTTAAATATTCCACCGAGTGCTAAAATCGGAGAATAGATCACGATACGAATGAGAAATACAATCAAGGTCTGAACCTGCTGTATATCGTTCGTGCTTCGGGTGATCAGGGAAGCAGTGGAGAATTGGTCCATCTCCTGATTTGAAAAGGAGAGTACCTTCTTAAATACATTGCTTCTTAAATCCTTTCCCATTCCTGCTGCAATTCTCGACGATAGGAAGGTTACCAAAATGGAAGCTAACATCGCAGCAAAGGCAAGAGCAATCATTCTAAGACCGATGGAAAAGATGTAATTCAGCTGCATCTGCCCGACATCAATTCCGACTGCATCATATTCGGTCTTGATAAAGGAGCCTGCACTGGCAGTAAGCAGCATCTCCGGCATCTCCTTCAGCTTCTCTGTGATTCCGGCAAGCATCGCCGTCTTCGATTCCGGCGGGAGTTTACTAAGCAAGAGGAAGATATCAGGATTACCCTGTGTCATATTCGCTGGGAAATTAGCTAGAAATTGTTCTTTCATCTGTTGAGATGATTCATTATCACCCTCGAAGGATAAT
This sequence comes from Bacillota bacterium, assembly GCA_023415055.1. Taxonomy (GTDB): domain Bacteria; phylum Bacillota; class Clostridia; order Lachnospirales; family Lachnospiraceae; genus Mobilitalea. Next base: position 71,102 of record JAEZLZ010000131.1, on the reverse strand, counting down.
ACCATCATCATCGGGATGGACATGACATTCGTCAATTCAGCCTCGGCTTCGTTATCCCAGATATAGAGATTTTCTGAAGCCAGTTGGGGGTATTTTTCAAGATAATCGGACCATTCCTGCTCGGTTACCTCTTCTTTGCTGAGGAGAGAATAATGTTCTTTCACCAGAGTATTATCCTTATCTTCTAAAAATAGAGATAATTTATCCATCTGTGTGGCACGCAGTACCTCCGGTACCGTATCTTCAATACCGCTGTTTGTGATACCGACGTTGATTATGTCAGAGGTATAGGTTGGCAGTGATAAATCACACACTGCCTGAAGTATCAGCAACACGGTAACAAATACCAGTGCAAATACGGATCTCTTTAAAAATTTCAATAGCTTGAGCATATGAATTCCTTTCTTGTTATGTTAATGTGCTATTCACTTATGTTGGATTTCTGATTCAGGTTATTTTTGACCTTTTTAATTAAACGAAGTAGGGTTTGTATTTCTTCGTCTGTAAAACCATCAAATAGTCTGTCTGTCAATCCGATTATGAAAGATTCTCCCTGCTCGGCAAGAGCTTTTCCTTCCGGGGTAAGATATACTCTCATTATTCTTTTATCCACATCATCCGGGACCCGGTAAACAAAATGATTTGATTCCAATTTGTTCAGCATTCCGGTAATGGTGGCAGGCTTCACGCAATGCTTTTCTGATAGGGCCTTTTGTGTAATGCCATCGTTTTCTCTGATTAAAAGAAGTAACTGAGGCTGGCCTGGATATAGGTTTGCATTCGCCAGCTTATGATAGGAATGCTGATGGATAGCCTTGATTATTTCTGAAAAGATATTGATCAGTTGGACAACCTCTTTTCTCACTTTTATTCGTATCCCCTCCTTTGGCCCAAAATACTTAGGTGCCTAATAGATATGTATTATAGCACGCATACATTCTAAGTCAATATATCCAATTCTTAAGTTTTTCATAAGATTGTAAAGAAATTATTTACAGCTGCCATCTATACAGGAAAATCAGCCACTTATGTGATTCTTCTTAAGCCGGAGGAGGTCTTCCGAATCAATGCATAAGGGCAAAAGGTGGTTATATATTGTAATCAGGCTCAGTAAGATGTATTACTGGAGCCGTAGCATCAAAGGGATTAACGGAAAACTGAAGGAAAGAAAGTAGAAGAAACCAGAAACCAAGGTTAAAAGACAAAGGCTTTTAATCTTAAAAGGCAGAGGCTGCTGAATGGAGGAACCGTGAAATACAACCTCTGCCTTTATTAACACATATTGATTAGAAATTATATATTAATATGCATGTATCCACTATTGCAGTAATGGAAGCAACACCGCAAGCAGAGCATCGTTTTGATGTGGCTGCATAAAACAGAAGCGGATAAACTTATTATTCAGGAAGGGGAAGGTGGAGCAGTCTCGAATCATTAAGCCCTTGCGGATTGCTGCTTCAAAAACATCCATCGAAGTAACTTCTTCCTTCAATATTTTAATAAGAATAAAGTTTGCCGTCGGTGAAAAGCTTTGGATATTTTTGCAGGAGGCCAAAATCCCGGTTATTCTGGTTCGCTCTGCAGCAATCAGATTCCTGGTATCTCTGATGTATTCCTCATCTGTGAACATAATCTCTCCGGCAATGGCAGCCAGACTGTTGATTGTCCAGGGATTCTTTCTTTGATTCATTTCTTTCAGCAGATCACCATTTCCACAGATTGCATAGCCGAGACGAAGACCCGGTGCCGCAAAGAACTTGGAGATACCGCGAAGTATAATGATATTATTATAGTAGCCGGTCAGGGGTGCCGAAGTGATCTTCGCCACGTCTTCCGTAAACTCCACATAGGTCTCATCTACCATGATGAAGATTCCCTTTTGTTTGCAGATATCCAGAATCTTACGCATATCATTTCTGGTGATCGCAGAAGAGGTTGGGTTGTTGGGATTACAGATGACAAGGAGGTCAACATCAGAAGTCAATTCACTTTCCAGAGTGCGAATATCGAGGTTAAAATTCTTCTCCTCCTCCAGTCGATAATAGCGGGTGATGCCGCCACCTAAGGCAACCTCACGTTCATATTCAGAGTAGGTTGGTCCTACGATCAAAGCTTTCTTTGGGTGTTTAATCTGAATGAACAGGGAGATCAGCTCAGTGGAGCCGTTGCCTACGATGATATTCTCCAACTCTGTATGAACATATTCTGCTATTTTTCTGCGGAGGGAGGTATATTCTCGGTCCGGATAGCTCATGATTGCATCGATGCGCTCTGCCAGAGTCTCTTTCAGTTTAGGCGATATGCCAAGAGGATTGACATTTGCTGAAAAGCTGACGATATCCTCTTTCTTAATCTTGTATATCTTCTCGATGGTCTCTAAATCACTCCCATGAAAATGATCTGTATGTTTAATCATTTGACTCCCTCCCGGCATTTCTTTGCCTATCCACCTTTATAATCAGGCGATTTATGATAAATACTGGATTTTTTTCTTCCCTTGAATTATAATTATTACAATATTATATCTTATTTTAAAATTTTTGCAACGCTTCATATTAAGGAAGCTTCCAAGCCTTTTCAAGGCGGAATTTCAACGGACCAGGAACTTAGGAACGATTATTCAACTTGAGGTGATAAATTGAAGGAGAAAATCGAACGTTTTTCAAATGGGGATTTTGAATATGAGCTTCCTTTTCTTAGTCTTTCCGAAGAGGAACTAAGAATTACAGTTGAGGCAGGAAGTATCTATGAGGGCAGCTTTACTATCAGCAATAACATGGAACGAAGCATGGAGGGTCGGATTTACTCCTCCAATCGGTTGATGGAAATCAAAGCACCCTCCTTTCGGAGTGTGCTCAGCACGGTTATCTTTCATATTCATGCATCATATCTTAAACCGGGCGAAATAATTCAGGGAGAAATCAGCGTAGTCAGTGACTGCGGTGAACGTCTCCTTCCTTTTTATGTGACCGTGGAAGCAGCATATGTCACCACCTCTTTGGGAAAGATAAAGGATCTATTCCAGTTTACTAACACGGCCAGGATGGATTGGTCTGAGGCAAAGAAGATCTTTCGTATGGAGGAATTTGAACAGATTTTTCTGAGTAATGAGGAACGTTATCGATTTATCTATCGGAATCTGATTAAGAGCATAACCACCAGTCAGGCATTGGAGGAATTCCTGATTGCGATACATAAGAAGGCAATGATTCATCTGCAGATCGATAAGACTTTAGTCGAATATAACGTGAAGGAGGAAAGCATCAGTGACAAGCTGGTTCTCACAAAGGACCATTGGGGCTATGCAGAAATCAGAGTCAGCACCGATGCTCCTTTTATCTTGCTGGAACAAAAATTTGTGTGGGCTGACCGTTTTATCGGAAACACACATCAGGTATCATATACAATAGATCCAAAGAACCTAAGACCGGGGAATAATTTTGGTCAGATTATGATTAAGACAGCTTATCAGACTCTTGTGCTGGAAGTAATTTGCAGGTATCACAAGGAACAGTCCCCTCTTTCACAGCACAGGCTCGCTCAGAAGCTGGAACTGGGACTGATGGATAATTATTTAAGCTTCCGGCTGAATGAAATAAATCTGGAGACATATTCTCTGGAAGCAGATGAATTATTGAAGGAGCTGCCGGATCGTAAGGACAGTAAATTAAAAGAACTGGTTCAGATTCACCTGGCATTAGCGGAAGGAAAGCTGAACCTCGTAAAGGATGAACTTGAGCGTTTTAAGAAGGAAGAGGCTATTCTTCAAAGAGGACCGGTGGTAGAATACTGTTCCTACTTATATCTAAGAGCATTGTATGAGAAAGAGGAGGCAATCAGAGAGTCTGCCGATATCATACGCAATTATTACGAAAAAGGGAATGAGGATTGGCGTATACTCTGGTTCTTACTTAATATTGATAATTCCTACCTTGGTAACCAAAGCAAAAAGTTATCTGATATAAGGGAACAGTTCGAAGCGGGCTGCCGTAGTCCGATCCTGTATTATGAAGCAGTCTGTGCCTATAATCAGGAGCCGGTGCTGCTTCGGGAATTGAATGATTTTGAGATACAGGTATTGAATTTTGGAATCAAGAACTGGATCCTTTCGAAAGAACTGGCTCAACACTATACCTATCTAGCCGGCAAGCGTAAGACCTATCATCCTGTCATCTATCAGAGCCTAGTCAAGCTCTATGATGAATACGGGGATACTGAGACTTTATCAGCCATCTGCAGCCTATTAATCAAAGGACTTAAGAGAGCGGAGAAATACTTCGAATGGTACCGCCTCGGGGTGGAGTCGCAGCTGCGTATTACAGAGCTTTATGAGTATTATATGTATTCCATCAGCAATTCGGTACAGGAGCCGCTTTCTACACCGGTATTATTATACTTTATATACAACAGCAACTTAAGTGAGAAAAAGAAGGCATTTCTCTATGCAAATATCATCCGAAACAAGGAGAAGAACGAACCGATCTATCGTAGTTATCAAAAGCGGATGGAGATCTTTGCAGTGAAGATGCTGGAGACACATCAAATTAGCAGAGATCTGGCAATATTATACCGGGAATTTATCTCAAAGACTACACTGGGGGCAGAGCTATCAAGACATATGCCTTATGTTCTATATCGCCACGAGCTAAGCTGTAATAATACGAATATGGTGAGTGTCAAGGTAATTCATAAAGAATTTGGTTATGAGGAACAGCAGCCATTGGTCCTTGGCAAAGCACAGATTGATATTTTTACCAGCAATGCGGAAATCTTTTTCGTAGACAGCTTTGGGAATTATTATGTGGAATCCGTAGATTACAATATCACCCCCTATCTAAACCCGGAGGAATATGAGAAGTATTGTCTGGGATATACGAACCACCCGATGCTTCTGTTGCATTTGTTTGATCGATATCAGAACCACCGGATATTAAATGAAGATGCAATTACTCTCCGCAAACAGGTTCTGCAGATTGAGGAATTGAAAGAGGAATATGTAACAGACTGCTATCAGACTTTGATTGGATATTATTATGAGAACTATAATGACGAGTTACTGGAATACTATCTTGAGCAGATTGATCTCTATAGTGTTAAGCCTGCAGAAAGAGCCAGATATATAGAATATATGGTAATAAGAAAGCTCTATGATCAGGCACTGACGGCACTGGGGACCTTCGGCTTTGAAGGAATCACCGTGAACCGGCTTGTGAAAATGTGTTCCGGCTGGATGGTTACCCCCGAATCGGAGAAGAAAGTTGAGCTCATGGTGGAATTATGCTATTATGTGTTTTCCCATGGTAAGTATGATGAAGCCATCCTTCGTTATCTGCTTCGATATTATGAAGGCGCCACCAGAGAGATGTACAAGCTCTGGAAGGCAGCAAAGAGCTTTGAATTAGAGACTCACAATTTGGAGGAACGTCTGCTCACACACATGCTTTTTACACAGAGCTACATTGAAGATAGCAGCGAGATATTCATAAACTATTATAAGGAAGTTACAAACCACCGGTTGGTGAAAGCATTTTCGTCCTACTATGCATATAATTATCTGGTACATGAGCATGTAATTCATTCAGATTTGTTTCCTATCATGAAAAGAGAACTGAATTATGAAGAGAATGATATCTGCCTGCTAGCATGGCTGAAATACAATGCCCATAATAAAAAGCTGACCGAGAGTGAATTAAGCTTCGCAGAACTGCAGATTGCACAAATGGTAAAGAAGGATATTCTTCTTCCTTTCTTTACAGAATATCGTGGCCGGTTGGAATTGCCGGAGAGGTTACTGGATAAATGTTATATCACTTATATTACGGATCCCTGCAGTCAGGTGTATATCCATTACCGCCTGATGAGACAGGAGGATGCAGAGTTTTTCACGGAGCGAATGACAAATGTATTTATGGGGATTCATGTAAAGGAGTTCGTGCTATTTTATCATGAGACACTTCAGTATTATATTACCGAGGGTTGTGCGGAGGACGCCATTACCGAAAGCTTTGCTGCACAATACGATTGTGAAGCCTCAGAGGAAGAAGAAACAAAACATGGACAGATCAATCTTATGCTTATGGCGATGGAAGTAAAGGACGATGATACCTTGCTTGGTATCATGGAAAATTATATCGAGAGGGAATACCTCACGGAAAACTGCTTCCGACCAATCGAATGAGGTGTAGAGGATGTTGGAAATGAATTGATCTGCATAATCAAGAACAGATTGTACGGAAATACAGTTAGCTGATAAAGAGAAAGGTTTGGTTATCAAGATGGATTTGGCAAGGAAATTAATTGTTGGCTATGATCTATGTGAGGATTATACTCAGATTAGCTGCTACAGCTATAAATCCTTAGAACCGGTACCGATCAGTACAAGGGAAGAGGATGAGCTTAATCTGATACCAACTGTATTATGTTTGAAAGCGGATACAAAGCAATGGCTTTTCGGTGAAGAAGCAATTGCTTGCGATTCCTGTGATTCCGGATTTCTAATTGACCATCTTCTGGATAAGCTCATTCAAGGAACAGAGGTCTTGGTATATGGCCAAAGCTTTTCTCCGACTGCTTTATTAGAAAAATACTTTCGAAAAACATTACTTTTAGTGAAACGTTATTTTCCAAACGATCCGATAACCAAAATGGTAGTGACTGTTCGTAATACTCATCCTGCATTGGTGGAGGGTATTTATACTGCATTGGCCGGACTGGATATTATGAAGGACAGGGTAACAGTCATGAGTCATGCCGGAGCCTATCTGTATTATGCTTTGAGTCAGGACAAGTCCTTATGGATGAATGATGTGGGGCTATTTGATTTTAGTGAAGAAGGACTTTTGTTTTACCAGATCAAATTAAATCGAAGGACTAGGCCGATGATTGCCGGACTGGCGAAGACGGAGTTTAGCAGCATTTTGAATTACAACATGATAAAAAACAGTAAGGAAGACTATTCCTACACCTTCGAGAATATTGCCAATACTGCCTTACACAAGAAGCTGATCACTACCTTGTACTTTACCGGAAGGGGCTTTGAAGGAGATTGGGCCAAGGCTGCCATTAAGAGCCTGTGCAACGGAAGACGTGTCTTTTTGGGACAGAACCTCTTTACCAAAGGAGCTTGCTATGCGGCAAAGGAGCTATCCGGGGACAAAGGGCTGGAGGAATTATTCATTCTCGATGATGATATGATTACAAGTGTGATCGGACTGCGGGTATATAAGGATTCCGGATTCCGTGAGATGGTTCTTGCAGAAGCAGGAGAACTTTGGTATGAGGTAAAGAAGAGTGTCGAGGTCATACCGGAAGGAGAAGCAGAACTGGAGATCATCCTAAAAAATGTCATGACGAAGGAGATGATCCGAGAGAAGCTTCACCTGACCAATCTTCCAAAACGGCCGGATCGGATGACAAGATTAGAGATAAAGCTTGCCTGTCAGGATAAGAACAATGCAAGGATTACAGTGAACGATCTCGGCTTTGGAGAATTCTACGCTGAGACAGGTACTTTGATGGAGTTTAGTATAGAAATCGGATGAAATGAGGAAGCAAAGCATGGGTAAATTGATTTTATGCAGCGGTGCAAGAACCAAACGACCTTATAGTTTCCCCTCCGGAGGAGTACGTGTGTATTCCATGGAGGAGCTTTGCAATTATCTGTTTCACCATATCTATCTGGTCGAAGAAGCACTATTTGGTGATTCATTGATTGACTGGATACAATCAGAGCTGCAGCTGCCTGAGCGGGCAGCAAAGCTGAGACAGATGAAGGAAAAACATGCCGATGCCAAGACTATGGTCACAGTAATTCTTTGCAGCGCCGATTATTATACGGAGAATGAGATTAAGAGCTATCTAAAAGAACTGGACCGGATAGCAGGTATGCCAAGACTAAAAAGAAACTGTATCAAGGCAGATAATTATCTTCGTCGGCAGCAATATAAGGAAGCAGAGGCAGAGTACGAGAAACTTCTGGATTGTAACGATGCATCGGAGCTTTCCATGGAGGATTATGGAGATATCCTGCATAACCTGGCAATCGCCAAGCTGCATACCTCCGGCTACCTGGCAGCAGCATCATTGTTTGAACAGGCTTATATTCGCAATCGGAAGGAAGAAACTCTGCGGCAGACACTATATGCTCTGAGGTTAATGAACAACGAGGAGCTTTATGAGAAGAAGCTAGACGAATATCAGGTCAGCGATCTGCTACGGAATGATATCGAGGACACTCTGCTAAAGAAAAAGGAAGAGGCGGCACAGAGTAAGCTGATGTCTGAACTGCGTATTTTACGGCATTATAAACAGCAAGGCCGGATGACTGAATACATTCAGGGGACAGAAGAGCTGATTGAAAGCTGGAAGAGCAAATTGCGTCAGATGTAATATCCGGTCATGAAAGATGAGATGAAGCATTCTGCCCGGTATGCGATGAAAGAAATATTAATAGAGATGGAAAATAAGAAAGAGATAATAAAAAGAGATAATAAAAAGAGATAATAAGTAAGAATAGTATATCGTAAGGTGGAGGACAGAATGGGATTGTTTCGATTATTTGGTAAAAAGAATAAACTCAAACAGCAGGAGGAAAAAAGCAATCTCACTCTGGAATCTGAAGTGGATGGGATGCCCCCGCGCGCTGAGAAGAAGAAAGAGCAAAAAAAGAATGTGAAGCTAAATACGCATGCGGAACGAATGGGTTATGTAAAGGATAACTGTGAGATTATCATCGAAAGCGGAAGACAGATCGAAGAAGCAAAGGTGGAGTACGCAGCCGTGACCTCCTACTTGACGGACATGCAAAAGATCGATATGATACCGGAGGATCGGAGGGAGAATCTGGAGGAAGCTGCCAGAAAGATATTGAACCTCACGAAGGAACGCGGCAAGCTGCAGCACAAAAGCTCCATTATCTCCGACCGCATGTACCATCTCTATGAAAGCTATGAGAAACAGATACCAAAGGAATTAACTGCGATCCGGGAAGCAGAGGAGTATCAGGCGATTATTGAACAGGATATTTTGCATCTGGAGAAGGAACGGAGTGACTTATTTGAAGAGCAAGAGGAGGTTATCAGTAAGCAGGCCTTTTTGAAGGGAATTGCTGTCACGACCAGTATCATCGTTATAGCGTTATTCTTACTTTTCGGTTTGCTGTCCGTTTATTCGGAAGCGAATTTTACCATTCCATTCTTACTTACAGTACTGATGGGAATGGTTTTGGCTCTCTATATATTCATGGAAGCGAGAAAGAATACCGGAAGCATCCGTTTAGTGCAGATGAAGCAAAACCGGCAGATTATGCTGATGAACAAGGTGAAGATCAAATCGGTCAATAATCGCAATTATCTGGATTACAGCTATAATAAATATATGGTGACGAGTTACGAACAATTTCGAATTGCCTGGGAAGAATATGTTCGCATGAAGGATGAAGCAAGAAGATACCAAAGCAACACAGAGCTGTTGGAGTTTTTTCATAATGAGCTGGTACACGAACTTAAGAAGCTCGGGGTTGTGGATGCCGAGATCTGGATCTACCAGCCTTCTGCTATTCTTGATAATAAAGAAATGGTTGAGGTTCGACATAGACTTAATGTACGCAGACAAAAGTTAAGAGAACGGATTGAGACGAACACGGAGCAGAAAGCGGAAGCTCTGGCATCGATACACCAGGTGATAAGGAATTATCCGGATAGTATGGAGGAAGCCGAGAAGCTTATGCGAAGGTACCGGATTGAGCCGGAGGAATAAAACAAGAGGACGAGATATCTTGATATCTTGATAAGTGAAAAAGTACTTGACATAAATCGAAACCTCGCATAGTATAGAACTAATATTTCATATCGTGAAATGTGTTGATGGAGAGGATTAGATAAGAGATGCTTATCAGAGAGGACTGCTCACCGGCTGAAAGGTGGTCTAAGTCAGACTTATTGAAGGTAGCTCCGGAACAACAGCTCTGAAGCCGTAAGGTGTGTAGGAGGTGTCGGGAAGTCCCGTTACAGACACAAGAGTTGATAATGAAGTTATTATGCAGCATTATCATAAATAAAGGTGGTACCGCGGTTCTTCGTCCTTTTTGACGAGGAACTTTTTTTGATATTCAAAGTACCGGCTCTCGAACAAAATTTTTACAATATATTAACTTCGAAAGGAAGATTACAATGGAAAAAGAACTAGCCAAAACCTATGATCCGAAAGATATTGAAGAAAGGCTCTATCATAAATGGGAGGAGAAGAAGTACTTCCATGCTGAGGTAGATCGCAGCAAGAAGCCCTTCACAATCGTGATCCCACCGCCGAACATTACCGGTCAGCTTCATATGGGTCATGCATTAGACAATACGATGCAGGATATCCTGATTCGTTTTAAGAGAATGCAGGGTTATAATGCATTATGGCAGCCTGGAACGGACCATGCGAGTATTGCAACCGAGGTTAAGATTATCGAACAGATGCGCAAGGAAGGTATCGCGAACAAAGAGGATATCGGCAGAGAAGCATTTCTCGAGCGCGCCTGGGAATGGAAGAAAGTATACGGCGGAAGAATTATCTCTCAGTTGAAGAAGCTTGGATCCTCCTGTGACTGGGACAGAGAACGTTTTACCATGGACGAAGGCTGCTCCGATGCGGTTAATGAAGTATTTGTGAAGCTCTATAACGAAGGCAAGATTTATAAAGGCTCCAGAATTATTAACTGGTGTCCGGTTTGTCAGACCTCGATCTCCGATGCTGAGGTAGAACATGAAGAGCAGGCAGGACATTTCTGGCATATCAAATACCCCATCGTTGGTGAGGAAGGTTTTGTTGAGGTTGCAACGACCAGACCGGAGACAATGCTTGGCGATACCGCAGTAGCCGTACATCCGGACGATGAGAGATATCAGCATCTGATCGGAAAGACAGTGATGCTTCCTTTGATGAATCGTGAGATACCGGTAGTTGCAGATTATTATGTTGATAAGGATTTTGGTACTGGTGTAGTTAAGATTACCCCGGCACATGACCCGAATGACTTCGAGGTTGGTAAGAGACATAAGCTTCCCGAGATCAATGTGATGAATGATGATGCATCCATTAACTCAAACGGCGGCAAATATGCAGGCATGGATCGTTATGAAGCCCGTAAGGTGATAGTGAATGAGCTGAGGGAATTGGGCCTTCTCGTGAAGGTGGAAGATCATTCTCATAATGTTGGTACCCATGATCGCTGTAAAACCACAGTAGAACCGTTAATTAAGCAGCAATGGTTCGTTAAGATGGATGAGTTGATTAAGCCGGCAATCGAGGGAGTGAAATCTGGAGAGATTCAGTTCGTTCCGGAGCGGTTTGACAAGATCTACTTTAACTGGGCAGATAACATCAGAGACTGGTGCATCTCCAGACAGCTGTGGTGGGGTCATCGTATACCGGCTTACTACTGTGATGGCTGCGGTGAGATTATAGTATCGAAAGAAGAACCCTCCAGATGTCCGAAGTGCGGTTCCACCCATTTAAGACAGGACGAGGATACCTTAGATACCTGGTTCAGCTCCGCCTTATGGCCTTTCTCAACACTCGGCTGGCCGAATAAGACGGAGGAATTGGATTATTTCTATCCAACCGATGTACTGGTTACCGGATATGACATTATCTTCTTCTGGGTACTTCGAATGGTATTCTCCGGTTATGCACAGATGGGTCAGAAACCCTTCAGCAAGGTATTGATTCATGGTCTGGTTCGCGATTCTCAGGGGCGTAAGATGAGTAAATCCCTCGGTAACGGTATTGATCCTCTTGAGGTAATTGATAAGTACGGTGCGGATGCGCTTCGTTTCTCCTTAATTACCGGCAATGCACCTGGTAATGATATGCGTTTCTACTGGGAGAGAGTAGAGGCTAGCCGAAACTTTGCAAATAAGGTTTGGAACGCTTCCCGCTTCATTATGATGAACCTGGAGAAGGCAAGCGTTGGTGAAACCATCGATGAGAATCTCCTAACCTTTGCCGATAAGTGGATTCTCTCCAAGGTAAATACTCTCGTAGCTGAAGCAACCGAGGGTCTCGAGAACTATGATCTTGGAATCTCTGCTCAGAAGATCAACGACTTCATCTGGGAAGAATTCTGCGACTGGTATGTTGAGATGGTGAAACCCAGGTTATACAACGATGCCGATGAGACAAAGGCAGCAGCGCTCTGGACCCTAAAGCATGTACTGGTAACATCGCTCAAATTGCTGCATCCTTATATGCCCTTCGTTACCGAGGAAATCTTCTGTACCTTACAGGAGATGTCGGGTCAGAAGGAAACTGACTCAATTATGATCTCTAGGTGGCCCATATACAATGCGAAGTATGAGTATACGAAGGAAGCAGAAGCAGTTGAATTAATCAAAGAAGCTGTAAAGGGTATTCGTAATGTTCGTGCGGAGATGAATGTTCCGCCGAGCAGAAAGGCTACCGTGATTGTGGTATCCGACAGTGAGAAGCTTCGTAGTATCTTTACTGAGAGTAAGGTATTCTTTGCAACACTCGGTTATGCCAGTGAGATACTGGTACAACCAGATAAAGCAGGAATTCCGGAGGATGCAGTATCCGCGGTAGTTCCCGGCGCAGTAATCTATATTCCGTTTGCAGATCTGGTTGATATTGATAAGGAGATCGAGCGACTGACCAAGGAAAAGGAACGTCTGGAAGGCGAGCTAAAGCGTGTTACCACTATGTTAGCAAACCCGAACTTCGTGAACAAGGCTCCGGAGAGCAAGCTTGCCGAGGAACGTGCAAAGCTTGATAAGTACAATGATATGATGAAGCAGGTTGCCGAGCGTCTGGCATACTTGAGTAAATAAAACATCATATAGAAAACTTGAAGCACAATCAATCATATAGAAGACATTCATAAACAGTATAAATAAGGAAGAATACAGCTCATGACTGGATTGATACAAATAACGTATCCATAGACAGTGATGGGCTGTTATTTTATAGTGATAGAAAGTATGCGAAGCAGCTTTCTATTGATTATGATGAAAAATGAAGCTATCTTTTTACTTGTTTATTATGGCATGGTGAGAATAAATAGATTGATTTTCTAGAAGGAAATTATTATACTAACATAAAATAGTAATAGATAACATTGGAAGCAGTATGGAGATAAAACATTATAAAAAGTATTTAGGGAGGATGAACAATTTTTGCAATCAATCATACATATCGCGCTGGTTGTTAAGGATTATGACGAGGCGATTGAATTTTATACTAATCAGAGAGCCGAAGGAGCAGGATTACGGTACTGTTGCTGTCTTCCGGGACTTATACGGGAACCTCTGGGATCTGGTACAGTTTAACGAGAACCACCCGATGTATCCGCGAGTAAGATGATTTTCAATCGCATATTTGTGATCTGAATAGCGAGAAAATTTTATTTTCTAGTGTAAAGTTGCAGGCTGCGAGAAAGGGACGGTTATACGTAATGAATTACTTTATTATTTATGAGGATTGCTGTTTTTATGAAATTATAATTTTAAGCTATTTTATGAAGTTTACGAATCAGGAGATGAGATTTTGCACCCTGAACGGTAAGGGGATTACCTGTATGGAGGGCTTTCGTGTTGATGCCGATCTTACGGTTGATGCGGTGGATTTATCCAAGGCGAAAAGTATCATTCTAACCGGTGGTAATATTGATCATATCCGGTCGGATAATGTGACCAAGCTCTTGCAGGAAGCGAAGGATAAGAACATACTGATCGGTGCCATCTGTGCCGGTGTGGATATATTGGAGGAAGCTGGTATTCTGAAAGGAATTGCTTCTACTCACTCCACCGACCTGGATGCAGTAGCGGATCAAAATATTATTACGGCCAGAGCAAATGCATATGTGGATTTTGCTATTGAGGTTGCAAAGAAACAGGAATTGTTTGAGGACGAAGCAGACCTTCAGGAGACAATTAACTTCTGGAAACATTATAAGAGAATGTAAGAAGACAGAACCTGTGTGCATTTGGTACAGCATAAGTTCTAATCGATAGTCGGAGAGGTGAATCCCATGACTTTAGAGGAAGTAGAGGATAAGACCAGAAGATCTAGGTTGAGGATGAAAGCCACGGGATTAATTCCGGGCTTGGTTCTTCTGATTACATTGATACTAACATATACTACTTATTCTGATTCGTATCACTTAACAGAAGATGAGGTGGAGTTGGAGCAAGCGATCAGTGACTACATACCGAATCAGAAAGTGAATGCAAAAGTAGAGTTAGTCCAAAAGATAAATGACTGGATGTATGTGATCTATTCAGACAACCGATATGACGATTGTTTTATGGGGATGGTGTTGCTTAAACGCGGATTCAATGGCAGGTATATTATCCGAAGTACGCAATATGGATCTGCAATACCGATTCATCTCGATAAGAATGTGGATAATGTGAATCAGGTTATCATATACGGAATGATACAGGATGGGCGCGCTGTTCGATATGAGTATGCGAAATCTATACAAGATCTTTATTATGAAGTGATGTACAAGGGTAATATTGATCAGAAAACCTTTTTTCATATTCAGGAGAATAAAGGTTATTGGATGACAGGTTTCAGACTCTTTGATGCACAAGGAATGGATATCACGGATGACTATCTAAGCAAACAGCGTAAAGATTCTCCGTCAGGGTCTGTCACGACAGCTGAAATTTTCATGGTAGATGTCGAATGTCTTATGATATTGTTTCTTGGGGTGGGACTTACAGTTGGTATCCATAAAAAAATAAAGCGAGTAAATAAGGTAAAACATGAATTTTATGATTAACCGGCACCTTAGCTGCAAAAAAGTTAAGGTGCTATTCCTATTTTATGAATATCTTTTGCTGTTATAATCGTTAGTGTAGTTGAAATAGTGAATACTATGCTATAGAATGAAAAAAGAATATTCTGGAAATTAAGTAGAAAGAAAAGGGATGATGACAATGAAAGTATTACTGGTAGAAGACGACAGCACCATAGCGGTGGCGCTTGATTATGCACTTACTCAAGAAGGATACATAGTGCAGCTATGCAGGGACGTGGCTTCCGGTGTAAGAGCACTGAAGGAACAGAAGATTGATCTGTGTCTGTTTGACCTGACACTGCCGGATGGCAGCGGGTATGAGCTTTGTAAGCTAGCCAGAGAACATTATGACATTCCAGTCATCATACTTACAGCATGTGATGAGGAAGTGAATGTGGTAATGGGATTGGAGCTTGGCGCAGACGATTATATTACTAAGCCCTTCCGCGTTCGTGAGCTACAGGCCAGAATAAAGACGGTGCTTCGCAGATATCAGAAGGATTGCCATGCAAAGCATATCATAGAGATTGATTCTATCCGGATCAATACGATGGATGCGAAGGTATATAAGAATGGTCAAGAGGTTATTCTGACTGCCTTGGAGTACAGGCTATTATTAACCTTTGCGAATAATGAAGGTCAGGTGCTTTCAAGAAATCAATTACTGGAGGGAATATGGGATGTCGCCGGTGATTTCGTCAATGACAACACCTTAACAGTATATATTAAGCGCTTACGGGACAAGCTGGAGGAGGATCCTCAGAACCCCACGATGATAAAGACCGTTCGAGGACTCGGATATAAGGTGGGACAATAGTTAAAACATGGATGTGTATGACAGAGTGAAGCATCCATAGTCGGTCAATGACGAGATGGAACCCCGATGGAAAAGGAGGACACTATGCTGCGAAATAAAGCGTATCGAAACATGATGATACTGCTCATCGGTATTACGATGCTTGCAAGTGCTATCGGATTCATAATCAATCCGGTAACAGGTGCTGGGATTGGAATTGCCTCTTTACTTATCTCCTTCGTCTCATTATGGATGACAAGAAGAAGGTATTTAGACATTAAGGAGCTTAGCGGGTATCTGCGTCGTATCTATAGTGGTGATTACAGCTTAGATCTGAGGGACAGTGTAGAAGGTGAGCTTAGTATTCTTAAAAATGAGATCTATAAGCTTACGATGATCCTATCCAGACAGGCGAATCAGCTGCAAGTCGAGAAGGAACAGCTGGCAGATGCGATCTCAGATATTTCTCATCAATTAAAGACTCCGCTTACCTCGATGACTGTTCTTGCAGATGTACTAAGCAGAGAGGATCTGGAGCCGGAGAAGCGAAAAGAATTTACAAAGACACTGGATACACAGCTCGAGCGGATGGAATGGCTCTTAACCTCCTTGTTAAAACTTGCGAAGCTGGACGCAGGAACGATTAAGTTTAAGAAGGAAACAGTCCCGGCTGTCGAAATGATTGACAAAGCAAGTAAGCCCCTTCTTATACCGATGGAGTTAAAGGAACAAACTCTGGTAGTCGAAGATATCGGTAAAGTTTCTTTGAAAGCAGATTCAAATTGGACTACGGAGGCTTTCATTAATATATTAAAAAATTGTACGGAGCATACGCCGTCAGGAGGCACAATCACAATACAGACCGAGGACAATCCTATCTATACCGGCATCCAGATTACCGATACTGGAAATGGTATTAAGAAGGAGGATCTGCCCTTTATCTTTAAGCGATTCTATAAGGGGATAAATGCAAGCGAAGAGAGTGTGGGAATCGGACTTGCCATGGCAAAGAGCATTATCGAAAAACAGAACGGTGATATCACAGTAACCAGTAAGCCGGGCCAAGGTACATCCTTTGTGGTGAAATTCTATAAACAGACTACATGAAGATGGTTATCTTAAGTCAACTATATGACAAAATTGTAATATTCAAGTCACCGGGGAGTCATGTCGCTTTGCTAGACTGATCTTATAAAATAAATAACGTTTGTAGTCAGAGAAACACTTCTGTAGCAAGCGATGACAGTGAGAAAGGCAAGGTTAAGATAATGGAAATATTAAAGGTGGAACATTTATCCAAGCAATATGGAACCGGTGAGACAGCAGTGAAAGCTCTTGATGATGTAAGCTTTAGTATAGAAAAGGGAGAGTTTGTAGCAATTATCGGTCCCTCCGGTTCCGGCAAATCAACACTCCTTCATATGTTGGGCGGTGTGGACCGGCCTACCTATGGTAAGGTAAATATTGATAATACCGACATCTATCAATTAAACGAGACACAGCTCGCGATCTTTCGACGCAGGCAGATTGGCCTGGTTTATCAGTTCTATAATCTGATACCGGTACTCAGTGTCGAAGAGAACATTACACTTCCCTTACTTCTTGATGAGCAGAAGGTAGATGATGCCCAGCTGAATAAAATTGTGAAGGCACTTGCACTTGAGAACCGATTGAAGCATCTGCCAAATCAGTTGTCCGGAGGACAGCAGCAAAGGGTATCGATCGGCCGGGCTCTGATTAATAATCCTTCGATTATGTTAGCGGATGAACCTACCGGTAATCTGGACAGTAAGAATAGCGGTGAGATCATTGAACTCCTAAAGATGTTTAATCGGATCTATCAGCAAACCTTACTTATTATTACACATGATGAACGAATTGCTTTACAGGCGGATCGGATCATTGCAATCGAGGATGGGCACATCATAAAAAATGAGGTGACCAGACCATGAATATCGTAAATAAATTAACCTTACGGCAGCTGATGCTGAACAAGAAAAGGACACTGGTAACCATAATCGGAACTATCATCTCAGCAGCTATGATTACTGCAGTGGCGACCTTGGGCTTATCCTTTATTGATATCATGATACGAGAAAGTATCCATCAGAATGGGGAATGGCATGCCAGATATCTTGATGTAAATAAAGAACAGCTGGAGACAATTCAATCGGATTCAAGAATTGAGACAGCAATCTTAAGCAGAGAGCTTGGCTATTCATATCTGGAGGGCAGTGATAACAGTAACAAGCCGTATCTTTATATCATGGAATATGATAAGGCCGGCTTTGAAAAATTTCCGGTTGAGTTAATCCAGGGAAGGCTGCCTGAGAATTCCAAAGAGCTGGTAATCTCGGAGGCGATCCGAACGAATGCCAGAGTCGCATACCAGCTGGGTGATAAAATAAAGCTTTCCATCGGTGACAGAATTGCAGATACAAAAGACCAGGAGATTCTAAAGCAGATGGATGGGCTTGTATGGAATGGAGATAAGGTTACGGAGCATCTGAATGAGAAAACGATGAAGGAGTATACCATCGTTGGCATCATTAAGAGTCCTGAATCGGAATATACCTGGGCTCCAGGATATACAGTAATATCCTATCTGGATACGAATACGATAACTTCTTCGGAGCAATTTGATGCCTCTGTTATTTTTAAGAAAGTCAAAAATAAGCTCTTTGATGATGCACAGCAGATTCTTCCGAAGCAAACGATAGAATTCAACAATAATTTGCTGAGATATATGGGAGTATATAAAGACGACTCTGTTCGAAGAATGATCTATACCTTATCTGCCATAATTATGGTAATTATTGTGATCGGATCAGTTGCGCTGATCTATAATGCTTTCGCTATCTCAGTGGCAGAACGATCCAGGTATCTGGGTATGCTGGCAAGCGTCGGAGCCACCAAGCGCCAGAAGAGAAATTCAGTATTTTTTGAAGGTGCCATAATCGGTCTCATCAGTATCCCGATCGGAATAGCTGCCGGCTACGTCGGATTAGGAATTACGTATATTTTCATTAATCCGCTGATCCGCGGAGCGCTTGGCGTTGCAGGCGGCTTTCGTCTGAAGGCCTATCCATCTGCACTGGTGGCATCCCTCGTAATATCAGCAATTACTATCCTGATATCGACCTATCGTCCGGCAAGGAAAGCATCGAACATCTCAGCTATCGATGCCATCCGTCAGTCAACCGAGGTGAAGATCAGAAGAAGGCAGGTGAAGACCTCATGGCTTACGAGAAAATTATTTGGTATCGAAGGCGACCTGGGACTTAAGAATCTGAAGAGAAATCGTGGCAGATACAAGGCTACTATATTCTCCCTGGTTATTAGTATGATGTTGTTTTTAGTGGTTACGCAGTTTACGGATATGATTCGTCAATCCTACACGATGACACAGGACGGTATCAATTTTGACATCACCGCATCGGTATTTGGAACAATTCCTGAGAGAAATGATGTAGTGAAGATGATAACTGCACTTCAGAACATAAAGGAATATTCCAGAGTAGATTACATTAATGCGAATACCAGGCTTAACGTGGATGAGACGGCAGATTATCTGAAGGCAGAAGAGGCAGACACTCCATCCAATAACAAATACATTTATCAGGTAATTGTAAATGCACTCGAGGATGAGGCACTAAGAGCTTATGCGAAAGAAATCGGAGTGGACTATGAGCTATTAAACGAAGCCGGACTCCCTGCGGCAATTGTAATCGATCAGGTGACCTTTAAGGATTCCGCAGCAGATAAATATGTGACCACCAAGGTAGTTAAGACAGAGGTGGGTAAAGAATATGACTTGTTTCTTCCCTCGGAAAGTGATGAAATAACGATTGGTAAAATCAAGGTAGCTGGTACGACGGACCGGCTACCGATGGGGCTTATGTCCTCAGGAGGCGGAGCAGCATTTCATGTCATAGTATCCAAAAAAGCCTTTGATACTATGATGAATCAGGGTGGCGAGCTCGTACAGCAAATGATGAATACCAACGTTTACTTTGACAGCAGCAAGCCACTTAATCTTCAGGAAGAGCTTGAACAGGTGCAGGAGAGTGTGGGAGTGAGCAAGCTGAGTATGTATAACCTCTATCTTTATCGACAGAGAGAGGAGCAGATGATGCTTTTAATCAACGTATTTACCTATGCTTTCTTGATCCTAATTACAGCCATTTGCATCGCCAATATTATCAATACCATATCGACGAGTATCGCACTTCGTAAAAGAGAATTTGCGATGTTGAAATCTGTTGGGATCACGCCAAAAAGCTTTAACCGAATGCTGAATTATGAAAGTATCTTTTACGGTCTGAAAGCCTTAATTTATGGATTGCCGATCAGTATTGCAGTCATGTATCTTATTTACCGCGTATTGATGGATAGCTTTGAGTTTGCATTTTCCCTTCCCATAACCAGTATCGGGATCGTAATCATATCAGTATTTCTGATTGTAGGGATAGCAATGCTCTACTCTAGTAATAAGGTCAGAAAAGAGAATATCATTGATGCGTTAAGGCAGGAGATTATATAATCGTTTGACTAATACGGACAGAAGAAAGCCTATGCAGGTTCTTCTGTCCGTTTTCGCTCTGCCCGAAATAAATAATAAATAATAGGTTGATTTATTCAACGGAGAAATCTATAATAACTCATATAAGAAAATTCCAAAATTAGGATGATACAACTGGTGCAGGGTAATCAACGGAAGATAGAATTTTGAGGAGGAAAAGAAGGATATGAAAATCAGTTCGCAGGTTTATGTTACTGGAAGTTTAGAAGCAGCCGAGAAGTATTGTAAGGCGTTTGATGCAGAGATTGGTTTTCAGGTAAAAACAGAAGAAAATACATATGCTCATTGTGAACTGATGGTCGATGGACAGCTATTTATGGCGGTTAGTGAAGCTCCGTTTGACTGCAATCATAATAAGGAGCATGTGTGGCAGAACATGGCGTTCAATGTATATGAGATGGGAACACAGGATGCGGTTCGCAATGCCTATGATGTACTTAGCGAAGAGGGGACGGTAATTGACGCTCTGGGTCCTTGTGACTGGAATTCCTATTGTGCAAATGTCATAGATAAATTCGGAGTTTTTTGGTGGATTGCGATCTAGATTTAGGATTGGAGGGTAATCAGGATGGACGAGAAACAAAGGTTTTCCTATTGGTTTTTCTTTATTGCGGATGCGATCAGCATGATGGCCGCTTATCTTATCGCGTATTATATACGCTTTTACAGCCAGCTCTTCCCGGTAAGGCAATTACGTTTTTATCCTCTGGCGGAATATACAAAGCTCCTGCTATTTTTGGTTCCGGTGTATCTATTGATCTATGATCGTCTTCGTATTAATTTGCCGAGTATTCGTAAATATATATTTCAGGAGATACTCCGGATTATCTTATCAAATGTACTTTGTATATTTTGCTTCACCGTCATGCTGTATATATGGAAAGAGTTTAATATTTCGAGGATATTTTTACTGATCTTTTTAGTTATTAACGTAGTATTCGGAATCACGATAAGAATGTTATATTCGCGTTTTTCTATGCGAAAACAATGAAGAAGGACATGCGGTTTTGATCCTCAGTTATGTTTATGCATTAGAAGAAATAGGATGAAAACCGTGGATATGTGGAAGTAGTACAACTGATTGGAGAAATAGAATGAAGGCAGAATTATATAGACAGATTGAGAGTTATATGCTTCTTTGTATGAAGGACAGCGCACATGACAAGGAGCATATTTACCGGGTACTCTATATGGCATTAGATATCGCGGGACAGGAGAAGGAGGTAGATAGAGAGGTTCTGATCATTGCCTGCCTGCTTCATGATATCGGCAGAGAGGAGCAATTTCAGAATCCACAGCTTTGCCATGCTCAGGTTGGCAGTGAAAAGGCATACCATTATCTGATTACTCAGGGCTTCAGTGAAGAGAAAGCTTCTCACATCAGAGACTGTATATTGACACATCGGTTTCGAAGTGATAATCCTCCCCATAGCCTTGAGGCAAAGATATTATTTGATGCGGATAAGCTGGACGTAACCGGAGCCATAGGAATCGCGCGGACCTTACTATATAAAGCACAGGTGAATGAACCTTTATATTCCATCGATTCGAGAGGAATCGTGCTTGATGGGTCGCAGGATACGGAGCCATCCTTCTTTCATGAATATAGATTTAAATTAGAAAAGATTTATGACAAGTTTTATACCGATCGAGGAGCAGAAATTGCAAAGGAACGTGAGTCATCTGCAGCTGCTTTTTATCAAAGTATGTTAAAAGAGGTACAGTCTTGCTATCGCTCTGGGACATCAGAGTTATCTGAGATTCTGGAATAATCCTTTGATCATAATCGAAGAAACTACTGGATCGAATTTGGTCTATTTATAGGCAAATTATAATCTGATTATAATGAATATCGATTCTGAATCTGATAAGATAAATGATAGAAAGTTTGCTTTGTGATCGTTCTATTATTAAGAATTACGGGAAAGGCATGATACAGACTCAGTCTTTTCGAATTACATTTATAAAGTATTAATCGGCAAGATGATGCTTTTAGGAGGAAATCTTATGAAAAAAGCTTTAAAAATAATCAGTGCAATACTGGCATTGCTGGTAATCGGCTTTGTATGTTATTATGTGGCTCTACCTGCAGTGAATCTCCATTCGCCAGGTTTCTGGTGGTTTATTCTCGGTGCAATGATTATCATCACAATTGTAGCGTTCTCTGCATCCTATCTCGATAAGAAGAAGCGAGTCCCGGGCAGCAAGTCACCACGGAGTATCTTAACAATTTTCATCGGGGGTATCACCGGAGCGATGCTGCTGATCTTTATTATCGGAAGCGTATTGTCTTCACCCATTGTCAATGCCAATAAATATCAGAAGCTACTGACGATCAATGAACGCGACTTTACACAGGACATTAAGGAGATATCCTACAAGGATATTCCGATTCTGGATAAAGATTCTGCGATCTTATTGGGCTCCAGAAAGATGGGAAGTATCGCAGAATATGTATCTCAGTTTGAAGTCAGTGCAAACTACACACAAATTAATTATCAGGGAGCTCCAGTCCGCGTTACTCCATTAAAGTATGGCAGCTTATTCAAATGGCTGACGAATCGTTCGAAGGGAATTCCCGCTTATATCAAGATTAATATGACTACGCAGAATGTGGAGCTGGTGAAATTAACGGGGGGAATTAAGTATTCGGAAGCGGAGCACTTTGGCAGAAATATCTACCGCTATCTTCGATTCCATTACCCAACCTATGTTTTTGACAGTATTAATTTTGAGATTGATGATAACGGTACACCTTATTGGATCTGCCCGGTAAAGAAATATACAATCGGACTGTTCGGCGGACAGACGATAGGAAGAGCGGTTATCGTGAATGCGGAAACCGGAGAACTGACGGATTACGCGATTGAAGATGTTCCTACCTGGGTAGATAAGGTATACTCGGCAGAGCTGTTGATCTCATTATATGACTATTACGGTACACTGAGACATGGCTATTGGAACTCTGTCTTTGGCCAAAAGGATGCACTACAGACCACCGATGGGTATAATTACATCGCTATGGAAGATGATGTATGGGTTTATACCGGTGTAACAAGCGTTGGATCTGATGAATCCAATGTAGGTTTTGTACTCATGAACCAACGAACTGCCGAGACCAGATATTATTCCATCTCCGGTGCGGAGGAGTTCTCAGCGATGGCCTCTGCGGAAGGGCAGGTACAGCACCTGGGCTATAAGGCTACCTTCCCCTTACTACTTAATACCGGAGGCGAGCCTACTTATTTTATCGCTTTAAAGGATGCAGCAGGTCTGGTTAAGAAATATGCAATGGTAAATATCGCACAGTATCAGATCGTAGCTATCGGTGATACGGTCAACGAATGTGAAAAGACATATCTGGAATTAATGAAGTCCAGCGGTATCAGCGTGACAGATACCTCAAAGCTTCCGAAAGTAACCGGATTCATTGAGAAGATTTCCGACTGTGTGATTGACGGAAATACTCATTATTATATTATGTTAAGAAATAATAAAGCAATCTTTGATGTAACAGTGGGAGATTTTCTTGGTATCGTGAGATATGATGTCGGAGATAGCATCACATTTACTTATTCCGAAGGATCTGAGGTTAATTCAGTTCTTGGAATTGAGTAATATTCTAGAATAAACGATAGAAAGCACGCATCGCGAACTTTCTATTGTCATGAATAAAATGCTCGGAAGGACCTATATAAAGTTCTTTCGGGCATTTTTATTCATAAATCTTAAAAAAGTATAACATTTCATATTTGCAAATTGCCGGGACAAGAAAGGGTATGTTATAATTCGATCACAGGGAAAATGGTATCATAAGTAGCTGAAAGAAATAAATAAATTAAAGCTGAAGGAGTGTGAAGAATTATAAAAGCTGTAATACAAAATCGATTCAGATATATCCTTTTTGCCGTATATTCGTTGGTTTTCGTTTTTTTTGGATTGGCTTCGGATTCACCGAATCATATTCTGAAGGGAATAGGAAGGATCATCACGGAACCTGATGTATTGATTACAGATTATATTGCGGTCGGAGGTATCGGAGCTGCATTCGTCAATGCCGGTATGATAATGTTACTTACGGTTACAATCTTGTATGTTCTTAAGGTTGAAATCAGTGGCAGTTCCATTGCAGCTATTTACCTGATGGGCGGATTTGCACTGTTCGGTAAAAACATGTTTAATATCTGGCTGATCATAATAGGGGTGGTTCTCTACGCAGTAGTAAAGAAAGAAAAAATATCTCAGCATATCCATACAGCTTTTTTTGGTACCAGTCTTGCACCGGTTATATCCGAGATTTTCTTTGGTCTCGATGTATCCTTACCTGTTAAAATTATATTCGGTATTATCGTCGGACTAAGTATCGGATTTTTGCTTCCGCCGCTTTCTGCATCTCTCTTTCATGTTCATAAGGGATTTAATCTTTATAATGTCGGTTTTACTGCAGGGCTGCTTGGTACGGTATACATATCTATTTTTCGTTCCTATGGATTTGTTTCTTACAGTCAGTTAATCTGGAGTAAAGGCAATAATTTGCTGTTTGGGATTCTTCTGTCATTTCTGTTTTTATCCATGATTTTATTGGGTTTTATTCTGAATAAGAATATATTCACCTCTCTTCGCAGACTGTTCACCTATTCAGGGGTCGCTAAAATGGATTTTGTTATCATGGAAGACTTTGGTACTGCATTGTTCAACATGGGACTGAATGGTTTTGCAGCTATGACCTATGTATTGATCATTGGCGGGGATTTGAACGGACCGAGTATCGGCGGAATTCTTACGGTTATGAGCTTTGGTGCTTATGGTAAGCACCTTCGTAACATCCTGCCGATCTTCTTAGGTGTAGCAATCGGTAGTATGACAAAGATATGGAACATTTACGATCCGCATATTATTCTGGCAGCACTGTTCGGAACCGGATTAGCTCCGATCAGTGGGCATTACGGTTGGATCTATGGTGTTGCAGCCGGGTTTATTAATTCCTCTGTAGTTCTCAATTCCGGTATTTTACACGGTGGAATGAATCTGTATAATACGGGATTTTCAGCCGGTATCGTTGCCGCTGTTATGCTTCCGGTGATCGAAACTTTCCGCAAAAAGAAAGCAAAATGTTGATCGTTTTTCTTGGAAGAGAGCCGTTTTACTCCGCTGTATTGTGCACTATTTAAAGGATATCTGAAGTGGATGAACAGCAATTAGTTACAATTGACAAGAAAATTATAAAATTCTTATTGACATACAGCACTTTTATTGATATATTAATAATAAATTAAGAAATGGATTGTTACTGGCTAGCAGGCAAAACCAAATTAATGGAACACTATGATTCCATCGATTTGGTTTTTTTTTGTATCAATTGGTAAGTGAATTGAGTTTCAATTCATCCGATATATCTTTGGAGGTTTAAAGATGCAAGTTGAGCGTATCATCAACAACAACGTGGTAAGTGCATATGACCAGAAGGGCAAGGAAGTTGTCATTATGGGTAAGGGCATCGGCTTCCATGCTAAGCAGGGAAGAGAAATCGAACCGACTTTAATCGAAAAGATATTTTATCTTGAGAGCCAGAATGCGGTAGATAAATTCAAAGAATTGGTTGAAAACCTTCCGTTGGAGCATATTCAGGTTTCCAACGAGATTATTACTTATGCAGATAAAGTTTTGAACCGCAAGCTTAACCCAAACATCTATATCACCCTGACGGATCATATTAATTTTGCTATTGAGCGTTTTCGTCAGGAGATGTTATTTGACAATCCGCTGCTTTGGGATGTACAACGGCTATACCGGCAGGAATATCTGATCGGTGAATTTGCCATTGCCCTGATTGACAAACGGCTGGGTATCCGTTTGCCGGTGGATGAAGCAGCATCAATTGCGCTTCATATAGTGAATGCGGAATATAATACCGTTATGAGCCAAACCATGAACATAACGAAGCTACTTCCGCAGGTGTTACAAATTGTAAAGGACGATTTCGGAATTATTCTTGAAGCAAATTCGCTGCATTATGAAAGATTTGTAACCCATCTGAGATTCCTGGTACAGCGTATCTTAAGCCGTGAGCAGTTAGATAACATTGATATGGAATTTTGTGAGATGGTGAAGAATCTCTACCCTCTTGAGTTTCAATGTAGCGAGAAAATAGCAGATTATCTGAAGGCGAGCTTTGAGGATGTGATTGTTGTCGAAGAATTGGCAATGCTATCGATACACATTCGAAGGGTGGTTTTGGGAAATCGTTCGAAGGACTAGGAGGTTAATATGCTAAATACATGGATGGAGAAATTAGGATTAGGAAAAGACAAAGGCATAGAAATACAAGCGCCGATGGAAGGTACCGTCTATGCTATTACAGAAGTGAATGATCCTGTATTTCGGGAAAAAATCGTAGGAGACGGTATTGCAATCCTGCCAAACAAAGGAAGAGTAGTTGCACCGGTTGATGGTACAGTATCGATGTTGTTTGAGACTAAGCATGCGATCAGCCTCAAATCAGTACAGGGTACGGAGGTATTGATCCATGTAGGTCTAGATACGGTTAAGCTGCAGGGCGAGAATTTTAAAGCTCATGTGAAATCCGGTGATATTGTCAGAGCCGGGGATTTACTTCTGGAATTCGATATGGAAAAGATTAAAGCAGCAGGTTATGAGCTGATCACTCCGGTCGTTATCTGTAATATGACAGATTACTCTGAATTACGTCCGCATACCGGAGGAGCAGTAAAGGAATTAGATAAAATTATGACCTTAAAGAAATGACCTGAAGCTGAACTTTTACATGAAAGGAGGACGACCGGATGAAGGAAATCAAATATGTAGTAACGGATGAGATTGGCTTACATGCACGACCCGCAGGACTACTAGTGAAGACGGTAACCGGATTCGACAGTAACATAACGATAAAGAAGGGAACGATGGAAAGTAACGCGAAGAGCATTATAGGGATTATGGCTCTTGGAATTAAGAATGGGGAAGAAGTTACGATTATCATCGATGGCCCTGACGAAGCGGAAGCTTCGGAAACCATAAGGATTTTCTTAAATGAAAATTTATAAAAATAAATAAGTGCTGTAAAACAGCAAAAATTTAAGGAGGAGTAGACAATATGATGAAATTTTTACAGAGACTAGGAAAATCATTAATGCTGCCGGTTGCATGTTTGCCTGTTGCAGGTATCATGCTGGGTCTTGGATATTGGATTGACCCGAGCGGTTGGGGTGCTAATAACGTAGCAGCAGCTTTCTTAGTAAAAGCAGGATCAGCAATCATTGATAACATGGCACTCTTATTTGCCATTGGTGTTGCAGTCGGAATGTCCGATGACAATGACGGTACAGCCGGACTTGCAGGCTTGGTATCTTGGCTGATGTTCACAACGCTTCTTTCCAGTGGTGCAGTAGCTATGTTTACCGGTGCTGACGCAGACATTGCATTCGCAAAGATCGCAAATGCATTCATCGGTATCTTGGCTGGTTTAATTGGTTCTGGCTGCTATAATCGCTTTAAGAATATCAAGCTGCCGACGGCACTTGCATTCTTCAGTGGTAAACGATTTGTTGCGATTGTAACTGCAGGCGTAACAATTGTAGCAAGCGTAGTTTTGTTCTTTGTATGGCCCTTCCTGTATGGGGCACTCGTTTCCTTTGGTAAGGCAATCATCAGCACTGGCGCAGTAGGTGCAGGTATTTATGGTTTTGCTAACCGTTTATTAATTCCTACCGGTCTTCATCACGCATTGAATAACGTATTCTGGTTTGACCTTGCAGGTATCAATGACCTTGCTAATTTCTGGTCCGGTAAAGGTACCTTAGGTGAGACTGGTATGTATATGGCTGGTTTCTTCCCGGTTATGATGTTCGGTCTTCCCGGAGCAGCTCTTGCTATGTATCATACAGCTAAGACCAAGAAAAAGAAGATCGCAGCATCCTTACTTATGGCAGCAGCACTCTGTTCCTTCTTAACAGGTGTAACAGAGCCCCTGGAATTCTCCTTTATGTTCCTTGCTCCTGCACTTTATTTAGTACATGCGCTTTTAACAGGTATCTCTTGCTTTATCGTAGCATTGTTACCGGCAAGAGCGGGCTTTAATTTCAGCGCCGGCTTAATCGACTTTGTTTTAAGTTTAAAAGCACCCATGGCTCAGAATCCTTGGTTATTAATCCCGATCGGCCTTGTATTCTTCGTTCTTTATTATGCAATCTTCCGCTTCATGATTACCAAGTTCAATCTGAAGACACCCGGTAGAGAAGATGATGACGTTAATGATGAAGAAATGCATGCAACTCTTTCCAATAATGATTTCACGGCAGTTGCAACTAAGGTTTTAGAAGGTCTTGGCGGAAAAGGTAATATCGCATCCGTTGATAACTGCATAACCAGACTTCGTATCGAAGTTAAGGATTATACTGCTGTTGATGAGAAGAAGATTAAGGCAGCAGGTGTTGCAGGTGTCATCAGACCGAGCAAGACCAGCGTTCAGGTTGTTATCGGAACTCAGGTACAATTTGTTGCGGATGAACTCAAGAAGATGTTATAAACATGCTTATTTACCATTTGCATAGAAACTATCCTATATTCACGGTAAGTGAAGAAGTATGCTGTTAGGTAGCACAGAAGTGCTGTAATACCTGAAAAGGTGTTACAGCA
Organism: Bacillota bacterium; assembly: GCA_023415055.1. Taxonomy (GTDB): domain Bacteria; phylum Bacillota; class Clostridia; order Lachnospirales; family Lachnospiraceae; genus Mobilitalea. The sequence goes on along the minus strand of JAEZLZ010000131.1, from coordinate 42,263 downwards.
CTTCTTGTGTAATGATAAATATAAGCGAAGCATATTTTTATGCGTATTATCATGGATTTTACGTAATTACTCTTGCGCTAATAACGATTTTTCGGTATGATTATAATAAATAATAAGTTTATCAGCACTAAGGAATGGGAAGAGAGGTATATTATATGCTTGAGGATGAATACATCAGCTTTACGATTGAGAAACAAAAGCATATTGCGCTTATTGCACATGACAGCAAGAAGAAGGAGCTGGTGGAATGGGTGGAAGCAAACAAAGACATTTTAAAGAATCATTTTCTTTGTGGAACCGGAACGACTGCAAGGATGATCGCAGATAAGACGGAGCTTCCGGTAAAGGCTTATAATAGCGGTCCTCTGGGTGGAGATCAACAGATCGGATCCAGAATCGTAGAGGGTAATATCGATTTTGTAATCTTTTTCTGGGATCCGCTGGAGTCCCAACCCCATGATCCGGATGTAAAGGCGCTGCTTCGTATTGCGGCGGTGTATGACATACCGGTAGCAAACAACAGAGCAACCGCTGACTTTATGATAACCTCAAGATATATGAATGAGGAGTATGAGAGACAGGTTCTGAATTACAATGCGATTATACAGCGCCGGATAAAAGAATTAAGTAAGTAGGGACAAGCGATCCTGGAAGATATTCTGGGAGACGATAGTAAGTGAATCATATAAGTTAATTGAGCCATGGAGTGAAGTCAGGTATTGATCTGTCTTCGCCCCACGGCTCTTTCGATTCATACAATATCGTTATTCATCATTGTAACAGTAAACACCGGGTTCATTCCATTCCATCAGTAAGACTGTCAATGAAGTATTTTGCTGCATCAGAAAGCGGTATATCCGTATTGTAGGCAGCCACCAGCATACGGGAGGGAATCTCCTTTGTTGTATGAATCACAGCCAGATCCTTCAGCTCCTTTACGCAGAAGTCAGGGATAAAGGCTATCCCCAAGCCGATCTTGGCAAGATCGATCAGTAGATCATTGCTGCTGAGTTCAATGGCAGGAACCAGATCCAAAGAATTCTCCAGGAAAAGATTATGAAGAAACATACTGGTGGTGGAACGCTTATCTAGCATTAAGATAGGCCTTTGCTGAAGCTCTTGCAGTGAGATTGGGCGATCCGTCAGTGGAAATGCCTCCGGATTTGCTATGAATATATCGCGGAATTCCTTCACCGGTAGAATCTGCATCATATTATTCAATGCCGAATTCGGTGAGTTGGTAACAATGACATCAACATCATTACGTTCCAAAAGCTTTGCACACTGTAAAGAGGTAGCATTGGTCACCTTGATATGAATATTTGGATACTTTTTATGGAAATTATTTAGATAAGGCACCAGGTAGTAACGGCAAATTGTATCACTGGCTCCGATTCTAAGCTGTACACCGCTCTTTGGATCGGCGCAGAGTTGATTTTCACCGCGGCTGATCAGATTGATCGCAGGCTCGATGTGCTTTAACAGCAGCTCTCCTTCCTTTGTTAGAGCAACACGCTTTGTACTGCGGATGAAAAGGGTCTGATTCAGACGCTTTTCCAAAGTCTTGATCGACTGGCTGACCGCAGACTGAGAAATAAATAGGGTCTCTGCTGCTTCCGAAAAGCTTAAGCTTTTTGCTACATGATAAAAAACCTTATACAACTCATAATTGATATCCATGTAATTCTCCTTCTCTCTGTGGTATATATTATTTGGAACGAATCCTACGGGTTTAGTGATTTCTTGGCCTCCTTCAATGCTATATCGGCACTTTTTAATACTTCTGAAAAGTTGCTGCCTGCTCCTGGAAATACGGATATTCCATAGCTTGCGGATAGACATATATTCGTATTGTTATAAAGAAACGGTTGGGAGAAGCAGCTCCTCAGCAGGTTGGCCTCCTCCAGAAGTCTGCTCTCATTAATCTCTCTGCGGATGAGAAGTGCAAATTCATCTCCGTCAATTCTGGAGAGAGTATCCTCTTCCTGCAGCTTTTTTTTCATAAGATCGGTGACAAATAGAAGATACTGATCCCCGGCAGGATAATCCAAGGTTGTATTTAGTGTTTGAAAGGAATCAACATCAAATAGAATCAGATAAAATGACTTGGATTTACGGGTGCACAGCTCAACCGTTTGTCGAAGCTGTTCTATAAATAGAGACCGGTTGGGTAATCCGGTAAGAGCATCATAGTTTGTGAGGGAATGAAGCTTTTGCTCTCTGGCAATAAACTGTTTGTTATATTGGACAAGTTGATTGTTTTGTTCGCGTAGTTCATCCTCCGATGCAATCAATTCTTCATATAGAGCAGTAATCTCACCTTTTTGATCATTCACCAAGCGGTATTGCCGATAAAGATTTTCATAACGATCCCTGTTAATTCGATGCATTATACTCAAAATAAGTAAGAGCAATAACAGCAGAACTATCTGGGGTATCAGATAATATAGAGATAGCTCGTAGTCTAGGATTTTATTATTAATTACTGTGTAGAGGCAGAAAACTATGGTAAAGGAGCCTATAGTGATTGCCATAGCTTTTCGTAAACTGGATATGGAAAGTACGATCTGGATAACCGCTATAGTCCAGACAGCAGGACCTATAATTGAATAATAGCGCAGATATATGAACAGAAACCAGCTCGAAAAGATACCGGTTAAGATCCAAGTGGCCGTCGATACCTTTAATCTAACTCTTCGTAGCAGTTCGAAAGACAAACCAAGCAAGAGAAAGATCGTCATATCGATGAGTAATGTGGTATTTATCTGTGAATTGTGAAAGAATAAGTGAAAAAAGTTTATTATTGCGCCTAGAAACATAAGAGGAGAAGACAACATACAGGCTAGTTGATTTTCGTAATATATAATCTGATTTACTTCATAGGAATTATTAATTGCTTTTATTGTTTCGGGGATATTTTTTTTAATATCATATTGAACGTCCATTGTATTTCTTCCTCTATATTAAGATATTCATTAAAAATATTTGGATTCTATCTATTAGTAAACCTAATAAAAAGATTAACATATATTAATTTTGATTATAAGACATGTTATGCTATAATGCAAGAGAATGATGGGACATGAGTTAAATCTCAGGTTTAGTACGTAAAGGATGCTGCGATGCATCGGTATAAAGGAGACTCATATGAATAACGTAAAAAGAATTTATGTGGAAAAGAAAACACCGTATGCGGTAAGAGCGATCGAATTGCGTACGGAGCTTCGCAGCTATTTAGGTATGAAGGACCTCAATGCGGTACGTGTATTGATTCGTTATGATATAGAGAATGTTAGTGAGGAAACATATAAGAAGGCGCTAGGAACTGTCTTCTCGGAGCCACCACTTGATCTTTTGTATGAGGAAAGCTTTGAAGTGAGTCAGAAGGATCGCTTCTTTACGGTAGAATACCTCCCGGGGCAGTTCGACCAGAGAGCGGACTCAGCACAACAATGCGTAAAGCTTTTGAATGAGAAAGAGGAGCCGGTCATCCGTTCTGCAACTACCTATGTGTTATCCGGTGATTTAAGTGAAGAGGAGTTTGAACGTATTAAAAGCTATTGTATTAACCCGGTGGATTCCAGAGAGGCAGGAGAGCTTAAGCCGGAAACCCTGGTAATCGATTTTGATGATCCGGAGGATGTCATTATTTTTGACGGCTTTACAAAGCTTAAGGAAAATGAGTTAAGGGAGTTATATGCAACCCTGAACCTGGCAATGACCTTTCAGGACTTTGAACATATACAGAATTACTTTAGCGGTGAAGAAAAGCGTGACCCTTCGATGACGGAGATTCGGGTATTGGATACCTATTGGTCGGATCATTGCCGTCATACTACCTTTTTAACAGAGCTAAAGGATATAGCGCTGGAAGAAGGGTATTACACCGAACCCATTCGGGCTGCTTTTACAAGCTACCTTGGAGTGAGAGAAAAGCTATATGCAGGTAGAGACGACAAGTATATCTCCCTTATGGACATCGCATTACTCGCGATGAAGAAGCTGAAAGCGGACGGAAAATTGTCGGATATGGAGGTATCCGATGAAATCAACGCCTGCTCCATCATTGTTCCGGTTGAGATTGACGATAAGACGGAGGAGTGGTTGGTATTCTTTAAAAATGAGACGCACAATCATCCTACAGAGATCGAACCCTTTGGTGGTGCAGCCACCTGTCTGGGCGGTGCCATCCGCGATCCACTCTCGGGCAGAGGTTATGTATATCAGGCTATGCGTGTTACCGGTGCAGCGGACCCTACCGTCTCGATTAAGGATACTATGAAGGGAAAGCTAGCTCAGAGAAAGATATGTACCGGTGCAGCAGCCGGCTATAGCTCCTACGGTAATCAGATCGGACTTGCAACAGGACTGGTGGATGAGATTTATCATCCTAATTATGTGGCAAAACGATTGGAAATCGGTGCGGTCATGGGTGCAGCACCGCGTAAGAATGTAATCCGCGAGAATTCAGATCCCGACGATATTATTATTTTGTTGGGTGGCAGAACCGGACGTGACGGCTGCGGTGGAGCAACGGGCTCCTCCAAGAGTCATACCACAGAATCCATTGCAACTTGCGGTGCTGAGGTCCAGAAGGGCAATGCCCCTACGGAGAGGAAGCTTCAGCGTCTATTTCGTAGGGAAGAGGTAAGCAGATTAATTAAGAAGTGCAATGATTTTGGTGCCGGTGGAGTATCTGTAGCAATCGGAGAGCTGGCAGCAGGGCTTCGCATTGATTTGGATAAGGTTCCGAAGAAATATGCAGGATTAGATGGAACAGAGCTGGCCATCTCTGAATCTCAGGAGCGAATGGCCATTGTTGTGGACCCGAAGGACGTTGAGCGGATGCTGTCTTTTGCAGAGGAAGAAAATCTGGAAGCTATCGTTGTGGCAAGGGTAACGAAAGAACCAAGACTTGTGATGAACTGGAGAGGCAAAGAGATTGTGAATATCTCCAGAGAATTTTTAGATACAAACGGAGCACATCAGGAAGCGAGTGCTTATATTACGCTTCCTTCCATAGAAGAGAACTATTTGCAAAAGGGAACCCTTGATCTCAGTAAAGATCTCAGGGAGACCTGGCTTGAGAATCTAACTTCCCTTAATGTATGCTCCAAGAAGGGCTTAGTAGAGATGTTTGACAGCTCCATCGGAGCCGGTACGGTAACAATGCCTTATGGCGGTAAATATCAGCTGTCTCCGATTCAAACAATGACAGCAAAGCTGCCGGTACTTCATGGAAACTGTGATACGGTATCTATGATGAGCTATGGCTTTGATCCTTATCTGTCCAGCTGGTCTCCGTTCCACGGCTCGGTATATGCAGTGTTAACCTCTGTCGCTAAGATTGTGGCAGCAGGAGGAGATCATACAGGAATCCGTTTTACCTTCCAGGAATTTTTCCGAAAGCTCGGGAACGATCCGAAGCGCTGGGGAGAACCCTTGGTGGCCTTACTGGGCGCATATGACGCTCAGCTGAAATTGGGGCTTCCATCCATCGGTGGTAAGGACAGTATGTCGGGAAGCTTTAATGACATTGATGTACCCCCGACTCTGGTCTCTTTTGCGGTAGATATCGCTAAGGCGAAGGAAATCGTAACAACGGAGCTCAAGAAGGCCGGTAATGTATTAGTGAGATTTATGATCCGTAAGGATTCCTATGATCTGCCTGACTATGCTCAAATTACAAAGCTCTATTCGAGATTGAATAAGCTTATGAAAACCGGTGTAGTGGAGTCTGCTTTTGCTGTAGGCTTTGGCGGTGCTGGTGAAGCAGTAAGCAAGATGGCTTTTGGAAATAAACTAGGTGTGAAGCTTAAGGATGATCTTACGAAAGAGGAATTATTCCTTCCCGGCTACGGCGATATCATCGCAGAGCTTTCTGACAAAACCGCAGATAATTTAAATGAGTATGGCTTTGAGACCCAGGATTACTGTCTCATTGGTGAGGTTACCGAGACTTGTGAATTTGTTCTTAAGGATATGAGAATACCGATAGAGGAAGCGATTTCTGCCTGGATGGGAACACTTGAGAAGGTATATCCGACCGAAGCCCAGGTACCGAAGCAGAAGTTTAATACGAAGCTGTATGATGCAAAAAAGATTTATGTGGCAAAGAATAAGGTGGCTAAGCCGAAGGTATTTATACCGGTATTCCCTGGAACAAACTGCGAGTATGACAGCAGAAAAGCGTTTGAAAATGCCGGTGCTGAGGTCAGTACCATTGTATTTAAAAATTTGTCGGAGGATAACATCGTTGAATCTGTGAGGGCCTTTGCAGAGGGAATTCAGGGGGCACAGATTCTGATGTTCCCCGGTGGTTTTTCCGCCGGGGATGAACCCGACGGCTCTGGTAAGTTTATTGCGACAGCTTTCAATAACGACCGAATTAAGGATGCAGTTGGTGAGCTTATTCACAACCGTGACGGTCTGGTACTCGGTATCTGCAATGGCTTCCAGGCACTGATTAAGCTTGGCTTGGTACCTTTCGGTGAGATCATGCCTCAAAAGGACGATTCGCCGACCCTGGCAATGAACCGTATCGGACGTCATATCTCAAAGTCAGTCTACACGAAGGTAGTGACCAATCAGTCTCCCTGGCTAATGAAGTCAGAGCTTGGAGGAGTCTATTCCATTCCGGCATCTCATGGGGAAGGACGTTTTGTCGCAAGTGATGAATGGATTAAGAAATTATTCGAGAACGGACAGGTTGCAACGCAGTATGTGGATCTGGAAGGGAACCCTACGATGGACGAAGATTTTAACCCCAATGGTTCTTATTATGCGATTGAAGGTATCACAAGTCCGGACGGAAGGATCCTTGGTAAGATGGCTCATTCGGAACGCCGTGGTGCTTCCGTTGCAATAAATATCACCGGTAATCAGAATCAATTTATCTTTGAATCCGGTGTGGAGTATTTTAAATAACAAAGCTTCAACCTGTAGCAGTATTAGATGCTACTGTTTAATATCGTGCTAATTCTTCTCTTCATATTGTGAAAAGAAAAGGTTGTTGATGACCTCAACGTCCTTTTCTTTTCTATAGTCTTTACTGCTTAGGCGATATTCTTTCTCCTCTGAAATTATGCTATGATTTTACCTGACAATCCAATGGGTTCTTATCATCGCGAAACCCCTTGAACACCGGCTGTCGTAAAGCCCCCTTATCGTTCGGCATGTATTGAACGACACAAACCATATCAGGCTTCAGCCAAACAGCATTCTCATTGCCGGAAGGCGTTGACGAGAAAGGAGAGCGAGCTAAGGTCTCAAGCTTTCTTAGATCACCGTATTTCACACCAAAAGTAACATGGCCTTTATAGATTAGTTCGTTTTCGCTGTATTGCCCCAGGATAACACTGGTAACACCTTTGTCCTTATTGATATAGCCGCATACAACAAAATCCTCATCGGTAAGAAATTTAAATTTGATCCATTCCTTGGTTCGTTTATCAAGGTAATATCTACTGTTGCTTTTCTTTGCGATAACACCCTCCAGTTCCTGCTGCTTCGCAATATGAAAAAGCTCAATTCCTTTCTCCGGTATATATCGGCTGATTGCAAGCTGAGGGTCCTCCAAAATAGTATCGGACAGAAGCTGCTTACGCTCCAAAAGAGGTAATTCTAAAAGGGAAGTATTCTTAAGATAAAGGATATCATAAGCGACAAAGCTGGCGGGGTAATTCTCACCGGAAATCATCAGTTTGAATTTATTGGTCGTTAAGGTTCGTTTCTGCAACTCGAAAAAGTCCGGTACCCCGTTACGTAGGATCACAAGCTCTCCGTCCAGGATGCAGCGTTCTTTTGTAAAGCGGTGCAATTGATTCAACTCGGGGACCTTGGGCAGTAAGCGATCATTTCTTTTGTTGCGAAGCTCAGTGGACTGGTCAAGATATGCAATACAGCGAATCCCGTCCAGCTTAAGCTCATATATCCAGTCGGGATCATTGAAGGGTGCTGTCATCTCAGAGATCAGCATGGGTTTAATATTCTTTTCTTCAAACAGATCCATCATGCCGTACCACTCAGCTGCTTGTTCGAAGCCGGATTATTTTGTTCGTTTTGGGACATAGCAAGAGTTTTCTGCAGCGCTTCCATAAGGTCAATAACATTATTCGGAACATTATTATCGACTGCGATGATGTCTTCTCCGTGTATCTTTTGCAAAATGGCATCCCTCAGACGCTCCTGATACTCATCTCTGTATTGCGATGCATCAAAGGGGCCGGTCATGGAATTGATCAGGCTCTTAGCCATCGTGATTTCAGCTTCACTCAGCTGAGCTGCAGTTATCTGTTTTGGTACAACGGCGATTTCATCCTGGTAAAATAGGGTCTTTGCAATAATGCCCTCAGGAGTAGGATATAATACAATCAGATTCTCTTTTGTTCCGATCACGGTCTTTGCCAGCGCAACCTTTTGCTCCTGCAGCATTGCGGTTCGAAGCAACTCGAAGGCTTTCTCGGCACCTGCTTCGGGGATCGTATAATAATTACGTTCATAATAAATCGGATCAATCTCTGACAGATTTACAAATTGGATAATATGAATTGTCTTATCTTTCTTCGTCTTAATCTTCTCAAGTTCGTCTTCGGTCATGATAACATATTTATCGCTTTCATACTCATATCCCTTTATGATTTCATCCGGACGAACCTCTTTATTACAGCTGGGACAATATTTTTTATATTTTACCCTCTCTTTCGTGTCCTTACATAATTGATTGAATTTTACATCATTATCTCTGGTTGTGGTATACAAACCGCACGGAATATATAAAAGCCCAAGGGATATCGCACCTTTATGAGATACGCCCATAATCACATGCCACCTCTCAAATTTTTTTATAGTATGTGGATAAGCTACCCCAAAAATTCTTTTAGGACTGTCGAATATATAAAATACATGGATAATTTATTAATTCATTGGATCATTTGGGAATGTAAAACGAATTTGGGCTGTATGAATGTTGTTAGGAGGATCTCATTATGCGTTTGGCAATAATTATGATGTTGAGCTGAAGGAAAGCATTGATGCAACAGTCGATCAAAGTTATAATCTGATGGAGAATTTGTCTCTGTTTTGCACTTCATTTGGTAAATTAAAGTAAGCCAAAGCGACCGGAAGAAGTAAGATATACTATGAAAATGGAAGAGAAGAAGAATCGATTTGTTTGATGAAAACGAGGAGATTTTATGAATGAGAGCAGCCCGCCGGAAAAGGAATGAGATCCGGGGGGCTGCTTTTCTATACAAATGTGGGAGTAATTAGCATTTAATAAATTGCAATATGTTGGTATGCTGCCGTCATACAAAAATCAACCACAGCCATACCCATCGCGAAGAATGATAGAACAATCATTAGGCCTAATGCTGTCTTATCATAGACCAATTTCTGATCCTGCTGTCGGAAGTTGGCGATTAAAATCTCTCCTCCCAGAAATATGAATATCGTTGGCCAGAGCCTAAAGATAAGCTCATAGGTAATTCCCAGGTCAAAAATTCGAAGTAAGAACAGGACACCGAAGACAATCAGCATACCGCCTAAGGTAAATGTTCCGACTCTATGTGTTTTTACCATTACAGTCTGCCTCCTTTATCTTCTAAGAATTTATCCTTGTCAGTGGCATCCAGATCCTGTTTCTTACCACGGATCAGATAAATACCGAAGGCAATGATGGCACAAGCAACGAAAAGCTGAGGTACCAAGCGTCCAAAGCGATATAGTACGGTATAAACTAAACCAGGTACAACTTCATCAATAATGCCAATAAAGTTATTCCATAAGATACTGATGCCGATGACAATCAGTGCAATGGCAAAGATGTTACGATATTTGCTCTGGATCAGCTGCGCTTTCTCTCTGGCGAATTCGGGGATCATAATAAATTCATCCTCCAGAGCATAAAATTCATCGTCCGGTGTCGAACGCAGGTTATGTGTATCAAAAAAAGCATAAAACCAGATGATCGGCATCAGGAACATGAGCGGCCCAAGTCCCAGCCAGCTGGAAAGGAATATGGTCAAGAAGAAATAGGCCATCAGGCTGATGCCACGTTTCATAAAGCCCATATACATCTGGCCGGCTCCCGGCAGTAGGGAAAAACAAAAGGTTAAAAAATTACTTTTCTTTCTGATCATTTTCAGTTACCTCCATATTAATGATGTTATTGGAGAAATCCAATATATTCTTACTGATGTTATTCATATTCTCCCTGATAGTATCGGTCAGCGGAGTTTTATTCTCTCGATTTATGCTGCTATAGTTAAAGCTCTTTGCATCCGAGAGGATAGTCTGGAAATTCATGCTCAGCACCAACAGTGCAATGGCAGCTACAGCAGCTGTTCCGACTTTCAGACTATAAAGCAGAAGCTGTATTCGTTTTGAGACCTCTCTGGATTTAACTGCGATTTGTATATCGGGCCGTTTTGTTGCTTTTAATATATTCTCCTTCAAATCCCTTGGCGCGGGAATGAGGTCCTCCGCCATAAAGGCTGCCAGCTGATCAGAACAATGATTACAGGAGCAAATATGTTCCAGAAATGTTTCTTTTTCTTCGGTTGACATAGTATCACACCCAAATGCGATTAACTCAGCCTGTGTTACATGTGGTTTATTGTTCATGAATAAATGCCCCCTTCCGATATGTTTTCTGTAACATTGCCCTTGCCCGGTAGATTTGGGTCTGGACAGTTTTCAGATTTTTACCGGTATTTTCTGCAATCTCTACAGCGGACATTTCCCGGTAAAAATAATCGAATGCTATTTCTCGATAAGGTGATTTTAAACTGTTACATCGTTCAGACAAGTGCTGTTTTACTTCCAGTTCAAGGACACTGTCTTCGGGTGAAGGCTCTTTATCCTTTTGTGTCAGGAAGTATTCGTCTTCCGTAGGGATACTTTGCCGATCTGCCCGTTTTATAAAATCCAGGCATTTGTTCGTAGCAATTCGGCAAAGCCAGGCTTTTTCATATTGCCGATCGAAGGTGGAAAGATGCTTATAGGCGGAAAGAAAGGTTTCTTGGGCAAGATCTTCGGCTTCAAAATAATCTTTTACGATTTTATAACAGATGGAGAATATTAAGTTTTGATAGGTATCAATCAGATACTCATAATATTGCTCGGTATTTATTATTTCCGCCTCCCTTCACCCTTCGATATTAATAACGAATGAGAAATTAAAAAGTCTTCAATTTTATAAATAATTTTAAACTAACTTAGCCATATGACTTTTTGATCCCTTACAAAAAAAGGTAACCATCTGATTGAAAAATGTTAAGGATAATAAAAACAGAATTGCAATCATGATAAATTTGAATATCTTCTTCATAAGTCCCTCCAATACTATGCCTTTCCGGCATAATTAACAGATTGTGATCTAGGCTGCCCATTTCACCCGTTCGAATCATGAAAACGAGATAGTGAAGAGATTATCTTCAAATATTCAAAAAAATACTGATTTAATTTTTGTTTCCAGTCTGAATCATAATATAGAATCAGACTAAGGACAAGATGGGATTTTTATCTTTGCAGCGCACACATAATCGAGATTTACAACATAGAGATAAGGGAATAAAGAAGAAACATTGAACTTATAGGCACAATGTGATAAATTAGAACCATGTATTTGGCGGTAATGATTGTCAGTAAACATGAAAATCATTGGAAGGAGAAACAAATATAATGTTAGAATTGAAATTTCACGAAGAAACTGAAGATAGATTGCTCAAATATGCGGTAATAGCTACAAGAGCAAATCAGCAGTGGGTTTTTTGCAAACATAAGGAAAGAAGCACTTACGAACTACCCGGAGGACATAGAGAAGAGGGGGAAGACATCTTAGCTACGGCGGGTAGGGAATTGCGGGAAGAAACCGGAGCAGAGGAGTTTGAACTTAAACCGGTAAGTATCTACAGTGTTACAATATCGAAGGAGGGGACAGATCCGGAGGTTTCATACGGCATGCTATGCTTTGCTGAAGTACATAGCTTTGGAGCCCTGCCGCCGGATATGGAGATGGAACGTATCATCCTCCGGGATGAGATGCCCAGCGAACAAACCTATCCCCTCATTCAGCCTATATTATTACAAAGAGCAAGGAACTACCTGGAAATACAATAAGAAATGAATTACTAAGAAGGAGAAGAGATATGGAAACGATAAATTACATTATTCAAACGATAGAGTCACTGGTGAATATACCAAGCCCCTCCGGCTTCACATCACAGGTGGTGGACTTTGTGAAAAAGGAATCGGAAAGCTTTGGATACCTGTGTGAAATAAATCGAAAGGGCGGACTCCTCATTACGGTACCCGGTAGGAGCGAGGAGTTGGTTGGATTATCCGCCCACGTGGATACACTCGGAGCGATGATTCGTTCTATCGATTCGGACGGAACACTGCGCTTTACTTTGATCGGCGGCTACACCATGCACAGCGTGGAGGGGGCTTATTGTAAGATTCATACCAGAGATGGCAGAACCTATACCGGAACGATATTAATTAGGAGCTCTTCTGTACATAGCTATGACGACGCAAGAACGATGGAACGCACGGACCGTAACATGCTGATCCGGCTGGATGAGATAGTGAAAAGTAAAGAGGATGTGTTGGAGCTTGGAATTAATAGCGGAGACTACGTAAGCTTTGATGCTAAGTTTCAATATACGGATAAGGGTTTTGTTAAATCGAGGCATCTGGATGATAAGGCATCTGTGGCGGTTTTACTCGGGGTACTGAAGGAGATGTCTGAAGAACAGGCTGTTCCTGAGAAGACGTTAAAGATATTAATCAGTAATTTTGAAGAGGTTGGTTATGGTGCTAGTTATCTCCCGGCGGGAATTACAGAATTTTTAGCGGTGGATATGGGTGCTGTCGGCGATGATCTGAACGGATCGGAGTACAAGGTAACAATCTGTGCGAAAGATTCCTCCGGTCCTTATGACTATGAGATGACGAATCGATTGATCGCTCATGCGAAAGAAAGAGAAATTGATTATGTAATCGACATCTTCCCTCACTATAGTTCAGATGTATCATCAGCACTCAGAGCAGGCAATGACATCCGTGGTGCATTAATCGGTCAGGGCGTCCATGCTTCTCATGGAATGGAGCGTACACACAGATTAGGACTGGAGCATACATTTAATTTAATTAAAGCATACATCGGCGTATAATAATACAAACAAAAACAGATATAAATAAATAAAAAATAACACAATATATCGAATATGACGTTAGTATTGACAAGACGTTCAAACACGGTTACAATTATTAAAAATATTAAATTAATACGCTTACTTCAAATTTCCGTCCCTATATAACTGATAAAATAGTCTGCCTGGACAGTGATATTTTCACTGCTTATGCGGATTATTTTATCGTTTGGGCATATGGAATTTTCAAGGTGGAATGATAGAAACAATACATTACTTCTTTCCATCCTTTTTTTTTGCGCCAAGATTAGGTATAAAAGCAAAATAGAATCCGATTAAGAGACCGGTGATAATTCTGGAATCGGTAATCCCAAGTGAACCGCAGATCATCTGAATGAATATATGAAATACCGCAGCAAAGACGAGCCATACGGTTGCATTATAGGCGGGATTTAATCGTCGGTTAAGGATAGTCCAGAGCCTTTTACTCCAGGATAGCTTAATGGATAACTTCATGAATATAAATGCTGATATTGCCATGGCGATCAGTTGAGAAATCAAGGTTTTCATTGTGTACAACTCCGATCTATCGTTTTTAGAGTTATTATAACCCAAGCAATGACAGGGTGCAATAGTTCGGATTTTATATTAATAAAATCTAGGTTGAATACTGGTAAAACGAGTCATAAAATGATATAATGGGTATAGAAAAGTTTGAAAGACAGACTTATACAGATGAATGCGTAAGCGTTACAATCATAAGAATTTCGGAGGAAAAAAATGGGAAAACCGGGTGAAGGCTTTACTAAAAAGCTAGAAGCTATGACTAAGGAACGAAAGAAAAAGACATCTTCTGAGAGTAAGAGTACATATGGGTCAGGTAAGCTTGGTACAAGCGAGAGTATGGTAAATGATGATGTGGAACGCAGAAAACAGGAATTGAAGAAAAAGCTGCAGACTACAAAGGCGAAGGTGAAGAAGGAAAGAGAAGAATTTCTTGACAATGCAACAAAGGTCAACTTTTTCGCGACCTTGAGATTTAAGCTGATTGCTTCCTTTCTGGTACCGATTGCATTTATTATTATACTTGGTGTAGTATCCTTCCTAAAAGCATCCAGCGGTATACAAAGCAATTACGAAAAGGCAACCGTTGATACGATTAATATGGCAGGAGAGTTCATGCGTTTTGGTTTTGAATCTGTGGAAGCCACAACGATTCAATATGCCAACGATGATAATATTGGTAAGTACTTTTTAAATATATCAGATAGGCTGGAATCAAGTAACTTGAGAAAAAATATCTCAAGCTCATTGATGGCCAAGCAGGTTACCGATGAATTTGTTGAAAATATTTATTTGATATCGGATAATGTAGATTCTATCACCACCTCTGGCATAACTTATAAAAGCGGGATTTTAGCAGAATTTCGGGATACGGAGATGGGTAAATACCTGAAGGATCATTCGTTTCAGAATGTTTGGGACGGAGAGGATACTTTTCTGGATGAGAAGCTGGAAGCATCAACAGACGATTATTCCATGCGTCTGATCCGAAACATTGCAGGTGTAGATGCAATTGTCATTGTAGAGACGAAGGCGGATGTTATTACTAACATTCTGTCCAGTCTGGAATTTGACAAGTCAGGCTTTATCGGACTAGTTACCTCCGATGGAAGAGAGATCATTGACTACTCTTTAAAACAAGAGGATCCTAGTATTGATATCGAAGCGTTGAAGCAAGAGAAGATCTTCCTCAATGAGGATTTTTATAAGGATGCATTGGCTGGCGAAGATAGCAGTGGGTCCAAATATGTAGATTACAAAGGGGCAACCTATCTGTTCATGTACTCAAAGATCGGTACTACTGGGGCAACACTTTGCGCACTGATGCCAAAATCAACGATAACGAGTCAGGCAGATGATATTAAGGAGATTACGATTATTATTGTGATTATTGCCTGTATCCTCGCAGTATTGATTGCAGCTTCGTTATCCATGAACATTGATAAGACCATTAAGGGAATTATCGGTAAATTGAAGCTTGCTGCTAAGGGTGACCTTACCGTTCAATTTAATTCAAAGCGTAAGGATGAATTCCATATATTGATTGATGAGATCCAGATAACCTTTAATAATATGAAGGGCTTGATCCAGCAGGTAAAGGAACTGAGTAGTGAGGTATCCGAATCCTCTATGAATGTAACCAAGACATCGGAGCTCTTCCTCAAGTCATCGGAGGATATCTCATCCGCAATGAATGAGATTGAACAGGGTATCAATCAACAGGCAAAAGATGCTGAGGAATGTCTGGTTCAGATGGACAACCTGTCACAGAGGATTGAGGTCGTTAGTGAGAATACAAAGGAAATCGGGCAGATCGCTGACACGACCAAGAAGAGTGTAAAGGAAGGCAGTGTCATCTCGGAAGAATTGAATCAGCAGACGAAGTCTACAATTGAGATTACTACGGATATCATCCAGAATATTGAGAAGCTTGCCGAGAAATCCTCCTCGATTAATAAAATCATCAATGTAATCAATGATATTGCAAACCAGACGAATTTGTTGTCCTTAAATGCATCGATTGAAGCGGCAAGAGCGGGAGAGCACGGAAAGGGCTTTGCAGTGGTGGCAAGTGAGATCCGAACTCTGGCAGAGCAATCTAAGTCTTCGGTAAATGATATTAAGAAGATCATCGGTAGTATTCAGGAGGATACAACGACTGCGGTCGAGACGGCACGTAAGGCAGAAACAGTATTACAGCTTCAGGAAAATGCCGTGAAGAACACCACGGATTCCTATGATAATATCAATAGCAGTGTAGAGAAGCTGATCGTATTCCTTAAGTACATTACGGATAACGTAGCAAACATCGAAGAAGCAAGAGTCAGTACGCTTGGGGCAATCGAGAACATATCTGCAGTGCTGGAGGAGATAGCAGCTTCCTCCAATAATGTCAACCAGACAGCTACTAATCAGGTGGCATCGGTAGGAGATCTAAATCAGTCAGCATTGAAGCTGAATAAGAATTCTGACAATCTGGTGAATGAGGTTCAGAAATTTACGGTATAACTAATGTTACATCATATAAAAGTTCATCATAGAGACAGGATGTATACTATACCGGATATTTATAGGTTTATATGATATTTGTACCGAAATAGGAATATAAGAAATACTGGGAGTAAACCGAAAGGTTTACTCCTTTTTTAGGTCTATAATTCATACGAGCAGAGGACCGTTAAAAAGAAAATAAAAAGCACACTTGACACAAAGAATGTATGGTGTTATAGTGTGCATATAGAATATATACACTATAACACTGCCTTAGTGACTAACAATAAAATCGGAGGTAGAAATGAACATACTGATCAGTAATTCCAGTGAAAAACCTATCTATGAACAAATTACTTCCCAGATAAAACAAATGATTATTACCGGTGATTTAGAAGCCGGTGTTTTACTGCCTTCCATGCGAATGCTGGCAAAGGAACTTAGAATTAGCGTAATTACCACCAAAAGAGCTTATGAAGATCTGGAGCGCGACGGTTTCATCTATACTGTGATCGGAAAAGGGAGTTTTGTTGCGGAGAAGAATATGGAATTTGTGAGGGAAGAACAGCTCCGTATCGTTGAAGAATATCTGGGGAAAGCGGTAGAAGGTGCAAAAGCCGGTGGAATTTCTTTGGAGGAAATCCAGGATATAATAAAAATGATATATGAGGAGGAGTAGAGATGATGAATACTAATACAGCAACGGATGCTCTGGTGATTCAGGGACTAACAAAGCGTTATAAGGATTTCACCCTGGATCATATCAGCTTCAACGTTCCAAGGGGAACGATTATGGGGTTCATTGGCGAAAACGGAGCCGGAAAGACGACAACGATCAAAGCAATTCTTGATCTAATTAAGGCGGACGAGGGACAAGTGAGTATCTTAGGGTACCCCTCTGCTCAGCTTCCATTGGAAATAAAAGAAACGATTGGAGTAGTATTTGACGGTAGCAGCCTGCATGACAACCTGAATGTGAAGAATATAAATCACATTATGAAGAATATCTATAAGAGCTGGGATGAAGAACTATTTGCGAATTATATTAAGAGGTTTGATCTTCCTGTAAAGAAAATAATAAAAGAATTCTCCAGAGGAATGAAGATGAAGCTGTCCATAGCAATCGCATTATCTCATCATTCTAAGATATTAATTCTAGATGAAGCGACCAGCGGATTGGACCCAATGGTGAGGGATGAGATTTTAGATATTTTTCTGGAGTATATTCAAGAAGAAGATCATACAGTCTTCTTATCCTCTCATATCATCAGTGATATAGAGAAGGTTGCTGATTATGTTACCTTTTTGCATAAAGGAAAAATCGTGTTCAGTGAGAGTAAGGATGAATTGATTTATCAATATGGAATTCTTCACTGCCGGAAAGAAGATGTTCCGGGGATTGATCGAAGCTACATTGTTGGCATTCGTGAGAATAATTTCGGCGCGGACATAATGATTAAGAAAAAGGATGAATTTATGAAACATTATCGTCAGTATACGATTGATCGAACCTCCATCGAGGAAATTATGCTATACATCAGCAAGGGAAAGGAGCTGTTATAAATGACCGGATTAATATTGAAGGATTTTATGAATCTGAAGAAAAATGCCAAGATTTTTGCTGTATTAGCAGTACTCTATGCGTTTATGGGATTTACCGCAGAGGAATCCAGCTTTTTCAGTACTATATTTACAATGCTGGTCGCCGTACTGACACTGAGTGTTTATTCTTATGATGAACTTGCAAAATGGGATATTTATGCATTAACCATGCCAATATCCAGAGAAGATATTGTACGTAGCAAATACAGTATCATGCTTTTGTTAACACTCATCGGAACTGCAATTAGTATACTATTCACCATAGGTATTAATGCAGTGACACGACCTGAGAATTTGTTTTCCGGTATGAATAATTGCTTTATTGGAGCAGGAATTGTAATTGCATTTTATTGCATCGTACTTCCCTTTATTACTAAATTAGGAGTTGAGAAAGCTCGATTGATCTTTTTTGCGGTTTATTTCATTCCGGTAGGAATTCTGCTGGTTGTGGGTAAGGCAATAAAAAAAGGTGAAATAAGCATTCCTGAGGATTGGACTTCACTTGCCATGAAATTAATAGAAAACGGGTACATTATTTTTCCTCTGATCCTGCTTCTTGCGTTAGTAATATCCTATACAATTTCAGTAGGGATATATAAGAAAAAAGAGTTTTAATAAGTGGCGCCATCGCTAAACATACATTCAAAAGTAATAACCATTTCGGTACGATATTCATAGAATATGGTATGAATTATTGTGCAGAAAGGGGTATACAGCTTGTATAACGATAATTTTAATCAAAATAGAGAGAATACCAACCGATTTGATTATGTACAAAGGCAGCCAATGGGGCCGGGGGGATTTCCTCCGCCACCGCCGGATATGGGACCACAATTCCCGGGAATGGAGAATCAACCAAGGTCAGCTCCTCCGGATTTTATTCCGGAAGCACCTCGTATGGATCGCAGACAGATGAATGAACCAAATGGACAACAGGACAGAGCAGGCTTCGGCATCATTATTGGTCCGGGAGGCGGAAGAGATGAATTTGGAAGGCGCAGAGAAATGAGAAGATGTCTGTTCCGCTTTACCTATATCTGGCTGTTCAACGGCAATGAATTTTGGTTCTACCCTACCAGAGTGGATAATCAATTTGTTCAGGGATTCCGCTGGAGAAGAAACCGCTGGGAATTCGACCGGATTAATCTGAGAAGAATATTCTTCTTCCGCTGCTTTTAAAATCATTTAATTTCAAATGGTTTTAGGAATCATAAATCATCTATAAAGTAGAAAGGTGAATATCATGCATGTGTATGCAGATAGTGTAGTCCGGACGATTGCAGATGCAACATTTTGCATAGGAAAGGGCTATCAGATGTATACGTGTGCACATATTCACCTGTTTTCATTCATGACAATAGAAAATTCGCGAAGCGTGTTTTCTATCGTTTGTCGGGCTTATGTTACCTGTATTACAAGGAAAAAAGTATAATTCTCTCCTTTTCTTTTACCTTTTACTGATGTATAATGCCATTAAGTATATTTAATATATAAATGAGGTGAATTTAAGTTGGAGAGGGATAACTTCTTGTATAAACAACTGTATGTGGATATAAGGAAGAAGATCGAGGATGGTATTTATACGGAAGGGATGAAGATACCCTCTGATGAAGAGCTTAAGCGTAGCTTCAGCGTCAGCATGATAACTGTGAAAAGAGCCTTAAACATGCTGAAGGAGGAAGGATTTCTCCAGAGAATTCCCGGGGTAGGAACCTTTGTAAAGTCACGAAATAAAGTGGAGATGGTGAGGGCTACTACCAATACAGATGATACTTCCTGCAAGAAAATCGGTCTTGTCATGGAGCATGTTTCGAATGCATTCGGCCTCGATCTTCTTTATAGGATTGACCGAAAGGCCGAAGAATACGGCTATAAGGTATTACCTAGATTCTCATATTATAATCGGGAAAAGGAGTCCGAAGAGATAGATTTTCTGATTGATTCGCAAGTGAGCGGCTTGATTGTAATGCCGTGCCATGGACTGTATTACAACACAACGATCCTAAAGCTTATTTTGGAAGGCTTCCCGGTGGTGGTGATTGACAAGAAGCTGGAGGGAATCTCGGTACCCTCCGTAAGAACAGATAACCTTCTGGCGATAAAAGAGCTTGTGAAGCGTCATTATGAGAACGGATGCCGTAAGCTGGCGTTTTTTTCTACTGAGATTGTCGGTACCTCCTCCCTTCTTGAAAGAAAGAGTGGCTTTTATGAAGCCTCATCTGAGTTTGGAATCACTGCATTGCCTGAATGTACCTTGCTTTTTGATCAGAATATATATCAACATCCGGCAGACAAAGAGAATATTCGAAGAGCCATGGAGTATTTAAAAAAATACCATACAGATCTGGATGGTATCGTTTGTACGGAATACAGTCTGATTCCATCGGTTATGGAGGCTGCAAAAGAACTTGGTATTAAGCTTGGAGAAGAAATTGAGATATCATGTGTGGATGGCATCCAGGAGCTTTCGCTTCCACATATGAAACAGGATGAAATCGGGATGGCAGATAAGGTTGTCGACTTATTAATCGCACAAATAAATAGAACTACCACAAAAACGGATCTTATTGTTCCGGCTTTATTTATTTGTGATTAATTCAGTTCATAAATACCTAAGAAATTGAATAAGGGGCTGTTTCAAATCTCATTATGATAGAAAGAAAAGAATAATATGATCTTTCCTTACATCAGAAATGAGTTTTTTGAAACAGCTTTTTTATATCCATATATGTTCAACATACGAAAGCTGTAACGAAAATGGAATATGATAAATGACATATTCACTTTACTCCGTATTATTGATACAGGAGATATTCTTTATATGTTTTAATTGATTAATGTGCATAGATTTATAGGATATATAAGCCTGGCATATAGTAAATATAACAATAATTAATATAAAAAATGCTTGGATATTATATAAAACATATAAATATATTATTTACAAAACATAATATATATGGTATGTTAATACACAAGATAAGTATATTTAATAAAAAATACATATAGGTCATAAATTGGAAGTCATAGATTTTCAATCAGTAAATATGTGATAGCATCTACAATCATGAATCTGCAGTACTTTGACAGCAGGAGTAATTAATCTGGCAGAAGGGCAGCGGAACAGGCGTGAAAGAATTATACTATACAGTATGCTGCTAATGGGACCAGGGATACGAATATGAGAAAAGAACTAGTTGTATTTATTGATAGTGGAGATACTCTGGTGGATGAGTCCACCGAGGTGAAAAATGTGATGGGAACTGTTCTTAAAGCAAAGCTGTTCCCAGGAGCAGAGGAAGCCTTAGTAAAGCTGTACGAATACGGATATACGATAGCTCTGGTGGCAGACGGAACCAAAACCTCCTTTGACAATATATATCTGGAACATGGCTTGGATTACTGCTTCCATGCAAAGGCATTTTCGGATGAACTTGGTCAGGAAAAGCCTTCACCGGTCATGTTCCGTCATGCAATGAAGGCGTTAGGATTAACGGATTGTGATAAGCACCGGATCGTGATGATAGGAAATAATCTTAAGAGAGATATTACAGGAGCAAACCGGATGGGAATTGTCTCAATACTAGCGAACTATAGCCCCCGCTATGATATGAATCCGGTCAATCAAGAGGAAACACCGGATTATATTGTGACGGCACCGGATAAGCTGTTTGATCTGATCGAAGAGCTGGAGCTGAAGGTAAGAAAGATGAGGAGCATCAAAAAGAACATGCGATTATTATGACAGTAAATAAAGCTTTCAAGGGGGTACGGACTTCTATGGTTAAGAAGATAATTCTAGTATTCAAGACACATTTTGATATCGGATTCACTGACTTATCCTATAAAGTGATCGATAGATATGCCGACTCTATGCTGAAGGAAGTGATTGCTACCTGTAACGCGACCCAGCATATGGGTCGGCTTAATTATGTATGGACGATGCCTGCCTGGCCTCTGAAGATAATAACACAACGGTGTGACGGAGATCAAAAGAAGGAATTGGAGCAGTTGATTGAACGGGGCCAGATCGTATGGCATGCACTTCCGTTTACTTCACATACAGATTTTTGTAGTGCAGAGGAGTATATTGAGGGTCTGCGCTTTAGCCGGGAATTATCGGAGCAATACCATAAGCCATTTCCAATTTCAGCCAAGATGACTGACGTTCCGGGGCATGGTATCATGCTGCCCCAAATACTTTCAGGAGCAGGGGTTAAGTTCCTGCATTTAGGCTGCAATGAATTTGCTACACCACCTAATCTTCCTTTTTTGTTTCATTGGAAGTCGCCGAGTGGTGAACAGGTTCTTACGATGTACAGTAAAGGTGGCTACGGAACATCACTTCTGCCGCCAAAGGACTGGGAGTATCCGGTGTGGATGGCACTGATGCAGACACAGGATAACTGCGGACCTCAGTCAGTCAAGGTGATACAAAAAATGGTCCGGGAGATCCGTAAGATGTATCCGGAGGCTGAGATAGTCTGCGGTACTATGGATGACTTTTATAAAGATTTATCACAACATGATTTATCAAAACTTCCTACCGTAACTAAGGACCTTGCAGATACCTGGATCCATGGCGTAGGAGCTTATCCCAAAGAAGTGGGGATGGTACGGGAAGCCAGAGAGACGAGCAGACGGCTTCAGGCTCTTAGGCTGAAGCAATACTACGAGAATAAATACTCAAATAGTGAGCAATACACAGAGCTTTTGAATCAGTACTATGAAGACATAAGTCTGTTTGAAGAACATACCTGGGGAGCCGATGTCAAGACCTGGCTCGGGGCGAAAAGAGTATATCACAAGAAGGACTTTAGGAAAGAGAAGCAAAAGAAAAAATATAAATTTATGGAGCAATCCTGGCAGGAGCAGCGGGACAGGGCAATAGACAGTGTACAGCTGGTCCGGGAAGTAAAGAGCTTGATTGATGAGAAGAGTGACAATAAGGTTTCCTTCTTTCACTCCGGCAGCAGTACTTATACCGGCTGGGTATCTTTAAAGGATTTGAACAGAGATCTTACCGGCTGCAGTATCTACTGTGAAGGGCAGCCGCTTCCGGTTACAATGATTAATGGAGAGTGGTCCGGCTATGTAAGGGAGCTCGAACCGATGAGAACAGTTCCGATTATTATTAAAGATGGCTATCCTTATCCCAATAAGCTATCGGTACTTAAGTCGGAGCAAGAGATTGTGATCGAAAATCATCGTTACCGTCTGAGCTTTTCTGATAAGACAGGATGTATATCTAAGCTCTATGATAAAGAACTGAATACAGTTTTATTACAGGGATGCAATGGGCAGTCGATCTTCTCCTACCGTTATGATCGATATGGAATTATGGATGTTACCAACTATCTTAGGGATTATGCTTACCGTTTCTCGACCTGGGGTATTCAGGACTACGGCAGGGAGGCTTATCCTGTATGTGAGCATAAAACCTATTATCCTGAGTTTTTGAGCTACCATATCAATCAGGATACGTTAACCTTATATTATGGAAATAAGGAAAGCACCGAAAAATATGGTGATGCCGAGAAGGTGATCCTAGAGATCACCTTACCGCCCGTCGGAGATGAGATCTTTCTTGACGTCCGATTAAAGAATAAGAGTGAATCACCCTATATAGAATCAGGTTCCTTATTGCTTCCAACGAATGAAAGATGGAAGGATTATCGGATTAATAAATCCAATGCAGTGCTGAATCCTGCCACGGATATCGAAGAAAATGCAAATCATGTCTTGTACTGTATTGAGAACTATATCTCAGCATCGGACGAACAAAACGGTATCTGCTTCGTTGCAAAGGATACTCCCTTGGTTTCGCTTGGGGAAACCGGAATCTATAAGTATAAGCAAAGCTATCAGCCGCCCAGTGAACCGATTATATATTTTAGTTTATTTAATAATATGTGGGGAACTAACTTTCCACAATGGATTGGCGGAGATCTGTCTTATCGATACATATTATACGCCTATCGTAAGGTTCGGGAGACGGATAATATGGAGCGCGCCGCTATGCTTAAGGAGGGGGTTGAATTGACCGGTACTGTCTTATCCGGCGCAGGCATCAGTCTTCCGGAGCACATGCAGCTCATTAATGTAAGGGAGTCAGGGGATGGAGTAATCATTCGTCTCAGGGAATTAACCGGATTAACAGAGATCAGAAGCCTATGGGTCGATGGCTTCTTAATCACACCGGTGGATTTGAACAATTCTGTGATAGGAGAGGTAATGCCGGATCGATTTGTATTTAATGCGAAGCCCCATGGCATCCATTCCTTCCTGCTTAGGAGAAGATAAATAGCAGGCGGTCGGTACTAGACTTTCATTCGAGGAGAAGTATAGAGTTTATAGTCACGCTTTTTATATATGGAAAGAAGGGATGTAGGAGGATAAAATGCTGTAAGTAATCTATTTTGGATACAAGAAAGGCGGGGAGATTGACATGAAGTTGACTTATTACGGAACAGGTGCCGGAGAAGGTTGGCCAGGGCTCTTTTGCAATTGTGAGCTATGCAAGGAAGCCAGAAGGTTGAAGGGGAAAAATATCCGGACCAGATCACAGGCATTAATCAATGACGATTTACTGATTGATCTATCGCCGGATACCAGTATGCATAGTCTTGTTTACGGACTTGATCTGACGAGGATAGACCATCTGCTGGTGACCCATAGTCATTCGGATCATTTTTATCCGGCAGATCTGGAACTGCTTAGAAGACCTTTTACACATCAACATAATCACTTTCATATCTATGGAAATGAGAGAGTGAGGCAGAGAATATGGTCTGAGGTACCCAAGGTGGAGGAGGTGGAGGATTGCTTTTCCTTTTATAGAGCAGAACCCTTCAAGAAGCTATCCGTTAAGAATTATACGGTCATACCTTTGTTAGCACATCATGACAGAGGGGAAGAATGCCTGATCTATGAGATTATCGATGGGGATAAGGCGATGCTTTATGGACACGATACCGGAGCTTTCCCGGATAGTACGATGGAATATCTGGCAAATCAGAAGGTCCACTTGGATCTGGTGAGTCTGGATTGTACAACACAAAGTATGGAGGACGGTGTCTATCATATGGGACTCTCCGATGCGGTAAAGCAGCGTAAGCGTTTGATTGAGCTCGGACTTGCAGATGAGACGACAAAATGGGTCGTGAATCATTTTTCCCATAATGGTCTCTGGCTTCATGACCGGATGGTGGAAGAAGCGGATAAGGTAGGGTTTGTTGTATCTTATGATGGAATGATAATAGATTTTTAGTAAACAGCAATTCAACAGGGGATTAAGGGGCTATCTTTTACATAAAAGGAATCCTAACCAAACGTGGATTGGTAAGGACCTTATTGGAAACGACTGTCGGAGGGATGCGACAGGACAGGATAGAAATGAAAGGAGTAGTGTATTCCGTCTGGGGACAGGAGTACACACATAAGAGGAATGGTTGTTGGAAAAACAATTACTACGTACTTCAGTAAAAGGAAACAAAAAGTGAATAAGAATGAAAAAAAGCATGATTCAAGAAATCTGTTACAGCGGTTAAACAGTATCAGAGCGAAACTAATCCTGGCATTCTTAGTTCCTGTGATCCTGATCATTGTTCTTGGCGTTCTATCGTATTCCAGATCGTCCAAGGGATTAATTGAGAGCTATGAAAGCTCAACGATGTCAAATATGTCAAATATGGCAAAATATCTGGACTTCGGCTTTAAAATCGTAGCCTCCAAAGCAGATACACTCAATTCCGATGAAGTACTAAGGGATTATTATTCAGGTCTGTTTAAAAAGAATCAAGCAGAAGAAATGAATCGCTATCGGGAAGTCCAATCCTCGGTTACAGCGAACATTTTATCCGAAGAATACATATCTAACATCTATTTACTCTCTAATTACGGTAAAGGTATATCCGGAAACGGTACAGACAGCTCTCATTTGATTTTTGATAATTTTATCGCCGAAGGTGAGGGTGCTGACTTCGTACAAAGCCAGCAGAAGGAGCAGTGGATCGGATTACATTCGTATCTTGACCAGCAGGCGGTTTCTACAAAGAATGCCTATGCCATCAGCTATCTGAGATACTTATATAATTCCGGTAAGAAACCGATCGGATGCATCGTACTGGACGTATCCTACGATTATGTATTTAATACATTGAAGGAAAGTGGTTTTCCCGAGGGCAGCATAGCAGCATTTATTACTGGTGATGGAAGAGAAATCGTATCAGGAGAAGTTCCGAAGGATTATTTACTTACCAAGCAGAGCTATTATACAAAAGCACTTGAGGATACCACAGTGAAGGAAGGACAGGAATATGTCCGGGTATCAGATAAGGAATATTTATTCCTGTACTCTAGGCTGGAATCGAGCAATAGTCTTCTGTGTGCAATGATACCTAAATCAGTAATTGTAAAAGAAGCGAATGCGGTGAGAAGTATAACCTCAATCGTTGGATTAATTGCAAGTATTATCGCAATAGTGCTAGGATCCTATATGGCATTCGGCTTTAGTGATTCCATCCATAAGATTAACGATGTACTACATAAGACGGAGTCCGGCGACCTTACTAATTATACAAAGATAAAGAGAAAGGATGAATTTAGAATCCTAAGTAATAGCATCAATGATGTAATTAAGGGCATGCAGAAGCTGATTCGCAAGATGGCGGGAACCAGTAAGACCGTATCCCAGTCCGCTGCAGCAGTTTCGGATAGCTCAACTATTTTGGTAAGTGCAACTAAGAATATATCGAGTGCGGTAGGAGATATCGAGCAGGGCGTAACACAGCAGGCGGTTGATGCAGAAAGCTGCCTTCATCAGATGGCTGATCTTGCTGAGAAGATCAATGCGCTTTATAGCAGTACCCACAATATTGAGCAGATTGCAAATAACACGAAGGATATCGTCGGCGGTGGTATGGATATTGTTGAAAATCTCAGCCATAAGGCAAAGGACACCACGGATGTGACCAGAACAGTTATCGTCGATATTGAAAGCCTTGCTAAGGAATCGGCGGCAATTGCGGGAATCATCCATACCATTAATGAGATTGCATCACAAACCAATCTTCTTTCTCTGAACGCATCCATTGAAGCAGCAAGAGCGGGTCAATATGGCAGAGGCTTCGCCGTGGTAGCAGAGGAGATCCGAAAGCTGGCAGATGAATCGCTGAAGGCTTCCGGAGAGATCGGAAAGATTATCCAGAGGATTGAACAGCAGACGAAGAAGACGGTTCATTCAGCTAAATATGCAGAAAGTATTGTGTTATCCCAGGAAGAAGCACTGGATAAAACCGTGAATGCCTTTACCGATATCAACAGCCATGTCGAAAAACTAACCAGTAATTTAAATCAAATTGTTTTCGGCGTGGAAGGAATAGAGCATGCAAAGGACGATACCTTAAGAGCGATAGAAAGTATCTCTGCAACAGCACAGGAGACGGCAGCGGCGGCTGAGCAGCTTAGTGTTACCGCAGATAATCAGCTGGAAGAGGTTCATAAATTGAATGATGTTGTACAGCAGCTGAGCGATGATGCAACTGTTTTAGAGGAATCGGTTAGTGTATTCAAAATAGAATAATGAATCAATGACGATATAATAATAAGGCTGTCACACGAGAGATTTATTTCCTTCTCTTCTAAGAAGAGGAGGATAGGATCCGGTGTGACAGCCTTATTATTATGGAAAAGATATACTTGTCTGCACTATATGCAAATTCAAGTTAGTCATGAGTTAGTTCATTTCATTATTGTCATTTTCTTTTATCTCCTCAGAGACTTCTGTCTCCTCAAAGGTCTCTGTCTCCTCAGAGGATTCGTCCTCCTGGAGACTCATAGCCTCTTCTGTTACGGTGCTGATTACAGCATGACCTGCATGAAGACCGGTAATAATGATAATCGCTAAACCGATGAGGAAGAGAAAAATGGCGATAAACTGTGAGGTTGATAAAGGTCCTACCGTACCACGCACTAAGTCTCCGCGGAAAAATTCCAGGATGAAACGGCCAGCGCTGTAAAAAGTTAAGTAAAAGCCGGCAACCTGACCCTTTGCTTTTGATCTCTTCGCTATCATGATTAGTGCAAAAAAATTAAGAAAGTCCAGTACACTTGAGATAGGCTGAGTGGGAATTAACGGAACGTTATTTGGAGCAAAATCCGATTCATGGAAAATAAGGTGAAAAGCACTATTTGTCTCATTTCCGTAACAACAGCCTGCCAGCAGACAGCCGAGTCTGCCGAAGCCCTGAGCTAAGGCAATGGAAGGCATTACAAGATCAAAAAATTCCAGGAAATTCAATTTGTGCTTCTTTGTAAATAAGAAACCGGATATAATACCGCCGATGATACCGCCATATACAACAAAGCCATGGGAGATATCCAGGAGCAGCGAGGGGTCTTCCATAATTGCTTTCAGCTGTGTGAGAAGGTAGAGGAGCTTGGCTCCTAATATTCCGCCGACCAATGCCCATATGAACAGGTTAAAGACTAATTCATATTGCATCCCTCGTTTCTTTGCCCGGTACTCTGAGGTGATATAAGCAGATAATGCTCCGATTGCAATCATCAGACCATAACCGTAGATCGTCACAGGTCCTATCGTAAACAATTCATTCTTCATGTTCTTAAGTCCTTTCAATCCATATGTAAGTGATAAACATGTACTTAATCAGTATACATAATTTATATGGAAATGAAAATAACGTTTTTGGAAAAATATTATTAAATTCTCATTGACAGCGTAACAATGTTATGTTGCATTATTGCCATACAGTAAAACATAACATTGTTACGCTGAGTTTTTAGGAGACACCAGCCGCTTAAATTAATGTGAAATATTGATTGATAAAAAGCCTAAGTTATAGGAAGGAGCAATAATCATGCTGATTACAAAGAAGGAATTATTAAATGAAACGGGGATCTCCTATGGACAGCTTTACCGCTGGAAAAGGGAGGGTCTCATTCCAGAGGAATGGTTTATTAAACAACCCTCCTTCACCGGACAGGAGACTATATTTCCAAGAAATAAGATTCTTAACCGGATCCGGGCGATTCAGGAGCTTAAGGATCGTTACTCTCTGGAGGAGCTGGCAAAGATACTCTCACCGGAGGTCGCAGAACGATATTTCACTACGGAGGATCTTGCGATTATAGAAGAGATTCCTGACAATCTGATTCCTGCCTTTGTGCAGGCTTTTCAGAAGAATAGCTTTTCCTTCATAGAAGTTCTTATCATGATAGCACTATCGGAGTTCAAGGAACATTCGGATATCTCAAGAGGGCAGATTATGGATGTCATAGAAGGATTGAAGAATTACCTTCCGAAGATGAAGTCCACCGGCTATATCCTCCTGTTATTTGACCGGGAGAGAGACTATTATGCAACGATTTATGAGGAACAGGCGCAGGTTTATATCGATAGCAGATTAAGTATTGTAAAAGAGATTCATATCAATGATTTATCGAATTCATTAAAACTTAAATATAGAAACAGCTTTAATTTTAAGTTTGATGAGGAGGATAATAACGCGGCTCAATTTAGTACGGATGGTATGGGAGTGAACCTGGTATGAAAAATATTATGATCAGTCTGGGTCAAAGATCAATCCATGGAAACTATAATACGGTATTTGCAGCCGGCGAGCTTAAGGTACAGAATAGTACGATTCGTCGTCTGTCCTGTGCCGGACTTGTTCGGATAACGAAATCTTCCTTAGGTAAGGTCCGGTGTGCCGGAGAATTCATCGCAGAGGAAACTGGGTTCACGAAACTTAGAGCTACCGGAGATATGAGGCTGACTGGAATATGTAAAGGAGATATCATTATTGCAACAGGCTCAATTACTGCACAGTATCTGGAAAGTAGGATCTTATGTAACGGAGGTAGAAGACGGGAGACAAAGAAACTCCAGGATAGGAAAGGCTCTTTTCAAGGTGTGTTCCATGCGTTAACCTTCGAGAATTATAGCGGCATCAATATGGATTTTGAATATAGAGTGAAGAATATTATCAGCTATGCCAGCCTGACCAGCAATAACGAGATTGAGGGAGAAACATTTTACAGTTTTTCCGATCTTAAGGCAAGCATAATAAATGCGGATCGAATCATGATTCTTGCACAGGGTGAGGTAAAGGTCGAAGAGATGACCGGTGAAACAGTTTCGGTTAAGAAAAAATATCAGCCGGATAAAAACTTCAAAAAACTCCCGAAGACCAGAGCTTATATGCATAAAAATGCAACGTGCTCCATTGCGGACATCGGTTGTATTGAAGCAGATAAGGTGGATGTAGAATATGTAAAGTCGGCACGTATCAGCGGGGACAATGTGATCGTCGGAGATCTGTGTATCATAGATCGTGTGGAGTATAGAGACAGTATTCGAATCTCAGATAAGGCAATCGTGAATGAGGTGGTGAAGCTATGAATGATGAAAAAATAGAAGGATTGGGCTCCATTCATGGAGGGGATTATAACGATATTATCGTGGATGGCATGGGTAAGTTGAAGGGTAAGGTTACGGCCAAGAGGGTGAAGGTATCCGGTACACTTCGGAGTAATGGGAACTTAGTAGCTGAAGAAGTATCGATTGAAGGCTTTGGACGCGTCTATAAAAGTATAAAAGTCAAAAAACTGAGAATAGACGGATTACTTAAGCTTCGGCGGGCTGATCTAAACGCAGATTTTGTCTATAATGAAGGGCTGCTGACCTCTACAGGCGCGATCAATGCGGATGAGATTAAGATCAATGGGTACTGTACCGTCAAAAGGATGATGGGTGATACAATTATCGTACATAATGATCTGGATGGAATGAATAAATTGGTTAGAAGCTTACGTCTGCTTTGCATGCTATATTTTGGACGTGATATCAATCTAAACTACAGTCTTGTGGATCATATTGATTGCACGGTGTTGAAAGCTTCAGGGCTAAAATCTAAGGTTGTATATGCAGAAAATGTTGAGCTTGGAAATAATTGCAGAATTGGTACCCTGTATTGTGATGGGAAGATGAGTATTGATCCAAGCTGCAGAATCAAGAAGGTAATCTCAAATAACAAAGTAATCTCTAAAAACCAAAAGGGGTGCAGTGCTATGTCAGATGTAACAGTAAAGAAGATTTTGGATCTATATAAGAATTCAACAATTACTGAAGAGGAAGCAGAGCTGATGTTAAGTAGTATCTATCAGTCAAAGGAAAAGGCAGAAAAACCAGTTGATCAGAATACTGAAATTGATACACCTTGGGAAGAGGATGGAAAGCTTCGAATCGTAGCCTTTCTGGGTAAAAGACTCTTAAAAAAAGGAGATGCAGGGCAATATAAATTCGACGTGAAGTATGAAGGGGAAGCACTTGCAGTGGATTGTCAAGGCAGCCTGACCTGCGGGGATGTCTCCGGGCATGTATCTGCGGGAGGCTCTATCCACTGCGCCGACATCGGAGGCGATGCCTCCTGTTGGGGAAGCATCACATGCAGTGAAATTGGTGGAAGTGTGTCTGCCGGCGGGAGTGTAAATATATAGAACTAGTAAAATAAGGATATTACGGATGTAATATTATTAACCATAATTTTCAGGGGTAGGTATAGTTAAGAGGGAGATTTATTCGTATGGGAGAGAAGAAGAAGCCCAAGTACAATACTTGGCAGAATATAGT
Organism: Bacillota bacterium; assembly: GCA_023415055.1. Classification (GTDB taxonomy): domain Bacteria; phylum Bacillota; class Clostridia; order Lachnospirales; family Lachnospiraceae; genus Mobilitalea. The sequence continues at coordinate 10,799 of JAEZLZ010000131.1, read as the reverse complement.
GTATATTGTTTCGATGGCGTGGACGAAGGATAAGCAAATTTTTATCTATTTTGCATTCTTTACTATATTTTCCGGAACAATTCCTTTGATTAACGTATTGTTTCCGAGATTTATTCTACAGGAGTTGATGGAAGGAAAGAGACTACGACAGCTTATTATTTTACTGGCAGCTTACTCTTTGGTAGGAGCATTAGCCGGTTATGGTAAGGCCTTCATCAATCAAGTTTATTTTCCAAAGATAGTGTATGTGAGATTCCAATTCATGAATATCCACCATAGAAAGTGTATGATGACAGATTATAAGAATACGGAGAATCCCGACTTCTTAAATGATAAGGAAACCGCCTTCCGTTGCCTTAATAATAATGAATCCGGAATCGAAGGAATGCTTCATAAGCTTTTTTTCCTCGGTGGAAATCTGCTTGCAATCCTTGGATATATCACCATTATATCTATGCTGAATGGATATGTATTACTCTATTTGATAGCGAATCTGGCAATCTCCTATTATTTTAATTATCGTGCAAGGGAATATGAACACGATAAGAAGGATGAGATATCAGAAAATGACCGACGGTCCGGATACATCTATGATCTGATGTATAACTTTGCTTATGGTAAGGAGCTGCGTATCTATGGCTTGTCACGTTGGATCGCTGATTTATTTCAGAAATATAAGGGCAGTAGGTTAGATACGCACAAGAAAATTAAATGGACTTATTTTCGAGCCGGGCTGATGGATATCATTCTTTTAATCATCCGTGAGGGTGTTGTGTATGCATATCTGATTTATCTTGTAATCACAGGAGGATTAACGCTTCCTGAGGTTACCATGTATTTTGCAGCCATCGCCGGTTTCACAGAGTGGATGAATAAACTGACCAGCGATATCGTTCACATCAGAGCTCAGAATCTGGATGTGTGTGATTTTCGTAAATACATTGAGGAGCCCGAGGAGAATAGTAGTGAGTGCATACCAGTACCACCCGGCCCGTATGAAATTGAATTTCGTAATGTGTCCTTCCGCTATCCCGGCAGCGATACAGACATCTATAAGGAGCTTAACCTGAAGATACCCTATGGTCAGAGATTAGCAATCGTCGGACATAATGGAGCAGGGAAAACCACCTTTGTCAAGCTGCTGTGTCGTCTTTATGACGTTACAGAAGGAGAGATATTACTGAATGGAATCAATATCAAACGCTTCAACAAAGAGGAATATGCCAAGCTCTTTTCGGCAGTATTCCAGGAGGTTAAGATTCTTGCTTTTTCCGCCGGAGAAAATGTTGCCCTGACCGAGAGAGAGAAGATAGACCGAGAGCGCTTGGATATGGCTCTAGTGCAGGCAGGAATTGCAGATAAGATTGCATCTCTGAAGAACGCTGCAGAGACCAGCCTGCTTAAATTTTTGGATGATGAAGGTGTGGAGCTCTCCGGAGGAGAGAATCAGAAGATATCCATTGCCAGAGCTCTATATAAGAACGGACCGATTATGGTACTTGATGAACCGACAGCGGCATTGGATGCACTTGCCGAACATAGCACTTATCTTAATTTCAACCAGATGGTAGAGCATAAGACAGCAATCTATATTTCCCATCGGCTTGCATCTACGGTATTCTGTGATACGATTGCAATGTTTGAGAACGGCAGGATCGTGGAATACGGCTCACACGAGGAGCTTCTTAAGAAAAAGGGCAGATATATGGATATGTTTGAAACTCAGGCAAAGTATTATAAGGACGAGGAGGTTTTTGCATGAAGAAGAATATCATGATCGCAATTCATTATCTTTCACTTGCTCACAAAATGTCAAAAACCTATATTCCGCTACTTTGTATTACAGCAATTATCAAATCCCTCTCGCCTTTTCTCAATATTATCATGCCGAAGTTTATACTAGATGAACTGATCGGAGAGAAGCGCGTTGAAATATTGGTATTATATGTATCAATCACAGTGCTGGGAAATGGTTTGATCAATTTGCTGATTAAAGTACTGGACACCAAAGTAGATATCGCTAATTTTGCTATGGTTAACAGCTTCGAGCTTCATATGGGCGAGCATATCATGAGCATGGATTACGAGAATCTGGAGGATCCTGAGATACTTGATCAGAAGGAAAAAGCTATCTTCCCGATTAATAATCAGGGGGTACTCTGGAGGATGTTCGGCAGTATGATTAATCTGTTGCAGGGTCTAATTACAATGATTGGTCTAATCGCAATTGTTGCTACATTGAATGTATTTTTACTGTTGATCATCATTGCTATCATGTTAGTGAACGCATCGTTACTGAAGAAGCAACAAAGTATGTATTACGAGATGTATCAGGGTTTAATTCCATTAAATCGGAAATTTGGTTATTATATAACGCTGATCGGTGACTTTTCAATGGCCAAGGATGTGAGAATCAATCACATGGCACCATTTATTCTGAAGAAGGTAGAGGATTATAATTCAGAATCAATCTTCCAGTTTGGTAAATACTTTGCGAAGTTTGGTAGGACGGATGGGATTTCTGCAATTAATCTGCAGATACAGATGGTAGCGGTATATGCTTATATGGCATGGCAGGTTCTGAAAGGTATCATCGGTGTTGGCAGCTTCACCATGTACATCGCTGCAGCAAATAGTTTTTCAGGCAGTATCTTTACCATGCTGGCAAATTTTATTGAATTCAATCAAAATTGTAAATATCTAGAGCAGTATTTGGAATTCGAACGGCGTCCCTCAAGAAAAGATTCAGGGAAGAAAGCGATAAAGAACAAGGAGCAGGTGGAAATTGAATTTCGGAATGTTTCCTTCCGCTATCCGAGAAGTGAAGAATATACACTGAAGAATGTATCGTTAACCATTCATAGTGGTGAGAAGCTGTCCATCGTCGGACAAAACGGAGCGGGCAAGACCACTTTTATCAAGCTGCTTTGCAGGCTTTATGAGCCTCTCGAGGGAGAGATTTTGGCAAACGGAGTAAATATCAAGAATTATAGCAGTGAGGAATACAATCGGTTGTTAGCTGTGGTATTTCAGGATTATAAGCTCTTCTCCTTCTCAGTAAGAGAGAATATTGCCTTTTATCGAAATGTGGATGAGAAAAAGCTTTCTATTGCGCTGGAGAAAGCCGGACTGAAAAATAGAATAAATAAATTAGCGAAAGGGATTGAGACCTCGATCTATAAAAACTTTGATAAAGAAGGAGTGGAGCTTTCCGGAGGAGAGGGGCAGAAGCTCGCGATCGCAAGAGCGATTTATAAAGAGGCTCCGGTTGTCATACTGGATGAGCCGACGGCAGCATTGGACCCCTATGCAGAATTCGAGATCTATTCCAGATTCAATGATCTGGTGAATAATAAAACCGCAATCTATATCTCTCACCGGCTATCCTCCTGCCGCTTTTGCGATCATATCGCTGTCTTTGACCGGGGAGAATTAATTGAATACGGGTCGCATGAGGAATTGGAGAGGCAAAATGGATTATACAGTAAGATGTGGCATACACAGGCACAATATTATGCCTGAAAAAATCAGTCAGTTGTTTCATCTTTAATAAAAAGGCTTTGTAATTATGTACATTTTTTGAATTATATACTATACATTTTGCATAAAATCTGGCATACTAATAATTGTAATATTTGATTAGGGAGTAGCAAATAGCTTTAGGAAAACCAGATCAGCTACGAAAGAATGCAATAATTATTAAGGAGGAACAATCATGGCAGTACAGATTTATCAACAGCGTAGAGATATGATAAACGGAGGCAGTGGCTTCTACTTTGGTCCTGCCGGATCCGGGAAAACATACGCTTTAAAGAATGAGATTGAACATGTGCTTGAGAATACAGAGGGGACTGTATTTGTCATCAGCAAGCATGGAGAATTCAATGAACTGGCCGATAAGTATGATGGTTTAGTGATTGATCTCGCAAAAGAATCCTTGAATCCTCTGATCATACAGGATGCCTGTGATATGATTGAGCAGGATGTTGTATTCTTAAGTAAAATAAAATTCGGCTTGGTAAGACTATTAATCGAAACTAAGCTTCCAAAACTGACAAATCTTCAAAAGTACCTGATTGAAACGGTTATGTTGAAGCAATGTCTTGAATGCGGTGATCTGGATTGGAATCAGTTTGCACTTGCTTTCAATAATATGATTGAAACCTATAATAATAAAAAGATTGCAAAGAAGCTTGAGGATGTAAAAGCAAGCCTCGATAAAGTAGCTTTGGAACTGAACCTTGCTCCTTCGAATACAGATAATGTATTACTTAAGGATACCTTCTTAGAGGAACTGAAGGAGCTTGCCGGTGCTGTAGCCGATTTAAATCAATTTGCGGAAGGTAAGGAGCAGATTAATATCGGATGTCACCGTCTGGTTATCTATGATGTGACTCATGTATCAAAGGAGGATGCTGATAAATATTGCCTCATGGCAATCGAAGATGTCTGGACCAGACTGAACGGTAAAGCTCCGATTACCGGTGCCAGATTATTGATTGATGATGCAGATACCCTTTTCTTCCGTTATGATAAGTATATGGCTATGATGTATAAGGTATCTAAGGCACAGGGCTTCGTGATCACATCAGCAATCGAGGATACGGCTACCTTCTTGACAAAACGATTAAACTTTAGAAATATCTCCGGTTACTTTGAGATATTCGGTCATGCTATGGATAAGATTGAGATCTTGAAACCTTTATTTAGCCTAAGTCCTGAGGATATCGAATGGTTGACTAAGGCACCCCAGGGACAGAAGCTGGTACTTTGCGGAGGAAATCGTTTCCTTGTAAAGGCAATGAAGTAAGAGTTAGTAGCTACATAAACGGTACCTGCTATTGTATGATAATTCATAGATTAGATGAGAAAAGAGGCTGATGTAATACATTTGTGTGAGCTTAAGGGAAGAACAGCTTTCATCCCTTTAGCGATCATTAATGTATTGCACAGCCCCTTTTTATGCATCGCAACCCGCAGTAATTTACATTGTTGTATCTCTTCCATACCTTTTCAAATAATAGTCCAATAAAGGGTTCGATGAAATCTGATAACACATCAAGTAAAGCCAGCATAAGGTCCCTCCTTCAAGAATAAAGATAATAACCAGGATATTATATCCATATTTTATCATGTAATATTCTGAATATCATTATGTTCTGATTTTCCCGTGGAGTTTCAACCTTTTTCACCGGAAGAGGCTTGACGGTACAGAGCTTCTGTCCTAACTGAAGTGCATTTACAGGACAATTCTCCACACATTCTCCGCAGGCAACACATTTATCCTTGTCAACCTGAGATACATAATTGGAACGAACCATATCTACATTCTTAAACATTTCTGCTGTTCTCAGTGACAGACAGGAGCAACCACAGCAGTTGCAGATTGCATGTGTACGACCGGAACCATCCAGATTAGGAATTTGATGCATTAGTCCGTTTTCTTCTGCCCGACGGATAATCTCAAAAGCTTCCTCTCTGGTAATTTGTCGGCCTCTGCCAGTTCGGATATAGTATTCAGCGGCATGACCCATTTGAATGCACATATCCTCCTTCAGATGGCCGCAGCCTTCTTCCATCGCTTCTCGTGCGGTTCGACAGGAGCAGTCCGAGACAGTGAAAATATCATTTTCACTCAAATACGTGGATACTTCTTCATAGGAAGCCCTTCTGGTCTCACCATTAATCGCCTTTTCAATCGGAATAACTCGCATCAAGCCAACGCCGACGGGAAAAGCACCGGTAGTCTTTGGACCCCTGACTCGGCCATAAGCTTCAAAGGCTTCCTCTTGCCATTATTTAAGCCTCCCCTTCCGCCCACTCTTTAACGTTAGTTCTCAGCCAATCGGTCCATTCTTTCATGCCTTCTCCGGTTCGTGCAGAGATTGCTATTATTTTAACATTCGGATTTAAATGTTTCGCCCGTTCCTTACAAGCCTCTATGTCAAAATCAAAATATTCTAAAACATCAATCTTGTTAATTAGTAAAACATCAACATTAGAAAACATAAGAGGGTATTTGAGGGGTTTATCATCGCCTTCCGGAATGCTTAAAATCATAGCATTTTTAATTGCGCCTGTATCGAACTCGGCAGGACATACTAAATTACCTACATTCTCCAGAATTGCCAGATCAATATCGCCGGTTCCAAGTCCATCTAAGCCTTGCTTGGTCATGTCGGCATCCAGGTGGCACATACCACCTGGATGTAGTTGAATTACTTTGGCGCCGGTCTCTGAGATGGTTTTTGCATCTACGTCTGAATCAATATCAGCCTCCATTACTCCGATTCGAAGCTCATTTTTTAGTTCTTGTATCGTTCGCTTTAGAGTGGTGGTCTTACCTGAGCCCGGAGATGACATTAGATTAAGGAGATCTATTATGTATTTTTACAGCAACTCTGGTCATACCAGAGTACCTTATAGTAATATTATCCATCTATCCGGAATAAAGTCAACAACCCTAGGATTATTCAGCATTTTATATATAAAAGTACACTGCGATTAAGTGGTTAGAGAAGAAAGTAAATGATGCACTCACCGGAAAGGACCAAATTTACTATTAATTTTTATGATAGAGTATCATAAAAATGAAGCGAAAAATTTACAATAATTGAATGTCAATTACAGCTTAAATACATATAATGTGAAATAAAACACCATAAAATGCGTTTATGCAAGAAAAGTCTAGATAATTTACATTTTTGTGCTAATAATAATTGAACATCAAAATGTGATGTGTTAATCTATAGATGTGATATAGCAAGAGTAAATTATCAGGCAGAAACTAATCTAAATAACATAATATTGATCATAGGACTGGGAAAAATATGGAGCATGTATTCGGCTTATCAGATAATAAAATTGGAGCAGCAATACAATATTTTCGAGAATCATACGGAATAACACAGGGAAAGTTGTGCAAAGGGCTCTGTTCCATTGCCACTTTGTCACGGATTGAAGCAGGAGAAAGGGATGCTGATTCCTTGCTGCTCGAGACCTTATTGGAGAGGCTGGGTAGGATGCCGAATCAATTCGAGTTGATTCTGACAGATTTTGATTATTTGATTTATGTCAATCGAGAGGAAATAACGAATCAGATCAAAGAAAGGAATCTGGACAAGGCAGAAGAACTACTGCTTGAGTATGAACATGTTGCAGCTTCAAAAGGCAATGCCCATATGCAATTTATCATATACAGTAAGGCATTGATGAATGAACTGCAGGGTGGTGAAGTAGATGAGACATTAAATCTCTTAATGGATGCGATCTCTTGTACGGTACCTGAATTTAAGGCACATAGGATAAAAGATTATTACCTGAGCAATAACGAGATAGGCATAATCATCGATATCATTCAATATATGTTGCTCGGCGGGCTTATTGATTGGGCAAAAGAGATACTGGGTCAGATAATTGAATATCTGGAGCTTCAGGCATTATCGGAGGAAAACAATCTCATTTACGCTAAAGTGACTGTCTTAGCCGGTAGGTTGTATCTGCAAGAGGGACATGCCTTGAAAGCGAAAGAGATGTGCGACAAAGGCATAGAGAGAAGTAAGGGAAGCAGAAAAATGGACTATCTAGGCGATTTGTATTATCTAAAAGCAAAAACAATAGAAGAATTATTTGATAAAAATGTCAGCATGGATACTCGCAGAGAGGAATGTGTAAAAAACTATATCCGGGCTTATCATATTTATAATATCTGTGAAGAAAGATCCTCTTCCGATATGATCAAGAATTACCTTCAGGAGGAATACCAATGGGCAGATATCGATTAGGTGATGTGGTTCGCATGACAAGAAAATCACTGTCGATCACGCAGGAACAGCTCTGCGATGAAATCTGTTCAGTGGAGACCTTATCAAGAATAGAAAACGGTAGCCAGAATCCAAGCAGGGATGTTTATGAACTGTTGATGGAACGCATGGGCCGTATTAGGGATCGGGCTTACTCTATGCTCTCGGTATCAGATCTAAAGGTATTGGAGCAAATGAAACTATTTGAAGATTATATAAGGCAATATGATTTCAATAAAGCTGACCAGGCATTAATTGAAATAAAAAAAGCAGCGGGAAACTCTGTCTTAGACAAACAATTTATTATAAGAGCGGAAGCAATCGTTAATTACTATCTTAAACGAATCAATGTAGATGAATGCCTCGAGGGATTTCAAAGAGCAATACAGTTAACGATACCGAAGTATGGGACGATATCACTAGCAAATTGGCCCTTGAGCTACAATGAGACGCTGTTATTAATCAATATCTCTATTGCATATTACGAGAAAGAAGATTACATCAATGCTATCGAGGTTATTAAGGAAGCATATTATGCACTTAAGCACAGTTATATGGAAGAACAGCAGCGGGCTATCTTACAGGTAACAATAGCAAATAACCTGTCAAAATGGTATGGTTTAGTAGGTAAATATGAAGAAGCAATCACAATTGCGAATGAAGGAATACATACCTGTAAAAAAAGTAAATTAGGACACGCACTCCCAAATCTATTATATGGTGTCGCTTGGAATAAGGAACGGTTAATTGAATTGGGAGTGTTATCGCCTAACTATAGAAAAGAATGTCTGGATATATTGCAACAGGCTTATTATGTAGCCTCAGCTATGCAACTATCTTTTGCACAACAATTTATAAAAGAGCATATTCTAAATAATTACGAGAATATTATCGTTATCTAAACTATGCAGTAATGATCGGAGGCATATCGCTGGCAAGAAGAGTATCATCTTCGGTAGCAGCGGTAATGATCGGAGGCATATCGCTGGCAAGAAGAGTATCATCTTCGGTAGCAGCAGTAATGATCGGAGGCATATCGCTGGCGAAGGTTTGTACTTTTTCATTTCTTATCTGTGTCTTAGCATACACAATCATCAAGCTCACTAGTATAAGTATTATAGAGAGTGTCAGAAATCTTTTCGCATTTTTCATTTTAAATCCTCCTAAAATTTTTTGTTTTATGGTTATTTTATACATTTATGAATTAAAAACACGTTTTACGTGTTTTTAATTTTTAAATCAACTAAATTATAGGCATGGCAAAATGCAAAAACCATGTCGTATTTGGAAAATTTGATTCAAATTTTCCAAATACGACATGGTTTTTTAGCTCCTGATATTATATTCTATGTTTGACCAATAATTATTGTCTTATTAAAAAGATTGTTGTAAATGACACTTTTTAATCATGAAGCGGGAACAAGAGAGAAAAAGTATGGGAAAAGCGAATTTATGGCCAACGTTTTATGATGAACTTACCGGTTTGCCCAAGGTTAACTTATTAAAGAATGTTTTATCCGATTACATTGTTCATAGATCTTGCAATCAGATTGCAGGAATAGAAAGCTTCGCTCTCGTATATTTAGATATTAACAACTTTACTTATCTAAACGAAACTTATGGTTGTGATATAGGCGATAATATAATTAAATGTGTGGCAGAGTATCTAGCCACGAAGGTTAACATTCCCAGTTACTTTACAAGGGTAACAAGCGATAGGTTTGCTATTTTATGTACGGATTATGAATCTCAGCAACAAATCTATGAGTCAATAGAAGATGTTGTGAATAATGGCTGTAATATCTGTATATCAGATTATACATTTTATATTACGATGAGTGCCGGAATAGCACTTTATCCTGATCATGGGCATGATATTGATACACTACTTAAAAAAGCGGAGACAGCCAGTTACCTGGCAAAGAAATCAGGTCAAGACATTAGTCTCTATAGCGATGAGCTTCAGAAAGATATCATAGAACAGGTTCAGATGATTAATAAACTTCAATATGGTATTGATAAAGAGGAGTTCCTATTATTTTATCAACCGGAATACAATTTGATGACCAATGAGATCATCGGAGTGGAAGCATTAGTTCGTTGGCCGAAAGCAGACGGTGGTTTTATTCCTCCGGATATCTTTATTCCTATTGCTGAGAAATCAAAACAGATTTATAGTCTGGAACGATGGATCGTCAATGAAGCTCTTCATCAGAAAGAGGATTGGGAGAAGAATGGCTTAGAGAATATTGAATTATCAATTAATCTGTCCAGTAAAACCTTAGAAAGTGAGAGCAATTTTCAAAAGATAGAAGAGATTATCGCTTCCTATCAGTTGGACTATTCAAAAGTAATATTTGAGATAACAGAGACAATTCTCCTAACTCAGGTTGATATGGCAATCGAGCGACTGAAGCGTCTGAGAGACTATGGCATTAAGATAGCTCTGGATGATTTCGGAACCGGTTATTCCTCCTTTACCCACATCATGAAGCTTCCGATTGATATCATTAAAATTGATAAAAGTTTTATACAGTCTATACCGCATGGGAATGAGGAAACTGTAATTACCCAGAACATTCTTTCCTTGGCTCATGAATTGAATTATAGAGTAGTAGCAGAGGGAATTGAGACCCGAGAGCAGCTTGATTATCTAAAGGAAACATGCTGTGAGCGCGGTCAAGGTTATCTGTTATGCAAGCCCTTACCTTCTGATAAATTGAATGAATTACTAAATCAATAAGGAAAATCGATAGGGCAAAGTAAAATATGCATATTAACTTCACACAAGCGCTGTATTTGATATGGCTACAGGTGTACGGGGAATAGGAAAAGGATGATAACCTAGTTGTCATCCTTTTCTTTGATGATGCGCGTGTGTCCAGCGAAGCTGGACCATGCCTGTCGGTGTAAGTCCGACCACGGTAATCACCAGTGAGCCGTGTAGCTAAATCCGGTGCGTTACAGAAATGTAGGGTGCTAAGCGGATGGATAAAG
>JAEZLZ010000128.1 GCA_023415055.1 Bacillota bacterium | reverse complement strand
GTACTTCTTTTTGTAACGAAAGCGCCGACTTCAACAAAACTATTGTCGTCAAGCAAAGAAGTAATTCTTTCTCTTGCTGACAGTTGTGCTGTACTGCTCATTTTCAGCCCTCCATTTTTCTATTGTTAATTATTAATCAATTCTCTGCCGATTTTAATTGTATTATATTTGATTTGAAAAGGCAAGGATTAATTCAAAAAGTTGGTGTGTACTGCCATAATTGACATATTTAAGTTATAAGTTTTGTTTTATTTTACTAAGGTCAAAGCCTTTTCGATAAAGTGAAGCAATCAACTTCTGCTTTTCCTCACCAGAGAGTGCTCCGGGATCCTTGGTCTTTTTTGAAATCGCTTTTCTGATTGCAATAATCTCAGCATCCTCCTCGTCCTCCCCCGAATATTCCGATTCTATGATCTGCTGGATTAAAGTCTTTGTTACTCCTTTTTGCATCAGTTCGGAGCTTAGCATCAGCTTACTCTTATGATTCATTCTAGATCTGATATAGGCGGTAGCATAACGTTCATCATCCAGATAACCATAATGCTTTACATATTGGATTACATGATCTATGACGTCCTCACGATAGTCAGCCTGACTTAGCTTCATTCTCAGATTCTTTTCGCAGCGGTCCATATATTTAAGAATAGAAAGAGCTTTCTCAATGGCTCTCGGAGTGATTACCTTCTCGATAATTTTGTCATATAATTCTTCGGTAACTGAGAATTGTTCGATCAGCTGATAGGTCTCAAGCTCCTTATCCGTTAATATAAAGGCAAACTCTTCGTCGATGTAAATCCGGAATTTGGATCTTTCCTTTTCTTCTATTTTAGTAATAATCATATAAACTCCTTATCCTTTTGTTAGCAATTAAGATGAGCATCCATAGAGTAATTTCTGGTGAGAGTGGTCCGGCTTTTGCCGGATCACGCTACATATAAAAGGCTGTTCCCGAAAAGATATCAGATCGGCTTCTTGATTTAAGTAACCATATCTACTATCCTGTCGGAGACAGCCTCAAAAATATTATTTTGATTCAGAAAACAGAAGAAAATATCTATTCGATACCTTCATTATAATTCTTGGCAGGATGCAGCATATACTTCTCTCTGACTTTCGCCTCAACCTCTTCACAAATTGTAGGATTATCAAGAAGGAACTGTTTCGCATTCTCACGACCCTGACCGATCTTTGCATCATTATATGCAAACCATGCACCGCTCTTGTTAATAATGTTAGCTTCTGCAGCAAGATCAAGAATATCGCCTTCTCTTGAGATACCCTTACCGAACATAATATCAAATTCTGCTTCCTTAAAGGGAGGTGCTATCTTGTTCTTAACGACCTTAATTCGGGTACGGTTACCAACGACATCCCCACCCTGCTTTAAGGATTCTATTCTTCTTACGTCCAAACGGATGGAGGAATAGAATTTTAATGCACGTCCACCGGTTGTAGTCTCGGGATTACCGAACATAACACCAACCTTTTCACGAAGCTGGTTAATGAATACTACGATACAATTGGACTTGCTGATTACCGCGGTAAGCTTTCTGAGCGCCTGGGACATCAATCTCGCCTGAAGACCCACATGGGAATCACCCATCTCGCCATCGATCTCAGCCTTGGGAACTAAAGCCGCTACGGAGTCAACGATGATAATATCTACCGCTCCGGAGCGTACCATAGTCTCGGTAATCTCCAAAGCCTGTTCTCCGTTATCTGGCTGTGATATATATAAATTATCAATATCTACACCAATATTCTTGGCATACACAGGGTCCAGAGCATGCTCTGCATCGATGAAGCCTGCAATACCGCCTCTCTTCTGCACCTCAGCAACCATATGAAGTGCCACGGTTGTCTTACCACTGGACTCAGGACCGTAAATCTCTATAATTCTTCCCTTTGGAACACCGCCTAAGCCTAATGCGATATCTAAACTGATGGAACCAGTAGGGACCGTCTCAATATTCATGTTGGCATTCGTATCACCAAGCTTCATGATAGAACCTTTGCCATACTGTTTCTCAATCTGCGCAAGGGCAGATTCCAATGCTCTTACTTTATCATCCTTTGCCATATCCAATCTCCCTTTTTATGAAGGTACTGCCTTCAATATACGAACTAATGTTCTTGTATTCATCTTAACTTATTTCCAAAGTAATGTCAATACTGTAATTGAATTAATCACGTATCTTCGGATACGTAAGTAAATCAACGATGATTACTTCAGATAAGCACAGCTTAACATGCTCCCCGGACAAGGAATGTCCCGATGGCAGATATTTATGAAAATTAATCGGAAAATTCAAAAACACTGCTTTCACATTGATTATGCCGCAGATAGAATAACAGAATATAAAGATACTCGTATTATATCAATCCAAGGAATATTTGTAAACTATTGTCGTATCGGTAAAACGACGATTCTTTTGGTATTTTCTATGTAAAATAACGATTGGTTAATATAATTTATTCGGCTGGCAAATCTTCGGATTATAACCATGATCAATCAGAGCTTGCACAATCTCCTGCTTATGCTCCTGACCAAAGGTTTCCATCGTAATAGTAAGCTCAACTGCTGCATTACGGTTAATACTGACAAACTGGTTATGATCCAGACGAATGACATTACCCTGGCATTTGGCAATGATGGAAGCAACGTTTACCAGCTCGCCCGGACGGTCCGGAAGAAGGACAGATACAGTAAATACTCTACCTCTCTGGATTAAACCATGCTGAACGATGGAGGCAACTGTAATAATATCCATATTTCCACCGCTTAAGATGGATACCACCTTTTTATCCTTGCAATTCAGATGCTTTAATGCTGCAACGGTAAGCAAGCCGGAATTCTCGACCACCATCTTATGATTCTCAATAATATCCAAGAAATTAACGATAAGCTCCTGATCCTCTACGGTAATGATATCATCTACATATTCCTGGATATATGGAAATACGATATCTCCGGGTGTCTTCACTGCAGTACCGTCAGCGATCGTATCCACCTGCGGGAGGGTAACGACATGGCCGGCCTTCAGTGACTCCTTCATGCAGGCTGCACCTGCCGGTTCAACACCGATTACCTTCACATTCGGATTCAGCATCTTGGCTAAAGTTGCAACTCCGGCCAAGAGACCACCTCCACCGATTGGTGCAAGAATAATATCCACCGTCGGAAGATCCTTAAATATCTCCATGGCTATGGTACCCTGACCGGTAGCCACAACCTCATCATTAAAGGGATGAATAAAGGTATAGCCCTTTTCCTGGGCTAGTAAAAGTGCATACTGACACGCCTCATCATATACATTGCCATAGAGAATAACCTCGGCTCCGTAGCTCTTGGTACGATTTACCTTAATGAGCGGTGTTGTAGAAGGCATAACAATGATTGCTTTTGCATGATAAAGCTTTGCTGCATAAGCGACTCCCTGTGCATGGTTGCCTGCAGAAGCAGTGATCAGACCCTTGTCTCTTTCTTCTTGAGTTAAGGTGCTGATCTTGTAGTAAGCACCGCGAACCTTGTAAGCGCCGGTAAATTGCATATTCTCCGGCTTCAGATATACTTTATTTCCGGTACTTTCAGAAAAATAATCGCTGTATACCAGCTCGGTACGCAGTATTACTTTTTTGACTGCTTCTGTAGCTTCTTCAAACTTATCTAGTGTCATCATAATTATAACCCTCCATCTACGTGCTGTCACACGTGTAATTTATATGATGGGAGCTTGTAAGATTACAAAACTCTCTTCGTATCGTCGTTTATAAAAAGCGTAATATTATTATTCATTCTTCTGGAATAAGGCATTGATGAAATCTTCTGCATTGAACTTCTGGAGATCATCGATCTTCTCACCGATACCGATGTATTTTACCGGGATTCCAAGCTCGGACTGAATTGCAATTGCGATTCCGCCCTTAGCGGTACCGTCTAATTTCGTTAATACAATACCGGTAATATCAGCAACCTCATTAAATTCCTTTGCCTGTGCAAGCGCATTCTGCCCGGTGGTACCGTCAAGGACAACCAAGGTCTCGCGATAAGCCTCCGGATATTCGCGTTCAATGACACGATCAATCTTCTTCAGCTCTTCCATCAGGTTCTTCTTGTTATGCAGACGACCTGCCGTATCGCAGATTAGCACATCCACATTTCTAGCCTTTGCTGCAGTAACTGCGTCATAAATGACTGCCGCAGGATCGGAGCCTTCTTTCTGTGCTATAATCTCGACATTTGCTCTGTGAGCCCACTCGGTCAGCTGTTCAATCGCAGCTGCACGGAATGTATCCGCTGCCGCTACCATCACCTTCTTGCCCATATCCTTCATCTGCCCGGCCAGTTTCCCAACGGAGGTGGTCTTACCAACCCCATTTACACCAATTAACAGAATGACTGATTTTCTATTCTCGAATTCGTAAGCAGTATCAGAGAGCTGCATCTGCTCCTTCATGCTGTTGATTAGGAGCTGGCGGCACTCCGAGGGCTCCTTAATCTTGTTTTCCTTCACCTTCTGTCGAAGATTTTCTATGATCGAGGTGGTCGTATTAATTCCCAGATCGGCCATAATTAATATCTCCTCCAGCTCTTCATAGAAATCATCGTCTATACTGGAAAAACCACTGAAAATGGCATCGATTCCATGAGCGATACTGTTTCTTGTTTTCGATAAGCCCTGTACTAATTTACTGAAAAATCCTGATTTATTTTCTCCCATATAGCCTCCATAGGTTTGTTAATCATGCATAATTATAACACATAAATTTTATTAAAATACATAATATCATTTCATCGATCATGAAGCAAGTCGATTTTATATTTATTTATCCAATTGCCCTTCGATTAGGTTAACGGATACTAAAGTGGATACCCCTTTTTCCTGCATCGTAATACCATAGAGAATATCAGCAGCTGCCATAGTTCCTCTTCTATGTGTAATGATAATAAACTGAGTATCTTTTGTTAGCTTATGAAGATATTTTGCAAAACGACCAACATTCGAATCATCCAGCGCAGCTTCAATCTCATCAAGGAGACAGAAGGGTGATGGTTTCAGATTCTGTATCGCAAATAATAAGGATATAGCGGTTAAGGCTTTCTCTCCACCGGACAGCTGCATCATGTTCTGAAGCTTTTTACCCGGTGGCTGTGCATTGATACGAATACCTGCCTCCAGAATATCTTCACTTTCCGTCAGTTCTAAATCCGCTTGACCACCACCGAACAATTCCTTAAAGACGATATTAAATTCTTCATTGATTGCTTTAAATTTTTCTGCGAATTGAATCCGCATTTCACTATCCAACTCGTTAATAATTTGAAGCAGAGCTTCTTCTGCTTTTACGAGGTCTTCTCTTTGGGTATGTAAAAATTCATAACGCTCAGTCAGATTACGGAAATCCTCAATGGAATTCACATTGACATCGCCCAGCTCCTTGATTCTCGCTTTGATATCTGCTACCTGTTTCTTTGCCTGCGGCAGACTGAGCTCTTCGTCAATTGGATAGAGTGCAGCGGAGGAATAGGTGAGTTCATACTCTTCCCACATGTAAGTAATCAATAGGTCGATCTGCTCAAGAACCTTATCACGTTGACCATTCTGACGGAAGCATTCCTTATCAAGCTCAGTCATGCGGCTGGATAATTCTTCACGTTTTGTAAAGAAATTCTTATGTATGCCGGTGATCTGCTCACGTTTTGCGCTAGCGCTTTTGATCTTCTCCTCCAGGTCTGTGATTTGCTTATCAAATTCCACTGTCATTACTTCGGTTTGACGGATGATGACATTCTTTTCCTCAATAATGGCTGATGCACGCAGGATATCAGCCTTTAAAGCTGCTTCTTCGTCGTATAATCGATCTATCTCACGTTTGATACGACGGATATTCTCAAGTATAAACTGACTACTTTGCTCTAGGGAGGACATTTCAAGCTTCAAGGCACCAGCTTTTTCATTGGCATCCTGTTCTAGAGTTCGTTCTGCCTCAAGTAATTTATTCAGCTGTTCAATCTGGATCTCCTTCTCTTTGTTCTGCATGGAATTCTGAGATAGGGATTCATTTAATGTAGTCAGGTTATTCTTTAGATCCTTTGCTTGGAATTCAATTTCCTGCAGCTCCTTGACATATTCCTGATAGATAGCCTCAGCTTCTGCCTTCTTTGTCAGTTCCCGATCAAGATTCATCTTCGCTGTATTTTGCTCCAGGAATTTATCCTGCAGTAAATGTTTAATTTCCTCCAGCTTATCCCTGAGACCGGTACGTTGTGCTCTTGCATCCTCACGTTTTTGTGTAAGCTCCTTCGTCTGCACCTCCAGAGTTTTGACGGTGTCTTCCATCTCTTCTATTTCTCTTCGTCTACCAAGAAGGTTGCTGGCATTCTTATATGCACCGCCGGAGATAGATCCGCCAGGTGCCAGTAATTCGCCTTCTAATGTTACAATACGTAGACTGTAATTATATTTTCTTGCTATACTGGTTGCATGCTCGATATCATCAACCACCAGAATTCTGCCTAGCAGATAATCCATCAGATCTTTGAATTTGGGATCAGCTTCCACTAAATTACTGGCAATTCCAAGAACTCCGGGTTCCTTTAGAGCTTTTTCATTCGGGAGACCATTACCTGCGGATATATTCGTCAAAGGTAGGAAGGTTGCTCTGCCGAAGCGGTTCTGTTTCAGATAGGCAATCAGGTTCTTAGCCGTGTTCTCGTCGAGTGTTACTATATTTTGTATGCTACCTCCGAGTGCTGTCTCAATGGCAGTCTCATAGGTCTTATCTACCTTGATAATATCTGCTACAACACCGATGATACCCGGCATCTGAGATTTCCGCTCCATCACCTTCTTGATACTGATTCCATAGCCTTCATAACGCTCGGTCAGATTCATTAACGAATCAAGGCGGGATTTTTCGCCCAGATAACGAGCCTGTAATTCATTATATTCGTTATTCATGGAATCAATTAATAACTGTGTGTCACGGATGGATTTTTCAATCTCGTTGCTCTTATCGGTACTTTCTATAATGACATCGGATATTTGCTGCAATTGCTGCTTACAAGCTTCAATCGATTCATCATAAGCACATTCCTCGCTTTTATTCTTTATTATGCGTTGATTTAAATCCGCCTTACGCAGAGTATTCTGCTCAAGCATCGTCTCATATCGCTGCATATTACTCTTAATACCGGAGTTGATATTCAGATATTCAAAGATGCCATTATTGCATTCTTCAATTTCTTTGCTGAACTTAAGGATATTCTCTTTAATCTTATTCAGTTCCTGAAGAGCAACGCTTAATGAATCATCAATACCAGCAATTTTATCATCAACAGAAGATTTTTCCTTAAGGTACCCCTGCTCCTCTTCTTTTTTTGCAGAAATATCACGCCCGGTGCTTTCGATTCTACTCTGAATGTAGACGTCATTTTGTTGCAAACTGCTGATCTGCTCTTTCAGAACCTTAATTTCACCTTCTGCCTTTTCCTTTTGCAGCTTAAGCTCATTAAAGCTATTCTTATCCCCTTCGATTTGTTTGTCACATTCCTCCAGCTGTTGCTCAAGACGGACATATTCTTCTTTTGTATTCTCATATTCTGCTTTGGTTTGCTCAAAATCGCCGGTTGCGATATTTAACTTTTCCTCCAGCTGCTCCTTGGAAGCATGCAGCTTGTCATATTCTTTCAGAAATTGATTGACTTCCAAAGCTTTTAATTCTTCTTTTAATTTGAGATATACTTTTGCAACACCAGATTGCTTTTCCAGTGGAGCCAGTTGCCTTTCGATTTCTCTGATAATATCAGTGATACGGGAAAGATTTAATTTTTCTTCCTCAAGATTTTTTTCGGCAGCATATTTTCGTCTCTTAAACTTTACGATACCGGCGGCTTCATCAAATAATTCACGACGATCCTCCGGCTTACCGCTTAAAATTTTATCAATCTGGCCTTGTCCGATAATCGAATAGCCTTCCTTGCCGATTCCGGTATCCATGAACAACTCATGAACATCCTTTAATCGGCAAGGTGCTCCATTGATCAGATATTCACTTTCACCGGAACGATAGACTCGTCTTGCAACCGTTACTTCTTCGTATTCGATCGGAAGCTTATGGTCGGAATTATCCAAGGTAATAGCAACAAATGCGTAGCCGAGAGGTTTACGGGTTTGAGTACCGGAGAAGATGACATCCTCCATCTTAGCACCTCGAAGCTGCTTCGCACTTTGTTCACCGAGTACCCAGCGGACCGCATCCGCTACATTACTCTTACCGCTACCGTTCGGCCCCACAATGCCTGTAATTCCGTCATGAAATTCCAATATAATTTTATTTGCGAAGGATTTAAAACCGTGAACCTCAATACTTTTTAAATACATTCATAGTCTCCCATCTATATCCTGCATAATGCATTACATGGATTGTAAATTCTGCTTATACGCGAGTGTTTTGCAATTTTTGAATTGCTTCGTAAGCCGCCTCCTGCTCTGCCGCCTTTTTGGTTCTGCCGGTACCAATTCCAATCTCATCATTACCGACGTAGACAGCGACTGTAAAGGTCTTATTATGATCCGGTCCTTCCTCGGAAAGAAGTTTGTAGCGTAGCTTTTGACCGCTGTTATTGTTTTGGATGATTTCCTGTAAGATAGTCTTGCTATCGAAAAAGAGATCCTTGTTTTTTAGATTTGCCAGAATAAAGCATCTAATAAACTCTTTTGCATTAGTAAAACCACCGTCGAGATAAATGGCACCGATGACTGCCTCCAGTGCATCGGACAATATGGAATCTCGTTCCCTTCCACCAGTGATATCTTCACCCTTACCTAATAATAAATAATCCCCGATATTTAAATCTCTGGCACAGGCTGATAAGGTCTGTTCACATACAATACTTGCTCGAAGCTTTGTCAAATCTCCCTCGGAAAGATCGGAATATTCTTTATATACATATTCGCTTGTAACAAGCTCAAGTACGGCATCCCCAAGAAACTCCAGCCGTTCATTACTCTTCTCCTTATTCATGCGCATCTCATTTGCATAAGAGCTATGAGTTAAGGCATGGGTAAGTATGGAAGATTCAATAAAATGATATCTGATTTTACTTTCTAATGCCATTTGTGATGTATCTGTCTTTTTACGCAACTTCATATGGCCAGGGTAATCCTCCTTTCGTCTCATATATACATGGAAAAGCCCGGAGATAAGGCGAACCTTATTCACAGGGCTTTTCCATACCACTGAATCTTTTTTAATGATTAGTTTAAAGCGTTCTTTATTTGTTCGATCGCATCCGCTACAGTAACGATGTTCTCTGCTTCCTCATTTGCGATTTCAATATCGAATTCCTCTTCAATTCCCATGATAATCTGGAATACATCAAGAGAATCTGCTCCAAGATCATCAACGAAAGTGGTCTCCATTGTAATCTCATCTTCGTCTACATTTAATACTTCGCTGATAATTTTTTGTAATTTTTCAAATTCCATATTCTTTCACCCTTCTTTTATAAATTATTCATTTTCATTTTTATTAAGATTATTTCTGATCTTCTCATTAATGTTTTGTTCGGTAAAGGTTACGCATTGAAGGATAGAATTATGTACCTCATTGCTTTTTGCATTACCGTGAGTCTTCACAACCAGACCATTTAATCCAAGTAGTGGTGCACCGCCATATTTTGTTGCATCAAAGGTCTTAAAGGTCTCCTTTAAGGCAGGCTTAACTAACAAAGCGCCAAGCTTACTTCTGGTCGTACTCATAAGTCCTGTCTTGACTTTCTTAATCAAGGCAGTTCCAAGTCCTTCATACAGCTTTAAAATAACATTTCCAACAAAGGCCTCACATACGATAACATCCGCAGCTCCGTTTGGAATCTCACGAGCTTCGATACTACCAATAAAATTAATATCGGTGCAATTCTTCAGCAGAGGGAAGGTCTCCTTCACTAAAAGATTTCCTTTTTCCTCTTCTGCACCGATGTTCACGATTGCAACTCTGGGGTTTTTTATTCCGAGAACATTCTCCATATAGATGGAACCCATCTTAGCAAACTGAACAAGATGAGAGGATCTGGCATCCACATTCGCTCCACAGTCAATTAATAATGAGACGCCGTTCATGGTGGGTATTAAAGGGGCCAGCGGAGGACGTTCTACACCGCCGATACGGCCGACAATTAACTGACCACCGGCAAGAACCGCTCCGGTACTTCCTGCAGAAACAAAAGCATCCGCTTCCTTGTTCTTAACCATGTTTAAGGCTACTACGATGGAGGAGTTCTTCTTACGTCGGATTGCCATCACCGGTGCTTCACAATTTGTGATAATCTCCGGTGCATGTACGATTTGAAGACGTTCCTTATCATAATCATATTCACTTAAACCTTTGCGAAGCGTATCTTCATCACCGGTTAATACAACCTTGATATCTTTTCTCTCCTGAACTGTAAGTACAGCTCCTTTGATAATCTCTCCGGGAGCGTTATCTCCACCCATTGCATCGACTACAACCGTAATCATATCCTGCATAGCTCCTCCCATTCATCATTATAAAGATCGTAAAAAAGAAGTGATACTCCTTGTATACATTATATTAATTCACAGTATTACGCTTCACGATAAAATATTCTTTATAATGTGCTGTTAGTCTTATCATCTTACTATACATAGTGTTTCCTATGTGGCGGTAAGCTAATCTATAAAACAATATACTCGATATTATACTAAAAATCAACCACATTTTAAATAAATATGCTCAATACGAAAGGTAATTCAATTAACCAAGGATCATCGAATTATTATACATACATATGCAAATTACTATCATACAAAACCCCCGTATTTAAACGGGGGTTACACAGCTTGCAATCTTATATTTATAAATTAAATTCTATAATCATGCTTTTTTATAAAAAAACGATTTGTAATTATGAAAGCCGATTTGTTGTGCCTGTATAATCTGTTCCGTACTACCGACAAATAATAGCCCGTCTTTCTTTAATGCTTTATGAAAATCTGAATATATTTTATTTTTTGCTTCATCCGTAAAATAAATTAAAACATTACGGCATACGATCAAATCATAGTTGGCCGGATACGGATCCCGGAGCAAATCATGCTGCTTAAACTCAACGCAGGCTTTAATCTGATCGGAAATCTGATAGGTCCGGTCGTTAATCATTGTAAAATACTTCTGAATAAATTCTTCTGGTAATGCCTTTAAGCTTTTCGCGTGGTAAATACCCAGCTGTGCCTTCGCCATGACTGTTTTATCGACATCGGTGGCCACTACTTTTATTTTATTCAGCGGAAGAAATCTTGATAAAAGCATAACAAGAGAATATGGCTCATCACCGGTTGAACAGGCAGCACTCCATATCTTTAAATCCTTACCGAAATGATCGATTAGGTAAGGAAATACTTCCTTCTCAAGTAAGGCCCACTGCTCCGGATTCCGGTAAAATTCAGATACATTAATGGTTATGTAATTAATGAATTCGTCAAAAGCTATCTTATCTGATTTTAACCTGACAACATAATCAGCAAAGGAGGTAATTCCGTGCTTTGTGATTAAAGCTTCGATACGCCTTTTCATCTGGCGTTCCTTATAGGAATTCAAATCAATCTTTGTCATCTCATAAATGGATTGTTTAAAGTTTTCATAACTACCCAGCAAGACAAATCTCCTTTATCATCCGTTTGACATATTGTTGACTATAGAATTAGGAATACGCGTTGCGTATTCCTAATTCTATTTAATGCTTGTAAAATTAATTCAAATGAATTTTATTCCTCAGTTGCTTCTACCGGTGCCTCAGCTTCCTTCTCAGGAGCTTCCAGTGCCTTAATGCTTAAGCTGATCTTCTTATCTTCCTTGTTGAACTCAACTACCTTAGCGGTAATTTCCTGTCCGATCTTCAAAGCATCTGCAGGTTTCTCAACATGCTCTCTGGAGATCTGGGAAACATGAAGTAATGCGTCAATACCGGGCTCTAATTCAACGAAAGCACCGAAATCAGTCATTCTTGCAACAGTACCGTTTACTACATTGCCAACCGCATATTTGGTCTCAGCATCGATCCAGGGATTAGCACCTTCAAACTTTAAGGAAAGAGCAATCTTCTCGCCCTGAATATCCTTAACGAAAGCCTTAACGGTAGCACCAACGGTGAATACCTTCTTCGGGTTTTCAACTCTACCCCAGCTCATCTCTGAGATATGAAGAAGCCCGTCAGCTCCGCCAAGATCGATGAATGCACCGAAATCAGTAATGTTCTTAACGGTTCCTTCTACGGTGTCACCAACCTTGATCTTCTCAAATAAATCCTTCTTTAAGGTCTCTTTCTTAGCAACGATTAACTGCTTGCGGTCACCGATGATTCTTCTCTTCTTCGGATTAAACTCAGTGATAACGAAATCAATCTTCTCACCTGCATACTTAGCAAGATCCTTCTCATAGCTATCGGAGATCAGGCTTGCAGGAATGAAAACTCTTGCTTCATCAATAATTACGCTTAAACCACCGTTTAAAACAGCAGCCACTTTCGCGGATAATACTTCGTGATTCTCAAATGCTTCTTCTAATCTCTTATTGCCCTTCTCTGCAGCTAATCTCTTATAGGTTAAGGCAACTTGTCCTTCACCGTCATTTACTTTAAGGATCTTAGCCTGCATAACATCGCCTACATTTACAACAGTTCTTAAATCCAGATTAGGTGTATTGGTATATTCGCTTCTTGTAATAATACCTTCAGACTTGTAGCCTATATTTAAGATGATCTCATCTTCTTTTACACCCAAGACAATTCCTTCTACAACATCACCGTTGTTTATTTTAACTACCTTTTCTTCTTCCAATAATTGTTCAAAACTTTTCTCTGACATAGCGGTGTGAACCTCCTTGATAATATTGTTTGGGGTCGATGCCCCTGCTGTAATACCTACGTTTCGATAAGATTTAAACAAACTTAAATCCAGGTCTTCTAGTTTCTGTATATAGTAAGTATTTTCACATTCTTTTTTGCAAATTTCATATAGCTTTCTTGTATTCGAGCTTTGTTTTCCGCCGATTACAATCATAGCATCCGATTGCTTCGCCAGTTGGTAGCTTTCTGTCTGCCGTTCTTCTGTGGCATTGCAAATCGTATTTAAAACAAATATATCATAACCCTTTTTTGATATAATTTCAACTAAATCTTGAAATTTCTTGTAATTAAATGTCGTCTGTGAAACGATGCATACGGGAAGGTTGTTGGGCAGTGCAAAATTTACTGCTTCTTCTTCACTTTCAATCACCGTATATCCGGGAGAAGAAGAGAGATGAAACGCTTCTGTACACCATCCGATAATGCCTTGCACCTCCGGATGGGTACGATCGCCAATGATGATAATATGTTGTCCTTCTTCACTCTTTTCCCTAACAACCTTATGTATTTTTTTGACATAAGGACAGGTGGCATCGATCAATTTATGCCCATGTGCGGATAGCTCTTTTTGTAATGACTCCGAAACTCCGTGGGAGCGTATGATTATTGTTCCCACAGGCAATGATTTTAATTCTTCCGGTGAATGAATGACGACAACACCTTTTTCACTTAAATCTGCCACAACTTCATCATTATGGATGATCGGACCATAGGTGTATACTTTTTCACCGTTTTCAATGGCTTTATATACTAATTCAACGGCTCTTTTTACACCGAAACAAAAACCGGCACTTTTTGCAGTCGTAATTTTCATTTAGCAAACCTTCTTTCCAAATGTTACAGTATCAAATTCTCATGCTGATTTCATAAGCACCACTATTTTTATAAACCTGCATGAGAATTCGACAGCCTCCCAAGCGAACATAGTTCGCTTTTGGATGCACACTCGATTCACTCGGCGCGTTTATATAATAAAAGTACGCATTACCTTTTGACACTTTAACAATATATGATAAACCACAAGATTAAGAAAAAAGGACAGCAAATCAAACCACAGTAATCGTTTTTTACAAGAGATGCTTATTCCTTTACTATTTCATGATAAAGTTCTAAGATTTTATCGACGACTCCATCAATCGACAGATCGGAGGAATCAAGAAAAACAGCATCCTCTGCCTGACGCAGCGGGGCAAATTCTCTTGTCATATCTCTGTGATCACGGTCTATGATATCCTGTTCTATCGCCTCGATATCCGCAGCTACACCCTTTTCCTTCAGCTCGGACCATCTTCTTCTGGCACGTTCCTTGGTACTTGCAGTAAGATATATCTTTAAATCAGCATTCGGGAGCACATAGGTACCGATGTCCCTTCCGTCCATAACGACATTCTCTTTCTTAGCCAGATTTTGCTGTAGTTCCACCAGCTTAAGACGAACTGTCTTATTTACGGATGAGGCACTTGCCATGTTACCGACTTCCTCTGTACGAATGAAGCCGTTGACATTTTCACCGTTCAGGATGACAAACTGTTCTCCGTCCCGATATTCGATGGTAATGTCTACATCTTTACAGACTGCCTCAATTCTAGCACTGTCGGATGCCTCAATATCATTTCTTATAAAATAAAGTGCCATAGCGCGATACATTGCTCCGGTATCGACATAAATAAAGCCGAGACTTTTTGCTAATCGCTTCGCTATTGTACTTTTACCGGCTCCGGCCGGTCCGTCAATTGCAAGATTGAAATTTTTCATCACAATCCACCTCCGAGTTTCTTTATGTGATATGCATATTAGACGGAAATTCCCGCCAGATAAGCAGTAGACCAGGCTATCTGAAGATTATAGCCTCCGGTCAGCGCATCCAGATCAAGAACTTCTCCAGCAAAATATACATGCTTCACCAGCTTTGATTCCATTGTGGAAGGATTAATCTCCTTCACATTAATACCACCCTTGGTAACCACCGCCTGATTATAATCACTGAGCTTAGTGATGTGCAGAGTAAAATTCTTCAACAGATTTACTAATGCAAGGCGTTCTTCTTTCGTTATGGAATTTACTTTCTTTTCCGAATCAATAGGGCTTAGACGAATAATAACATCTATTAGTTTATTTGGCAATAGGTGGTCCAAGGAATTCTTAAATTGTTTATTTTTAAATTCTTCAAAATCCCGTAGAATTCGTGCGTCAAGTGCTTCCTCAGTAAGTGCGGGTTTTAGGTCAATCGAAAGCTTAATGGGTTCCTTATTCTTAAGATAAGGGATGATATGACTACTGGCACTTAGGATGACCGGACCACTGACACCGAAATGAGTAAATAACAACTCGCCAAAATCGCGATAAATTTGCTTCGCTCCGCTGGTAACCGTTATCTCAATATTTTTCAGGGATAAGCCCATCAAATCCTTCACAAAGGTCTCTTTGGTATGCAGAGGGACCAGGGATGGATAGAGCTCGGTTATCGTATGCCCCAGGGAGCGGGCAAAGGTATAACCGTCTCCGGTGGAACCCGTTACCGGATAGGATAAGCCACCGGTTGCTACGATAACAGCATCCCCCAGAAAAGTTTCGTTTGAGGACTTTAGCATAAGCCCATAGAATTCTCCGTTCTTAATTAAGAGCTTACTGACTTCACTTTTATACCGTATCATCACGCCTAGATGCTCTAGTTCCTTCCTTAGCACGGCAATTACATCAGAGGATTTATCTGATTCCGGAAATACCCGGTTACCGCGCTCCACCTTAATCGGCAGACCGAGCTGTTCAAAGAAATCCATGGCATCGTAATTACTGAAGGTATGATATGCCTTAAATAAAAACTTGGGATTGGTTACTACCTGATCAAAAAAGGTATCTTTATCATT
Organism: Bacillota bacterium; assembly: GCA_023415055.1. GTDB lineage: Bacteria > Bacillota > Clostridia > Lachnospirales > Lachnospiraceae > Mobilitalea. The sequence goes on along the minus strand of JAEZLZ010000128.1, from coordinate 22,813 downwards.
GGCATTGGTTAGATTACATCTACCCTTACCGGTAATATACAGTTTCTTACCTAGCTTTTCATTTTTTTCTAAGAGAATTACCTGATGTCCGTTTCGTGCGGCAGCAATTGCTGCAAGCATACCGGCAGCACCGCCACCGATTACATAGATTTTACTCATTTATATCAATACCTCTCCAAATACAATGTTTTATTCAAACCAATTCTAATGCACTTTCAAAGATAACATAATATTAGGTAATTGTCGAATATAAAAATAAAAAAAGTATCGCAGTTACCTGTGCTGTGAAATGAAAAAAGATGAATATACATTTATAGGTATACATCTGGTTTGCCTTCCCTCGTGCTGAGTAAATCATCTGCACGAGGCCGGTCTGCACCATCTGCATACCTATGCACGTATATTCATCAATCTACTTTATGGAAGGCTTATGACACTTAAATTCTAATGATTAGTATAAATGATTTGTTACTTGCCTTCCAGATATACTTCATTAATTCCAAGCTCTATATGGCTCCCCACATAAGCCTCACCTTCTGCACGAAAGATAACTTTGTTATAATCTTGCAGAGAATCAATAAGACTCTGTGCAATGGCATCCAGAATAGCAGCCTCATAGCTGGAACCGATCTCGCTTAAAGGGGCTTTATCCTTGTAAAAGCTTACAATCACAGCATCTTTTTCGGTGGTAACACTCTCGATTCCTACCTTAATGGACCGATCAGCCATGGATTCGACTACTTTATCAACTACAAGCCCGGGCGTAATCTTTTCGTCAGCCGGAACAAGAGCGGTAACCGCTTCAATCTCACCTGTATCAACATTCACCGTATACAGGGGCAAATCAATATTCTCAATTGGCTGGATAACCGAAGGAGTAGGCGTTCTTTCTGTCGTTAATGCTGTATCATCCGGTTTCACAGTGGGTGTAGGCTCATCTTCTACCGTGGACGACTCCGCTTCTTTATTACTAGGAGAGAGAGTGATCACAGAACTGCTTTCCTCCTCTTTTGATGCATCAAAAAAATTAAATCGCAACATATTGCATCCGGTCAGGAGGAGCAAGCTCATAACCATGATAATCAATATTATTTTCTTCTTTAAACGCTCCATAGTTACCTCCATAAATTGTAGAAAGTAGTGTGATATTTACATATAATTCCACTTACTTTTATACTAAAGCCTTTCAAAGACCTTCATTGTCTTTACAATAGCTTATAACTGTGTCATTTCTATGGTATTATGGAACATTTTATAAAAAACGCATTACTTTTACCATTAGGGCTGGTAATTCTAAAATCAAACATCATGAATGAAAGTTCCTTAACAAAGTAGCTGTCTGCGAAGCAGATCCAACGCAGCAATCACGCTTTGGTCTCTGATTTTCATACGATTTCCTTTCAGACGCAGTTCTTTCACCATTACTTGTTCCTTAACGAAACATGCAATATAAACCAGTCCTACCGGCTTATCCTCTGTTCCACCATCCGGCCCGGCGATACCGGTGATTGCGATTGCTGTATCTGCCCCGGCTGCTTTGGCAGCACCAACCGCCATCTCCTGTGCTGTACCGGCACTGACTGCGCCATCCTGTACTAAGGTCTCCTCACGAACACGTAGATATTTCATCTTCGCTTCGTTGGAATACGTAATAAACCCTTCCTTTAAAATACTTGATACACCCGGTACATTAACAAGTCGTCCTGTCAACATGCCTCCGGTACAGGATTCAGCGGTTGCAATCGTATATTTTTTATTGTTAAGAAGCTTGACCACTACTTCTTCTAAGCTCTCTTCTTCCTTGGTACTGTAGATGTTGTTTCCGAAGCGCCGGTAAAGCTCGTCTACAACCGGTTTAATCATAGAAGCGGCATCATCTCTTGAGTCAGCGGAAGCGGTAACGCGAAAATGCACCTCACCATTCTTGGCATACGGAGCGATGGTAGGGTTTGTCTGAATTTTGATCAGATCCAGAATATCAGTTTCCGCCTTACTTTCTCCGACTCCGCAAATTTTTACCATACTTGATACAAATACCTTACTCTGTTTCTTTTCCAGATATGGATAAATGGATTCCTCGAACATGGGAATCATCTCATTCGGAGGTCCGGGCAGTAGAATAATCGTTTTTTGACCATCCTCAACAATATAACCAGGGGCGGTTCCGTTATTGTTATCAACAATAATCGAGCCATCAATCGTAAGTGCTTGCTTCCAGTTATTTTCTGTTATGACTGCACTTACCTCCTTCTGATAGCGAAAACGGAAATAGGAAGAGATACGTTCTCTAGAAGCTTCGTCCATGCAAAGTTCACGGTTAAGTACCTTAGCTACTGCCTCCTTAGTCATATCATCCTGAGTTGGCCCGAGACCACCGGTCAGGATAACAATATCTGAGCGCTTCAGTGCTGATCGGATACAATCACATAATCTTCCCTCGTTATCACCGACGGTTACCTGATAATAAAGAGAAAACCCTAATTGAGCGCATTTCTGGGATAAATAATTTGCATTGGTATTCACAATATTACCTAATAATAATTCTGTTCCGACACTTAGTAATTCGACTGTCATAGGAGCCTCCTAATATTTTTATTATTTTGAAAGGACACTATCCCTAAAGCCGCACAGGGCAGATAAAGATAGTGTCCATACTTATGTTTGCTATTCCAGATTTTAGTGTTTTTCCATCAATACATTTTTATTCTTAATCATATAATCAATGAGAGATATTACCGTAAGCGCTGCTGCAAGATAGATTGCAACCTGCTCCAGAACATTAATCAATGCAAAATCAAGATTGATAATCAGCATTACACTCATGATCATCTGCACTGTGGTTTTTATCTTACCCCACCATCCGGCTGCAATGACTACTCCATTATCGGAAGCAATCAGACGGAAACCGCTGATGATAAATTCTCTGGCAATAATTATAATTACAATCCAAGCAGGTAACAGCTTTAAATCCACCAAACAAATCAAAGCACTTGACACCAGCAGCTTATCCGCCAGTGGGTCCATGAATTTACCGAAATTCGTAACAAGATTATATTTTCTGGCAATATATCCATCCAACAAATCACTCAAAGCAGCAATAATGAAGATGACTGCTGCGATATATCTGCCACCGGGGATACCGGATATCAGCATAAAGAATACAAAAATCGGTATCATAAATACTCTGAAAATCGTTATTTTATTCGGTAGATTCATTCGCTTATACCTCCTTCTACTATCTCACCTATGAGATCATAGCCTTTTGCACCTGTGATTACTGCCTGTACGATATCGCCGGACATAAGTTCCCGGTCAGAGGATAAGAATACAAAGCCATCCACCTGCGGTGCATCCATATAGGTCCTTCCGATGTATACCTGATCTTCATCCGCAATTCTTCCTTCAATTAATACCTCAAAGGTCCGATCGACCAAACGCTTAGTCTTTTCGAATACGATACTTTGCTGAAGCTTCATTAATTCCTTCTGTCTCTGTTTCTTGACCTTCGCAAGAATCTGCGGTTTTAGCTTGGCAGCCGGTGTTTGATCCTCCTTGGAATAGGTAAATACTCCAAGACGCTCAAACTTCATATCGCGTACAAATTCCATTAATTCCTGATGCTCCTCCTGCGTTTCGGTAGGAAAGCCTGTAATTAAGGTGGTACGCAGAACAATATCCGGAAGATTCTTACGAAGCTTTGTGATGATATGAATCAGATCTGCTTTGTTCGTTCTTCTACCCATAAGCTTAAGAATCCGATCAGAAGCATGCTGAATCGGAATATCTAGATAACGACACAGCTTTGGTTCCTGCTTCATGGTTTCAATCAGCTCGTCGGTAATCTCCTCGGGATAACAATAGAGGATACGGATCCATTCAATACCGTTAATCTTACAAAGTTTATGAAGAAGCTCGGATAATCTTACCTCACCATAAAGGTCCTTACCATATAAGGTAGTCTCCTGGGCAACAAGAATTAACTCCTTTACACCCTGTTCTGCAAGATAGCCTGCTTCACTCAACAAGTCCTCCATTGCAACACTTCGATAATTACCGCGAACCTGGGGGATGATGCAGTAAGTACAATGTTTATCACAGCCCTCTGCTATCTTCAAATATGCTGAGTAGCTGCCGGAGGTAAGCATTCGTTTGCTCGTTGTTCTCGGCAAAAGCTCCAGGGAATCGAAATGAGAATGCTGTTTTCCGTCGGTGATCTCTTTTATCACCTCTATAATGGAAGCAAAGCTCGAGGTCCCGAGAAGAGCATCTACCTCAGGTATTTCCTTAAGTATCTCCTCTTTATAACGCTCCGCCAAACAACCGGTAACAATCAGAGCCTTTAGAGAACCGCTTTTTTTATATTCCGCCATCTCCAGGATGGTTGTAATGCTTTCTTCCTTTGCATCATGGATGAAGCAGCAGGTATTAACGATTATAATATCTGCTTCCTTTTCCTCATTTGTAATATGATAGCCGTTTTCGTTCAAAATTCCAAGCATGTTTTCGCTATCAACCAGGTTTTTATCGCAACCCAGTGAAATAAAATATATATTCATTATTCCTCCGTATAAGACACAATTCGGATCTGCTCGCACCGACGACACTTTTGTTTTGTCCCGGCAGTAATTTCAAAATGAATTGTGATGTAAACTGATTCTTCAACTGCATCAAACATTGTAACAGCTTTTCAAGAAAAAAGAAACAGTTTTATTCTGCACTATTTATAAACTTACTTAAGGCAAGTGAAGTATATTTTTTCTTCATTTCGTTCACATAGTTCATTCGGTTATAAGAAAAGCGGAAAGGTTTATAATCTCCGATAAAGGCTGAATTCATAAAACGTTTGATACAGCGAACATCACGATTCTTATTCATGCTGCGCAGATTAAGCTCCAGGTTCTTACGAATTCGAAGCATTGCTCTGCTTTGATCAACAGTCGTAATTAAAATACCGTTTTCAAAAACAAGTTCAATTACCTTTTGATAAGAATAATAAGCAAGTGCTTCACCTTTAAAATAATACTCCTTTAATGGATTTGCTCCAATCAGGATAACCCCATTGTAGGAAACCGAAAGATTATTAAATTCATGCTTTTGTGAATAGCCCTCCAACCGGACTCCACCGTAATTTACAGCATCATATGTACCAATCATTAGCCTGCGAAGGTAGAGTCTAAACTCCTCTAACTCATAATCACAGGAAAAAGGGCATTGAATTGATGCAGCTGTATAAGGTAAAAAGCCAAAGGCAATCGGATGCACAATAAATTCCTGTTCCACTGCCAATATCTTATATTCTGTATTTTGGTAGATCAATTTTTGTTCCGTATTCATATCTTTTTCTCCTACCCATACTTTTACAATCAATATGAGTGTAAAAGATGTACTGAAATCTTCGGTAGATTACTGCTTCATCATGGCAGATTCTACACAATTATTCATCAGCATCGCAATCGTCATCGGCCCCACACCACCGGGTACCGGCGTAATGGCGCTGACCTTATCGATTACATCCTGATAATCAACATCCCCACACAACTTATTATACGCATTTCTGTGCATTCCGACATCAATTACTACCGCGCCTTCCTTCACATAGTCTCTATTTATAAACAGAGGCTTTCCAATCGCAACAATCAGGATATCTGCCCGCTTGGCAACCTCTTTCAGATTTTTTGTTCTGGAATGACAGATGGTTACCGTAGCATTTTCCCGAAGCATCAAAAGAGCCATGGGTTTACCGACAATATTACTTCTTCCAATGATAACACACTCTTTCCCTTCCATCTTAATTCCGGAACGCTTCAAAAGCTGAATAATCCCGGCAGGAGTACAGGATACAAAACCTTTTTGACCGATGCTTAACGCTCCTACGCTCTGTGGATGGAAGCCGTCAACATCCTTTTTCGGTGAGATGGTTCTAATTACAAGATCCTCATCGATATGAGAAGGCAGAGGCAGCTGCACTAGGATACCGTTTACTTGAACATCTTCGTTTAAGGTTCGCACCAGCGTAAGTAACTCCTCCTGTGTCGTATTTTCCGGCAGTTCATAGGAAAGGGACTGTATACCAATATATTCGCAGGCTTTCTTCTTATTCCCTACATATACAGTAGATGCAGGATCGCTACCTACCTGTATCACTGCTAAAGTGATTTTGATACCTTCTTCATTCAGTGCTTTAACCCTTTGCTTTAATTCATCTTTAATCTCAGCAGATATCTTCTTTCCATCAATTATGAATGCCATAGCAATCGCTCCTATCCTATCATCTATTTTTATCCGGTAAAGAGGATGCGGTGAACCTATCCTTTACCGCTTCCTACCAATATAATCCTAATATATAATAATATATTCTGTGCGATATCACAAGAATTATTTACCGATGATGAATGAATCAAGACATAATAACAGGTATCATCCGTCCCCAAGAGTGTAAGTAACATGGCTGACACTCTGAAAGAAAGGAATGATACCCGTTCATAAATAATCCAAGACCTATGATTATGTTCCCTCAACTCATACTTATATCATTCGCTCAATAGCCTTCAGTGAGAGTCCATTGCGATATTCATTTGCCGAAACACCGACATTCTTCTTAAATACTCTCGAGAAATGTGCCATATCAATGAAGCCGACACGCTCTGCAATATCCCCGATGCGTAGAGAAGGATCACAAAGAAGCTTCTGTGCTTCCTTAATGCGGACACTATTTAAGATCTCTGAAAAATTTTGTCCCAAATGACGGTTAAGCAGCTTACTAAGGTGCCACTGACTGACATAAGTCTTCTCTGCGACCTCGCATAAGGTGATCTTATGTAAATAATTCTGTTCTATGTATTTCATTGCATTATTGACGATAAAGTTACTTGCCTCATTATCCAGGTGTTCGGTCTCTTCATCCTTCTCCTCTTCGACGCGTACGCCTTTCGATTTCAGATTCTCTGTCATGGCTGTAATCGCTTCGATTAACTCCTCCATGTTGGAGGGCTTCAGAAGAAATCGAGTCACTCCGAGACGAATTGCTTTCTGTGCATATTCAAACTTGCGATACCCGGTCAAGATGCTGACCTCCATTTCCGGGAATTCACTCTTTAAGCCTGCAATCATAGAGAGTCCGTCCAGATCAGGCATTGAAATGTCTGTAATAATGATGTCAGGCCGATAGGACCTTATGACCTGTGCACCGTCGGTTCCATCATTTGCAGTTGCAACAATTTTGCAATCAAATTGATTCCACTTAATCATTCGCGAGATTCCCTCTACAATAATAGGCTCGTCATCAATAATCACAACTTTATACATTGCAATCTCCATTCTGCCATTTTTGGCATTTAGTCATAATACGAAATAATATTCCTTTACAACCTATGCAGTTAAGCTTTCCTATTATTATTGTTTGTTGTTGATCTCCAGCACTTCTTTCAGTAATTCTTCCGGAGTCTTTTCACCGGTAGATATATCAACAATTCCTGCTACCAGAGTGTTATAAGCCTCCTGAGAGATTCGGGAATCCGTTGGAGTCGAGATGCCGGTCGCTGAGCTGGAATAATCGAGGCCGAAGATTCCGAGGGGAGTCATATCTGCGAAAGGCTCCACCTTGGCAGCTGCCTGTCCATGTCCACCCCAATAGATTGCTACGGATTCTCTGTTCGTGTGTGCCATCACAAATTTGACCGCAGCATCTCTCTTCTCAGAATCCTCCCAGGCTTTTTTCGTGATATAAAAGCCGGAGGAAATACCGCCTACCATATTACCTGGCTTTGCCTTACCTCCGGGAATAACGGGAAAGGAAACTACAACCGTGTTATCCTGATCCGGGATTCCTCCGGCATACCATGAGCCTTCCAATTGCATTGCAGCTTTTTTTCTTTTAAAAAGCTCGCCTGCATAATCATTGTCAATGGTATCTGTATCAACAGGGAAAGCTCCCATCTCTCTTAAGATCTTGAACATTGCAAGTCCATTGCACCAATCCTTAGGAGCACTGAGTGGAATCGTAGTATAACCTTCAGGACCAGCTGCACTTAACATTAAAAATTCTATCCAGTAATGAGGAACGTTATTTAACGATACAGCGATTGGAATGATTTTATTTTCTTTAAAGGTTTCGATTGCATGTACCATATTTTCCCAAGTGGTTGGTAATTCCAAACCATACTGATCAAATAAATCTTTATTACAAAATAGTCCTTCCCAGTAGCCGGTTGTGGGAACTGCTCTCTGTATTCCGTCCGGATTAGCGGCTGCCGCCAGAGCGGCTGGAAGGGTGTCTTTCGCATATTCGGGATAAACAGCCTTGATCTCTTCGATTGTCACAAATTTGTGAGCAGCAAGTACATCACTCGCATTTGCATCGGTAAAGTATTGGATTACATCAGGCTCATTGCCGACAGCAAAATCAGCGGCAATCTTCGTCTTCCAATCCTGATCGACTGACTGAGAATCGTCTTCAATTGTGATATAGGGATAATTCACCATGAACTGAGCGTTGATTGACTGGTAATTACCCGCATTGGCATCGGTGCCGCCGAACATAGAGACGGTAGTTAAGGTAATCGGATTCTGCTCTTCTGTCATAGAATCATCATTTGAGTCCGAGTTCTGATCAGAAGAAGGATCAGAACTTGTTTTCCTATCCGTAGAAGCATCTGCTCCTAATCCACTGCAGGACAGGTTGATTGACATCATCAGAGTACAGGTCAGTAGAAGGGCAATCACCTTTTTCATCTTAATCATAGCATAGCTCCTCCTCATAAATACGATTTATTACGAAAACAATACCACTCAATACAATTATAATGATATATCGCAAAAAAGGCTTTAGTCATTTTTGATATTTTTTGTCTTTTTTTGTTAAATAAATCTTTTTATTCAGAAGGTTTATGACTGCTTACTGGGAATCTTTTTTGCTCCAATGAAGCCTAGGTAGATTGGTTTTTACCTTATTAGGATCGTAGTCTAAGGGAATGGTAATCGTGGAAGCGGTCTCTCCCTCCGCAATCGGCTCAATGGTTAAGCCATAGTCTTCACCATAGATCAGCTTGATTCGTTCGTTTACATTATGGATACCAAGAGCTTCATGGCGTCCTTCGGTTTTATCCGATTGTTCATACTTGCCGTCAAGAATCCGCTTGATTCGGTCAACCTCCTCTTCCGTAAAAGACTTACCGGTATTTATGATCTGAAGAATAGCATTTTCCTGCTCCCGATATACCTTAATCCAGATGGTCCCACTCTTCACCTTCTCTACCCCATGTACAACTGCATTTTCAATCAACGGCTGCAGGATTAATTGCGGAACCTCCAGCTGTAAAAGCTCATGATCCACTTCCTTTTCTATCTTGAGCCTTTTTCCGAACCGCATTGATATGATGTAGCAGTATGCATCCACGCACCTCAATTCCTCTGCCAGATTTATCATCTTTCTATTTGTTCGATCCATACTGTAATTCAGCAGAGTTCCAAGTGCTTCAATCATCTTTGAAACGGTTACATCACCTGCCATTCTGGCCTGCCAATTCATCATCTCCAGTGTGTTATTCAAAAAATGAGGATTGATCTGGGATTGAAGTGCAATAATCTTTGCATCCTTTCTGGCCAGCTTTTCGCTGTAAGCATAATCGAATAAATATTTAATCTCCGAAGACATCTGGTTGAAGGAGGATTTAAGTACCTCAAATTCGGTATTCGGCATCGGTTTGCCCTCCACCTGCATACCAATATCACCCTTTTCCAAGCTTTTTGCCGCTTCTATCATAGTTTCCATCGGCTTTGTAATATGTTGAGAGATAAAGTAAATCATTATGATAAATATCGGGATGATGATCATCATAATCAGAAACATAACTCGATATAAGTCCTGAAGTTCAGAGAAAATAACCTTATCATTGACGACTAATAAAGCTCCGAAGTGAAAATCGTCGTATTTTTGCTGATAAATCATACCGGTATAGGGCTTACTTCGTACTTCTTTAATTTTTCGATTACTGTTTTTGGAGTACTCAGCCCTGAGTAATTTTACAATTTCACGATGATTCTCTTGGTTAAAACGAGTATCATAGGCAATCATGGAATTGGTATCGTTAATATAAAAGGCAAATTCATAATACTTATTTAAAAAGATTCCGTCTATTAATTTGTCTTTATTCAGTTCCAATATCAAGGTACCGAATTTAGTATAATTCGTTGTGGTATAAAGGTTACGGATGATATAGATTTTGCCATTGATGACCCTGATATGAGCGTCGGAGGTATCCTGATATGTAATGGAGTGAGCTTCCTTTGCGACTTCTTCCTTATACATATCGATATAATTGCTTTCCTTCTGCTTGGTATAATAGATCCGATCCGGTTCCTCACAGAGATAAAAGACTGCAATTTCAAATCGATTATCATTATAGAATTTGCTGGTAAGATTACCTGTGATCTGACGATAGAGCTCACTTTTATTTGTTATACCCTTTTTATATTGTCGCCAGGCCTTTTCTATTACTAACTCATAGGAGGTTTTTTTTGAGATGTCGATGGCTTCATCAATCCGCTGGGCATTAAAATAGGTGAAATTCTTTAGCCCCTCCTCCATCAGATCAGTAGTCTTTCCTATGATATCATTCCGATAAGATACACTCATAAAAATATAAAGTAAGATTACCGGGACCAGCCACAGAATAACAACCAATAATAATAATGTACGTTTTAATGAAAAGATTCTCTTCATCTGCTTATCCCCCAGTAATTATTCATCGTAACGGCAATGATTTATAATGTGTGCCTGCCGGCAAGTGTGGTCAAACTTCGATTGACACCACTCACAAACAGGGTCACCCAACGGATAACCCTGTGTCAGTTATATATATTATAGCATATCTTCACAGATTAGTAACTCGGAAACACATGTTTCCGAGTTCAAGTTGCACTTATCCAAGAGATAAAAAGCAGTTTATTATACAAGTATATAAACAGCTTTCTATCTCTTGGACTAATCTGCTTAAGTTGGATATTATAGCATATCTTCACAGATTAATCCAAACCTAAGAACTTCTCGAATATAGTACAGATCTGTTTTTCTTCCCCTGCGTTTGGCATCTCGCAGAAGATACGAAGTAAAGGTTCCGTTCCGGAGAACCGAATTCCGATCCAGCCGCCATTCTTGAAATATAGCTTACAGCCATCCAGATAAGAGATTTTCTCCAGTTCCATGGGTACCTCGGGGAGCAATTTATCAACCAGCAGCTGCTGATAAATCTCGTCCTTCTTTTGCTGATCAAAGCGGTAATCTCGTTCCTCCATGTAGGTACAGCCATATTCATCGTAGATATCTTGAACGATCTCGGAAAGCTTTTTACCTACGACAGCGATCATCTCCACAAGTAAGGCTGCAGCGTAAACGCCATCTTTTCCCTTGATGTGGCCACGTACGGTCAAGCCTCCGGAGGATTCACCGCCGATTACTGCATCGGTTTCATTCATTTTAGATGAAATATATTTAAAGCCAACGGGAACCTCATAGCATTTCTCACCGAAGCTTTCTGCCATACGATCCAGTAAATGAGTCGTTGCAATATTCCGGACTGCAGCACCCTTCCACCCTTTATACTTTACAAGATAGTAATAAAGAAGGATCAGGATATCATTGGGATGAAGGAAACGTCCTTTGTCATCAATGACACCGATACGGTCTGCATCACCATCCGTTGCGATACCGATATCACAATTATGATCGATCACGTAATTCTGAAGGCTTCGAAGTGTAGCTGCCGATGGTGACGGAAGCTTTCCACCGAACAAGGTATCATGTCGGTCATGGATAATAGAAACATCACAACGGGCGGTCAGTAAAATCGTACGAAGGGAGGTCTCACTGACACCATACATCGGGTCTAAAGCAATGCGAAGTCCGCAATCACGGATTACCTGCATGTCTACATTGCTGATGATATTATCGATGTACTCGTTCAAAGGATTGATTTCAATAATTAAGTCTGCTTCCAGAGCTTTATCATAATCCATATCAATTATTTCATCCTCGTGCACATCGTTGATGTAATTCTCGATCTCCTGAGTTTGGAACTCGTCCGCATCCCTGCCACCGTAAGTAAATACTTTAATTCCGTTATAGATAGCCGGATTGTGGCTGGCAGTAATCATCATTCCATAAGGAAACTCATGCTTCATCACATAATACATAATCAGAGGTGTCGGAGAAGAACGATTAATCAGATAGGACTTCATCCCTTCTGCGGCAAATACCTGGGAAGCCCAGCGCATTGACTCCTTGGAAAGAAAGCGTCGATCATAACCAAGTACAATTCCTTTGTCTACCACACCTTCATCCTTCATTTTTTTTGCGAGAGCCTTGGAAAGCTTCTGTATATTTGCCTTGGTAAATTCTTCTCCAATGATTGCACGCCAGCCACCGGTACCAAACTTTATCATATTCATTATCACGCCTTTCTTATCACATTTGTCCTAAGATTACTTTAACCTCATGGACTGTTCCCTTTGGCTGTGGTTCAATGCGATCAACCACTTTACCATCGAGAAGTATTTCCTTTACACCCTTCATTACTCCGTCCGGGTTCTCAATCTTAATGTTATACTGAGCACCACGCCAACTTCTTGTCATACCGAATTCCTTCCAATCGGAGGGGATACAGGGATCAATTATCAACTCCGACAGGCCGGGACGTACACCGAGCATATAATGAGTTGCGGAGTAATAGGCCCAACCGCCGGTTCCTGTCATAAACGGATGTCTTGCACGGCCAAAGCCGGTATGTTCCCTACCCATGATGAACTGGCAATAGGAATAGGGCTCTGCTTCACGGATTTCGATCATATCATTTTGGTTATAAGGACAAAGAGCATCATAAAACTTCATTGCGCGATCACCACGGCCAAGAATACACTCTGCAGCCCATGCCCAGGGATTTGGATGACTAAAAATTGCTCCGTTTTCCTTCAGTCCCGGATAGACTCTCGTAATAAATCCAATCTCCTCATCCGGTACAGTATAGGAGGGGCCGTTCAGCATGATACCGTAAGGAGTATACAGATACTGGTCAATGGAGTCCATTGCCTTCTTTCCTTTTTCAGGATCTGCTAAACCGGATAATACGGCCCAGGCATTGGATTCTAAATGTATTTTACCTTCTGCATCTGCCATGGTTCCGATTTTACGGCCGGTTTTCGTGATTCCACGGATATACCATTCCTGATCCCAGAGCTCTTTTTCGCATACTTCTTTGACCTTCTTGCGCATCGCAGTATAACGCTCCATATCAGCAGACTTGCCTTGATGCTCTGCAAGCTCCAGGAAGTTGCCTAAAGCCCAATAATGCAGGAAGGATACCATAGCACTTTCGCCGCCGCCAAGGTTAAGACAGTCGTTCCAATCGGCACGAAGTCCTTTGCAAACACCATGACTTCCCACTTGCTCAAAGGAGAAATCAAGTATCTTCATCATATGCTCGTAGACCGTACCGCTTCCGCCGTCCGCATAGGTTATGATCTCATCTAAAAATTCTAATTCACCGGTCTCCCGTACGTATTCCGCAATCGAACTCACAAGCCAAAGTGCATCATCTGAGCAAGCCTGATCGATACCATGAATCACATCTGCTTTATTCGGAACCGGAACTACAGTCGGAGATTTGAACGGTTTTACCTCATTATCCGGATCAAACCATTCCGGTTGGAACAAATGTAATCCATAGCCCTGTGACACAAGAGCACGTAGAAGCTCTACGATTCTCTGCTTGCATTTTGCAGGATTGCTGTGAATGACCGTCATAGAATCCTGCGATGTGTCACGGTAACCAAGACCGGTTCTTCCTCCTACCTCGATAAAGGAAGCAAATCGGGAGAACATAACATTAATTTCTGCCTGGTACAGAGTCCAGGTATTGATTAAGGTATTCATACCCTCATTGGGAGTCTGAATCTGTAGTTTGTTTCTCTTCTCACTCCAGTAATCTGCCATCTGGCGGTAGGCACGATCAATCTCGTTAAAATCCGAATACTTTGCCCTGAGAGTTATTCCTGCTTCATGGGTACCCTCTCCGAGGATGAATACAAGACGTATTTCCTCACCGGGTTTTATAGTAAGCTTTTTATGCAGAGAGCCACAATGATTATTACCCTTCTCAAAGGATCCGCTGCACATACCACGCTGTACAGCTACCGGATTATCCTCGGTATGATACAACCCAATAAATTTATCTCTCAGACAATCAAAGCTATCCGGTGTAAAATTTGAAGTAAAGAATTGATATCCGAATTCCTCATAGAACAAATCATGCTCGATGATACCATCCTCATAAGAGGATCCTGCAGCGTAATTGCTCATTTGGAAATTACGATTATCCATATCAATATGATGATAAGAGAATTCAAGATAAGAAAATACACTGAGACTTCTTGTCCGGGAATCATTATTTTTTATAGTGACATCCCATAACTCCACCGGATCATCAATCGGAATGAACATCTTCTGCTGTGCATCAATATTGTCATAGGAACAGGAATACTTGGTATAGGACAAACCGTGGCGACACTCGTACTTTGCCTCATTAAAAGACTTTCCAACCGGTTGCCAGGAGACACTCCAGTAGTCACCACTCTCATCATCTCTTAAGTATACATAGTGCCCGGGGCGATCCATCGGAACACTGTTCGCACGAAAACGTGTTATTCTGTGATACTCCGGTGACTTATAAAACATATAGCCCCCGGCGGTATGATTAAGAACAGCACACATATCTTTCACACCCAGATAATTGGTCCACGAGGTCGGTAGATCTAATTTCTCGATGACATATTCCTGGTGTTCATTATCAAAATACCCATATTTCATAAAAAAACACACCTCCTCCGTTTATAATTCAATTATAACCGAGTAGGTGTGTTATGGTATTGTCAGGAATGTTAATATTTGATTGAATTTGCTATATTAATTATGATAATAATTAATCAAACAACCCTTCAGGATAATCTCCCGTTCATCATCGGTCAGCTCACCGAGTCGAAGCGTAAATTCCTTCATGTCCTTATTTACGACATAAGCTTTAATTTCTGTTACCTTTTCTGCCACAGCTTTGCGGATATCCTTGATGAAGAGATAATCTCCGTTTTCAAATGGAAGCTCATCCTGTAAAAGGAATGGCAGCATACCCCAGTTAATTAAATTCGAGCGGTAACGCTTCGTAGCATATTCCTTAGCGATGTTCGCAAAGCCACCGAGCACCTTCTGACAGCTGGCTGCCTGTTCTCTTGCGGAACCGTCACCCGGCTTTACCGCATAGATGGTTGAGCCGATCTGCGTTGTACTTGCATCGAAAGAAAATTGAGCAGAAATCTTTTCATATACTTCCTTTACTTCATTATTTACTTTAGCAGCATCCTCTCCGCCAATTCTTGCTTTTTCAGCCTTCTGTACTTCTTTAGCTCGTCCGACATAAGCCGGATCCTTACGGGATAATGTAAATTCTGCTAAGCCCAGAGGATTGGATCGATAGGAGGAGGTCTCTCCGGAAGGGATCAGCTCATCCGTCGTTGTAACCGGGTCATGGATTACAGAAACTACCTTCAGGATCATATCCTCACTTAGGGCTGTCATAGCCGGCCAGTCAACGATCCCGGGGCCAAATTTCAGCTCAACGCTGGGATCCGGATTACCGATTCCATCATAAACACGGTTATCATAGATCGTACTGTCAAAATAATACTTCGGTTTCTTAAATGTGGTATCGATATTTTCTGCTGAGGTCAGGTAACCTTTGTTTGCAGCGGTTGCTGCGATACTCTTTGCATCCATTAAGGCTACGGATGCAATTTGACCGTTTGTTATCTTGGAACCTTCGCGGTTCGGGAAATTTCTCGTGGTATGACGAATACTGAACCCGTTATTGGCAGGAACATCACCGGCACCGAAACAGGGACCGCAGAAGGCGGTACGTATGGTAGCTCCGCTTGCCATGAGTTTTGCTACGGAACCGTTCTTTACCAAATCCATAAAGATCGGCTGGCTTGCCGGATATACGCTCAGGGAGAATTCATCGGAGCCGATGAATTTGCCATCCAGAATATCCGCTGCATCACATATGTTTTCAAATCCGCCGCCTGCACAGCCAGCGATGGTACCTTGATCAACATACAGCTTACCGTTTCGAACTTTATCCTTTAAAGTATATTTTATCTTACTGTTATCCAGACTGACGAGAGCTTTTTTCTCCACTTCGTCCAGAATGTCATACAGATTGGCATTTAGTTCATCAATCGTATATACATTGCTAGGATGGAACGGCATCGCGATCATGGGCTTGATCTCAGAAAGGTCTACATAGATCATTCCGTCATAATAAGCGAGAGGTAAAGGCGCAAGCTCTTTGTATGCTTCCGGTCTGTGATGCAGTTCATAATAATCTCTTACTGCAGAATCTGTTCTCCAGACGGAGGAAAGGCAGGTGGTTTCAGTTGTCATAACATCGATTCCGATACGGAAGTCAACACTTAGATTCGAAATACCATCTCCGACAAATTCCATAATCTTATTATTCACATAACCATTAGCAAATACGGCTCCGATAATTGCAAGAGCAACGTCCTGAGGTCCAACACCCTTTCTCGGGGTACCGGTTAGATATACTCCGATCACCTCAGGCATATTGATATCGTAAGTACGGCTTAATAACTGCTTCACCAGCTCCGGTCCGCCTTCTCCGATTGCCATCGTTCCTAGTGCACCATAACGGGTATGACTGTCGGAACCCAACAGCATATGACCGCCTTCTGCCAGCATCTCACGGGCATATTGATGAATGACCGCTTGATGAGGCGGGACATAAACCCCACCGTATTTCTTGGCACAGGAAAGGCCAAACATATGATCATCCTCATTTATTGTTCCGCCGACGGCGCATAAGCTGTTATGACAATTCGTTAGGACATAGGGAACAGGAAATCGTTCCAAGCCGCTTGCTCTGGCTGTTTGGATAATGCCTACGAAGGTAATATCATGGGAAGTCAATTTATCAAATTTAATTTTAAGCTTCTCTTCATTTCCTGAGGTATTATGCTTGGTTAAAATACCATAAGATATGGTACCCTTTTTTGCAATATCCTTATCTGCTTCCATTCCAGTCTTGGCTTTTATGGCAGCAGCATCCTTCTCTTCAATAATTTCATTTCCGCTCAATAGGTAAACGCCTTTGTCGTAAAGTTTAATCATATCGTGACCTTGCCTTTCTTAATCTCTTGCATCATAATTAGTCTTCGATCATTCCTTCTGAAAGGTTTACAGTATAACGTTCATTACAGAGAATCTTGTTTGATCCAAGAATACTAGGTCTGGCTTTTACCTTTAACGTGATCTTGCCATCCTCGGTTGGTACAAAATCAATGGAAACCTTACCATTGAAGTCATCATTAAATATTCCGGCATCTACAAATAACTCATCATAGCCCTCAAATTTAAACCGAACTTCCAGATTCGCTTCTGCATTGAATAAATTGATGGGATCCTGGGGAAGGGTTAATGTCTTTCCTGCTTGAATATCTGTAACATTGATTCCTTCGTTGTAAGCTTCTTCGGGTCCAACATAATAGGCTTTGACATATTCCAGCTTTAAATCGGTTTTGTTTTTGATAACGATCTTACTGTCCGTGTTTTCAATGTATATAAATACACCAATAATTAATAATACTACAACTGCTACAATCGACAGGATCGTAACCTTCTTCTTTGATTCAAAGAATTCCTCCGGTTTTGCGGGTTTTTCAGCTTTCACCCTTATTCTTCTCATTTTGTCATTCCTCCATTTAATTTCAAATTTTCAGACATTCTTAATGATAATCGGTTACTATAAAATAATCAAGTCTTTTTTCAATACTGTCCTAAATTTTCATCTCCTTTTGTTGCATATTTTGGGTAAATAATATAATATCGCAACAAAGGGCTATCGGCTTTCCCGAAAGAAAAACCCATAGCCCTAAAATTAAAATCAATATTATAAAAAATCATTTATGTAAATATTTATTCAACATTGAGGCGTTTATCTTTGAACTCTTCCTGAGGCATCTCCACCAACCAGTGCATCTACCTCTGCTCTTGATATAAGATTAAAGTCTCCCGGAATGGTATGTTTTAATGCGGAAGCAGCTACAGCAAACTCAAGAGTCTGCTCCATGCTCTTGCCATCTAATAATCCGCAGATCAATCCACCTGCAAAGGAATCTCCACCGCCGACACGATCTACGATACGAATATTGTATTTTTTCGATTGATAAAAGTTCTTTCCGTCATAGATGCAAGCGGACCAACCGTTATCCGACGCTGAATAACTCTCACGAAGTGAACTGACTACATATTTGAAGTTGAACTTCTTCACCATCTGTTCAAAAATATCCTGATAACCGGATAGTTCAAGTTCACCGCTGGTTACATCCGTTTTACCAGGTTTAAATCCGAGTACCTTTTCCGCATCCTCCTCATTTCCAATGCATACATCAACATACTGCATCAGATTTGTCATGATTTTCTGCGCCTTTTCGGAAGACCATAATTTTTTGCGGAAATTAAGATCTACGGATACCGTGATGCTCTTTCTTTTTGCTGCTTTTAAAGCTTCTTCAGTAAGAATCGCTGCTTTATCACTGATTGCAGGGGTAATGCCAGTGAAATGAAACCAATCAGCCCCTTCAAATATTGCATCAAAATCAAAATCGGTCGGATCTGCTTCTGCTATGGAAGCATGTGCTCTGTCATATACAACATTGGAGGCTCTCATAGAAGCACCGGTCTCCAGGAAATAGATGCCTAACCTCTCTCCGCCTCTGGCTACAAAATTACAATTGACATTGAACTTTCTCAGAGCAGCGATAGCACTATCGCCGATTGGATTCTTCGGAACCTTTGTTACAAAATATGCATCGTGTCCGTAATTCGCTAAAGATACTGCAACATTTGCTTCTCCACCACCATAGCATACATCGAAGCTGTCAGATTGAACGAATCTCTGATATCCAGGGGTAGAAAGGCGAAGCATAATCTCTCCCATCGTTATTACCTTTGCCATTATATTCTCTCCTTATGGTAAAAAATTGATTGTATTTCATACACAGTATAGTTCTGGGTATCTTTTTCGTCAATGGAAAAAAGATTTCAAAAACTCGTAATTACTGCTATCATTATTGAACTTTTTCTTTTCTAATTCCCTGATCTCTAAGTGTTGTAAACAGTCCGAGCAACATACTTATAATAGCAATAAAGAAAGGAAGGATTACCCCTGTTTGATCTACTGCATATCGAGAGATATCGGACATACATAAAAGCAATGCAATCACTGAAATTATTGCAAATATCATTCCGTTCATAAATCTCTTAAATTTACTTGACTTATAACGCCTTACCACTTTTTTCATAAATAATACCACGCCTTTCTCACGATCAGCAGAACCAAAGTTAAGCATTAACTTTGGTTCTGCTGTATGGATCCCCTCACATGAACCAAAATTGGTTATTCTATCTATTAAACGAAGGAAACCGGAAAAGCGTTGCATTATTTTTATATAAATATGAAAAAAAATGAATTTATTTTATAAACAGGATATATTATTACCATATTACGGAAAGTATTAATCTAAAAGCTGGATAAATTCCTTAATTGGCATCGGATGATAGAACAAAAATCCCTGTACCATATCACATTGGCTGCTCTTTAGAAAATCCAACTGTTCTGCAGTCTCGACTCCTTCTGATAACACCTTAAGGCCAAGGCCTTTGGCCAGTGATATAATACCGAAAGCCTGCAATATTGCTGAGAATAGTTTAATAACAATTTTGTATTTCAAATTGTAACATTGCTATCTGGTAATCTCCATTCCAAAACGGACACAATCCTCCAGACTCTCCTCATCCGGCACCCATAGTTTGCGAAGGCCATCATTTATAATCATGAAACCAGCCTCGCTAAGATGCTGTGTTAATAGCTTCACGGCCTCACCACTCCAGCCATAGCTTCCGAAGGCTGCAGCCTTTTTATTCTTGAATTTGAGTCCCTTCATCATCTCCAGGATCCCACCGAGGGAATAAAGATATCCATTATTTACAGTAGGTGCACCCATAAGAATTAGCTTCGATTTAAATACTTCTGTAATAATATCGTTCTTATCTTCTTTTGAAGCATTCATCAGTTTGATTTTGACTTCAGGGTCACTTAGCGTGATTCCTTTTGCAATCGCTTCTGCCATCTTTCTGGTGGAATTCCACATGGTATCATAGACGATGGTGATTTGATTTTCCTGATAATCCTTAGCCCATTCCAAGTACTTCTCAACTATCTGCGTCGGATGCTTCTTCCAGATGACACCATGGCTGGGGCAAATCATATCCACCGGCAGATGCAGTGCAAGTACCTCTTCTATCTTCTTAACAACCATCTTACTGAAAGGGGTGAGAATATTGGCATAATATTTTACGGCTTCCGCAAATAGCTCACCCTGATCCGCCGTATCATTATATAAGGCTTCGGTTGCATAATGCTGGCCAAATGCATCATTGCTGAATAAGATATTTTCACCGCTCATATAGGTAAACATAGTATCTGGCCAATGCAGCATCGGTGCCTCAATAAAAGTCAAGGTGCTGTCGCCGATTGCCAGCGTATCGCCTGTCTTAACAATCTGAAAATTCCAATCCTTATGATAGTGACCTTTGATAATTTTAGCACCGTTTGCAGTACAGTAAATCGGAGTCTCCGGTATCACACGCATTAATTCTGGTAATGCGCCGCTATGATCGATTTCGTTGTGATTCATAATTATATAATCAATTTTTCTGAGATCAACTTCCTTTTTTAAACGTGTTACAAATTCCTTATCAAAGGGTTGCCATACGGTATCAATTAATACTATCTTCTCATCTTTGATTAAGTAGGAATTATAAGAGGATCCCTTTCTGGTAGAATACTCATTTCCATGGAAATATTTAAGTTCCCAATCAATCTTTCCTACCCATGTAACTTTATTGCTTATTCTTTTGCTCATCTATTTTTCCTCCGATGCAATTGATATTGTTAAGAGTGCTTCTTTTGATTATAATATATCCTTATCATTAACAACTGGCATTGATTCAAATCACAGAAGGACCACCAAATTTATACTTTTTTACCTTTTACTTTAATGATCCATTGCAATTCCATAGGTTTATGATTCTCCTAAAGCAGAACGGATAATTAATTTTCGGAACATATGTTGATGAATAAATCGGCAGAGAAGTATAATATTGATCATCGATATAGTATTGTACTTCACCGAT
Source organism: Bacillota bacterium (assembly GCA_023415055.1). GTDB lineage: Bacteria > Bacillota > Clostridia > Lachnospirales > Lachnospiraceae > Mobilitalea. The sequence goes on along the minus strand of JAEZLZ010000128.1, from coordinate 1,497 downwards.
GACGGTGTCCGCCTTAACCGGAGCCTCAATAAAGTCCGGTAACTTGTACTGTACCGTTACCTTCTCATCATCCCGTAAAAGAAGTGTCAGTTCATCATTCATATATGGTTTCAAAAATTGTTGCTGTCCCCTCTTGACCATAATTGGTTTCAGGTTCAAATTCTTAATGATCTGACGCTCTTTATAATTCTCGATTCCATAATTCATTAACTCTTTTGTATCTGACCACTTCAGGCTTTTGTTCGGAGGCCAGCCACAGCCTAGGACTACAGAGATCAAGAATTTATCCTCACGTTTAATTGCTCCGACAAAGCAGTAGCCGGCATCACCGGTAAAGCCGGTCTTAACGCCGATTGCTCCTTCCATCATATATAGAAATTTATTTTTATTGGTTACGGTAAAACTTCTTCCTTTTACGATCTCCTTGAAGGAGTGGGAGGAGGTATTGGTAATCTCGATAAATTTATCGTTTTTTACAGCGTAGCTAGCAATCACAGCAAGATCTCTGGCTGTTGTGTAATGGCCTTCTGCATCGAGACCGTTTGGCGTAATAAAATTTGTGTTCTCACAACCAAGTTTCCTCGCCTTGTCATTCATCATGGTTGCAAAGCCTTCTACTGAGCCTCCTACATGCTCGGCAATCGCGACTGCGACATCATTATGGCTCTCTAACATAAGTGAAAATAATAAATCCTTCAAATAATACTTCTCTCCGGTGTTGATATTCAGTTGAACATCCGGCATTCTTGCCGCATAGGAGGAGACCTCCACAACATCATTAAGATCAGCATTCTCCAGTGTAACGATACATGTCATAATCTTAGTGGTGCTTGCCATAGACATCCTCTTAAATCCGTTTCGTTCATAAAGGACACGATTGTTTGATGCATCAAGCAGTAGGGCGGAATTAGCATGAAGACTTAACTTGGTATCGGTTATTTTACCTTGTTCATCAAGCTGCTCCGAGCTCTCGCTGCCCTCCTGTTCGGACAGCTCCATATAGGTTCTCTCTTCTGCCTGCAGCAATTTTTTATATTTTTCCTCGTCCTGAACTGCCTGTTCATTTTCCTCTCTGAGTTTCTTGTCAAAGTCTTCAAACACCAGACCGGTAGAATTAAGTATTGCATCATAAGTCTCCTTCATATGATGATATTGTGCCGGTACAATAAAGCATAGTAACCCAATCAGGGGTAGAACCATCAGATATTTATTTTTCAACATGACCATTCCTTTCCTTTCTTACTCTAAATTTATTGTAAAAGCGTCAGATTATTCATCTTTTACATCACTTGGCCAAAGAAGAATCTATACCATGATTAATGCCCCATAAATTCGCTTCTGAAGTGCCTGCTCGCTGGGTAAGTGCGTTCCCGCCTCGCTGGATAGAGTAGGCGGGTGAAATTTCACCCGCCCCTCATCAAACCGTACGTGAGGTTCTCCCTCATACGGCTTTCCGACATTCTTCTTTCTACAGCATTACGTTATGCAGACAACTTC
>JAEZLZ010000111.1 GCA_023415055.1 Bacillota bacterium | reverse complement strand
GATTATTCTTCGGAGGCTTCCAGTCACTGATCGATCTTGGAATTATTCTGTTCTCGGTAGCAGTACTCTTCCAGCTGATAACGCTTCCGGTGGAATTTAATGCTTCGAAGAGAGCAATTACCAGACTCGGAGAGACGGGAATATTATACGAGGACGAATTAAGACAGTCCAAGAAGGTACTGGATGCTGCTGCACTTACCTATGTAGCGGCTGCCGCAGCAACGATTCTTCAGTTGCTTCGTTTGATCCTCTTATTTGGTGGAGGTAGAAGACGTGACTGATCAGATCAATACAAGGGAGATTGTTCTGGATATGCTGCTTGAGGTACTTGAGGGGGACAAGTATAGCCATACTGTATTAAATCATACCCTAAAAAGCCATCAGAAGCTGGAAAAACAGGAACGCGCCTTTATAACAAGACTTTTTCACGGGACAATCAAATGCTATATTACCCTTGATTATATCATTAATCAATTTGCTTCCCTTCCGGTAACTAAGATGAAGCCATTGATTCGTAATCTTCTTCGTATGAGCGTATATCAGCTGATGTATATGGATCAGGTTCCGGTATCGGCAGTGTGTAATGAAGCAGTAAAGATTGCTAAGAAGAGAAGCTTTATGAAACTATCCGGCTTCGTGAATGCAATTCTTAGAAACATAGACAGAGAAAACAGTAAGATTGTATTTCCGAAGAAGGAGATATCTCCAGCATCTTATCTTGAAGTGATTTACTCTACTCCGGCATGGTTGGTGGATGAACTGCTTCATCAGTATCCTTTTACGACTGTGGAATCGATGTTGTCCGCATCGCTTAAGGAGAAGGAGCTTACGATTCGATGCAATACGTCTAAAACTACGACCGAAGAGCTTATGCTGCAACTGAAAAAAGAGGGAGTCACTGTCGAACAAAGCGAATATCTTAAATATGCCTTTAAGATCAAGGATTATGATTATCTTGATAAGCTGGCCTCTTTTCAAAAAGGTTTATTTACCATTCAGGATGTCAGCTCTATGCTGGTATGCGAATGTGCCGGAATCAGGGCAGAGGATATTGTGGTTGATGTCTGCTCCGCCCCCGGCGGAAAAGCGCTGCATGCAGCACAAACAGCAGCCAGAGTATCAGCCAGAGATTTGACGGATTATAAAATCAACCTGATACGTGAGAATATCGAGCGTCTAGGTGCTTCTAATGTTGAAGTTAAGGTATGGGATGCTACGGTACTCGATGAAGAAATTATTGGCCTAGCGGATGTCGTGATAGCCGACCTTCCCTGTAGTGGATTGGGTGTGTTGGGAAAAAAATCGGATATTAAATATAAATTGACACAGAAACAACATAAAGAGCTGGTAGAATTGCAAAGGATTATTTTGGATAATGCAGCGAAATATGTAAAACCCGGCGGTGTATTGATGTTCAGTACCTGCACGGTGAATAAAGAAGAAAATATAGAAAACAGAAATTGGTTCCTTAAGAGGGAAGAATTTAGCCCGGATAGTTTGGACCGATACTTGCCTAAGCAGCTTTGCTGCGATACCACTGCCGAAGGCTATCTTCAGCTGATTCAAGGAGTTCATAATACAGATGGATTTTTCATCTCAAGATTTATTAAAAGAAGTGTATAAAAGTACGAAAGGTACTTATGGCATTCTATTCAGTTTTGTTACTAATACAATTTTTCTCATTCCTGAAGTAAAGGAATGGAATGAGACGTTTATAACCAAGTAAGGTACATATTCATAGAGCATGTATTTTACTAAGACAATGTGTAATTTCATTAAGATAGGAAAAATTATGGAGCAGTTAGATCTAAAATCATTATATTATGCAGAACTGGAAGAGGTCTTGAAGGAATTCGGCCTTCCTGCCTTTCGTGCAAAGCAAATTTATGAATGGCTGCATGTGAAGCTGGTTAGCAGCTATGACGAGATGACGAATCTTTCCAGAGAACTTCGTACTAAGCTTAATGAAGCTTATCCGCTTACCGCCCTCACAGAAGTAGATGCACTTCATTCCGCCGAGGATGGAACCGTTAAGTATTTATTTCGTCTAAAGGATGATAGAGTGATTGAGAGCGTTCTCATGAAATATCATCATGGGAACAGTGTATGCATCTCCTCGCAAGTGGGCTGCAGGATGGGCTGTAAGTTCTGTGCATCGACCATCGGTGGTAAAGAGCGGGATCTCCTTCCCTCTGAGATGTTGGATCAAATCTATCGGATCCAAGCCTTATCCGGTGAACGGGTATCCAATGTCGTTGTTATGGGGACCGGGGAGCCGTTAGATAATTATGATAATTTAATTCGGTTCCTGCGGATTCTTACGGATGAACGAGGCTTGAACATCAGCGCAAGAAATATTACGGTATCTACCTGCGGCATCCCGGAAAAGATTCGCGAATTTGCAAAAGAAGAGCTTGCGATTACATTAGCACTTTCGCTTCATGCACCGAACAATGAAATACGAAAGGCTCTCATGCCGGTGGCTTCTAAGTATGATCTGTCTGAAGTGCTTGCAGCATTTCGTTATTATTATGAAGAAACGGGAAGAAGACTCACCTTCGAATACAGTCTGGTGGATGGAATTAATGATGAAGAGGAGCATGCGAAGGAACTATGCCGATTGATCAAAGGCCTGAATTGCCATGTGAATCTAATCCCCGTAAACCCGATAAAAGAGCGGAATTATAGGAAATCAGAAAACAAAAAAATACAAAAATTTAAAAATATACTTGAAAAAAACAGAATTAATGTTACTATTAGAAGAGAAATGGGCGCAGATATAAATGCTGCCTGTGGGCAATTAAGAAAGAGCTATATTGAAAAAAATAGCAATGAAGATTGCCATAACTAGGAGGTGCAGGCTTGAAAGCATTTTCGATAACTGATATTGGAGAGCGACGGAGGATAAACCAGGATTACGTCTTTTGCAGTGAGAATGCCATCGGAAAACTACCGAATTTATTTATCGTAGCGGATGGTATGGGAGGACATAATGCCGGTGATTATGCTTCAAGATACTGCGTTGAGTTTTTTAAGCAGAAGATTGAGGAAAGCGAGAAAGAATCACCGATTGCCTTGATTGAAGCTGCCATAAAAGAAACGAACGAGGCTCTGAGAATAAAAGCACAGGAGCAAACTGAGTTAGAGGGTATGGGGACGACATTAGTGACGGCAACCATATTTGATAAAGAAATGTATGTTGCCAATGTCGGTGACAGCAGACTATATGTTATTGGAAAAGAAATAAAGCAAGTTACAGAAGACCACAGTCTAGTAGAAGCAATGGTAAAAACGGGAGAACTTAATCGTAATGAGGCTAGGATTCATCCGAATAAAAATATCATTACCAGGGCAATCGGTGCCAATGAAACTGTGGAGCCTGATTTTTTTGAAGTGAACTTAGAAGAGGGAGATACTGTACTTATGTGCTCGGACGGTCTGACCAACATGTTGGAGGACGAGACAATCGAACGGATTATCAGGGAAAATGAAAATCCGGAGGAAGCCGCAGAGACCTTGGTTAAATTTGCGAACAAGAACGGCGGCAAAGACAATATTGCAATCATCATTATTAAAGTATGAAAAAGAGGTGAGCTAACATGTTAAAACCCGGTATGTTTATCAGCGATCGCTACGAAATCATTGATAAGGTTGGATCCGGCGGTATGGCCGATGTATATAAGGCCAGAGACCAAAGACTTAACAGATTCGTGGCGATAAAGGTATTAAAACCGGAATATTCCAGTGATAAAAGCTTTGTGAATAAATTCAGAGCTGAGGCTCAGTCAGCAGCCGGTCTATCACATCCTAATATCGTAAATGTGTACGATGTAGGAGATGACAGCGGCTTACATTATATCGTTATGGAATTGGTTGAGGGTATTACATTAAAGCGTTTTATCGAACGTAAGGGTAAGCTTGAGGTAAAAGAAGCTGTCGGAATCGGTATCCAGATTGCTCAGGGTATGGAGGCAGCACATGATAACCGTATAATTCATAGGGATATCAAACCACAGAACATAATAATTTCCAGAGATGGTAAGGTTAAGGTGACTGATTTTGGTATTGCGAAAGCAACCAATTCAAATACAATAACCTCCAATGCCATGGGTTCCGTACATTATTTATCTCCAGAACAGGCAAGAGGAGGATACAGCGATGAGAAAAGCGATATCTATTCCTTAGGTGTCACTTTGTATGAGATGCTTTCCGGTAAGGTCCCATTTGCGGGCGATAATACCGTATCGGTTGCACTGCTTCATATTCAGGGTGAGGCGATGCCTCTTCGTGAGTTGGATCCAGAGATTCCGGTGAGCGTTGATAAGATCGTACAAAAATGTATGCAGAAACGCCCGGAAAGAAGATATCATACTGCTTCGGAGCTTATATCGGATTTAAAAAGAGCTATCTCGAATCCGGATGGTGATTTCGTTCAGATTCCTGCTTTTGTATCCAGCGATTCTCCGACGATTAATATTTCCGATGACTTAAGTAAGATTAAGAACGGTGCATATCTGGATGAAGATTTGAGAGATACGAGAAATCTTCAGACGAAAAAGCAGATTGAGGATGAGGATGAGGAGCTTGATACAGTGGACTCCAAGGTAGAGAAGTTCTTCCTGGTAGGAAGTATTGTTACGATTGTCATCCTCGCGATTGTAATTATTGTTTCCGTCGTATGGTTTTTATCCAGGACAAAGGATAATACTCCGGAAGGAACCAATATTGAAGCGTCGATCTCACCTTCTCCGTCAATTTCGGAAGGACCGACTCAGGAACCGACCGGTATCATGTATACCGTACCGGATGTAATTGGTCTTACACAGGCGGATGCAGAAAGTTCGATTAAAGCAAAAGCAGAGAAAGCAGACGTTCGATTTACGGAGGAATTTTCCGATACAATCGAAGCAGGAAAAGTAATGGCTCAATATCCGCAAGGCGGCAATGAGGTTGAAGAGACTTCGGTTGTAATCTTGACCATAAGCCTTGGGCCGGAATCCTTTGAGGTGCCGAATGTCTATGGCCTTACTGAAGCTCAGGCAGATAAGAAGCTGAATGAATTAGGTTTAAAACTGCTTCATGAGTATAAAACCAGTGACGAGATTGAAGCCGGACGTGTTATTTCTACCACTCCCGAACGTCAAACTCCGGTAGTCAGCGGTGATACGATCACAGTTGTTGTGAGTACTGGTCCTGAGAATGTTCAGGCTACCGTACCGAAATTGATCGGATTAACAGAAAAGGATGCTACAAAGGCATTGACGGATGCAGGTCTTGTGAAAGGAAATGTATCCTATGAGGCTTCTGATACCTATGCAAAGGGTCAGGTAACCTACCAGAGCAATACCTCCGGTCAGAAGGTGGACTCCGGAACGGTAATTGATATCATCGTAAGCTCTGGTCCGGCCGAAACTTCCACTACTTCCTACATCGGACAGGTAACAATTAATGCTAACCCGTTTGATTATGTGGACGCAGCAGAAGCAGAAGTAATCCTGGAGATGGATCAGGACGGTGAGCTGACGAATATCTTTGAAGGCACCGTATCTGCATCAGATTTCCCGCTTACGGTCGGCGATATAGTCAGTGACAGGTCCAGCGTAGGAACAGTTAAGATGTATATAGACGGTAATTTGTTCACAGCACCCGGTGATACTGAAACCATCTGGACTGTAGAATTTGCAGCGGAGGAATAGCTTGAAAGGAAAGATTATCAAAGGTATTGCAGGATTTTACTATGTCCACACACCAGAGAGGAATTCGATTTATGAATGTAAAGCGAAGGGGATATTCCGCAACCAGAATATCAAGCCGCTGGTTGGAGATGATGTAGAAATAGATACCGAAGATCAACCTGAGGGCAAGGGCACCATAGTTCAGATTTTACCCAGACAAAATGAATTAATTCGACCCGCAGTTGCAAATGTTGATCAGGCAATGGTCATATTTGCGGCTGCTGAGCCGAATCCCAACCTTAATCTGCTGGATCGCTTTTTAATCATGATGCAGAAGCAGAAGGTATATACTTTGGTCTGTTTTAATAAGATGGATATTGTATCAGAAGAGGAGATCTCCCTGCTAAGGGAGACCTATCTTCTTTGCGGCTGTGAAGTTATCTTTACCAGCATGCTGCAAAAGGAAGGAATATCAAAACTATATGACAAAATGAAAGGTAAGACTACCGTACTTGCCGGACCATCCGGAGTCGGTAAATCTACCTTTATTAATCTTGTTCAACCGGCAGCAAATATGGAAACTGGTGTCGTGAGCGAGAAAATAAAACGAGGAAAGCATACCACAAGACATTCTGAGTTGATTTATGTTGAGGACGAAACATATATTATGGATACCCCGGGTTTTAGCTCACTTTATATCGATGAGATTGAAAAAGAGGAGCTGAAGGATTATTTTGTGGAATTCCATAATTATGATCAGGAATGTCGTTTTATCGGCTGCAACCATCTGAATGAGCCGGGGTGTGCGGTGAAAGAAGCTTTACAGGAGAAAAAAATCAGTAAACTACGTTATGAAAATTATGTAACTCTTTATGAGGAACTGAAGAACCAAAAGCGCTATTAGAGCCTTGAACCAATTCACCTGCTGTTTAAGTGCCAGTTCAGTAGCAGTCTTCGGTTCTTTTTCATTATTAGAAAGGCATGGTAATTATTATGTTAACACTAGCACCTTCAATCCTGTCCGCGGACTTTAACCGAATGGGCGAACAGATTACAGTCATAGAGCAGGCTGGAGTAAAATATCTTCACATTGATGTCATGGATGGGAATTTTGTACCAAGCATCAGCTTTGGCATGCCTGTCATTGCCTCAATTCGTAAGAACACAAAGCTGATCTTTGATGTACATCTGATGATCGAGGAGCCGATTCGCTATCTGGAGGACTTTAAAGCGGCCGGAGCCGATATCATTACAGTTCATGCCGAGGCATGCACTCATCTGCATCGCACCGTGACAAGAATTAAGGAATTAGGTTTGAAAGCCGGAGTGTCACTCAATCCGGCCACACCACTATCGGTGCTGGAATATATTCTTAAGGATTTAGATATGGTATTAATTATGACAGTAAATCCCGGTTTCGGTGGACAAACCTTCTTACCAGGTACACTTGACAAGATTACAAAATTAAAGAATATGGCAGAGCAATTTGATGCCCGAATCGATATTGAGGTTGATGGTGGTATCACACTTGATAATGTTGATCACGTGCTGGAAGCAGGTGCTAATGTGATAGTTTCCGGAACTTCGGTGTTTAAGGAAGATATGACGGCAAATATCAAAGGTTTTCAAGAAAAGTTTGCCAAGTTTCAAAGAAATTTAGGCTAAGACAGGTGATGCGCATGAGAGCAAAAACTAAAAATGTATTGATTATCACCGGTGGCAGGACAGAGAAGGCACTCCTTACAAAATTAATGAAAGAGGAAGGCTATACCATGATCATTGCCGCAGATCATGGTCTGCAGGCAATCGATGAGTTGGGCATAGTACCGGACTATATTGTGGGGGATTTTGACTCCGTACCTGAGGAATTACTTGCAAAATACCGGGATGCTGCTATCCCTATCGATACCTTTCCCAGAGAGAAGGATAAGACGGATACTCAGATTGCAATTGAGCTTGCTCTGCATAACAACGCAACCAGTATCACCTTAATCGGTGCAACCGGAAGCCGACTGGATCATACGCTGGCCAATGTTCATCTTTTACTGCTTCCGCTGCAGTCGGGAATTGATGCTTGGATGATAGACAGTAATAATAAGCTTTATCTGAAACAGAATAATTTTCAGATTGACCGGAGAAAACAATACGGAGACTATGTGTCTTTACTACCATTTAGCGGACAAGTCAGCGATTTAACGCTGAAGGGTTTTAAGTATCCTCTGGATGGAATCCTGTTGAAAGCCGGAAGTAGTCTTGGAATCAGCAATGAGATTCAAGAAGAAATAGCCGGAGTTGAGTTTCGGGAAGGTATTTTGCTAGTAATAGAAGCAAAGGATTGAATTGTATATTTAAAATCCTGTAAAGTCATTAAGGTGACCTTGCAGGATTTTTTTGGACTATGGATGCATTGATGCAGTTTCATTTCCGGATCTTAATAAAGATGGATATGATGACGTCATAGTACTGATGACGTATGCTGTACTTGGTGGTCCGGATGCCGGTAGTGAAGTAAATAGTGTAAGAATTTTTATCGGCAGCGAAACTGGTGAATTCATGGAAGATACAGACTATGAAATCGCAGTCATGGGTGCAGTGGAAGAGTGGAGTGTCACTGCTGTGAAGTAGGCTGCAGTTCAGTATATCAATACGCTTGAGTAATGGGTTTTCAAAGGGAATTCATCACCGAAAGCATCGAATTGATAAAGAAAACAAGTGTCTCTAGAACAGAATTTTATGTACAAAACCGCCCTAATATGGTAAACTATATGATGCTGTATTAGGGCTTTCTTTATAAAATAAACTATAAAAGCTAGTAAAGATTTATAAGGAAAGGATCTTGGCGCTAATATTGATCAGAAAAAATAGTTATATACAGCGCGATTTGTCAATCGATTTGGCAAGAAGCAACATCACAAAATATCAGTAAAATCAATACTTTTAAAGGAGATAGATAAATTATGAAATTAGGTATCGTAGGTTTGCCCAATGTAGGAAAGAGTACCCTTTTTAACTCATTAACAAAAGCAGGGGCGGAATCAGCTAATTACCCCTTTTGTACGATAGACCCGAATATTGGTATTGTTCCTGTTCCGGATGAAAGATTAAAGGTACTTGGAGATTTGTATCATTCCGAGAAGATAGTCGCTGCAACTATTGAATTTGTTGATATCGCAGGACTGGTCAAGGGAGCTTCCAAGGGAGAAGGTCTCGGGAATCAGTTCCTTTCCAACATCCGAGAGGTGGATGCGATTGTGCATGTGGTACGCTGCTTTGAGGATGCGAATGTCATTCATGTGGATGGCTCTGTCAATCCGCAAAGAGATATCGAGACCATCAATCTGGAATTGATTTTCTCGGATCTTGAGATACTTGAGAGAAGAATGTCCAAGACCATCAAAGGTGCTAAGAATGATAAAGCACTTGCGAAGGAGCTTGAGATGCAGGAACGACTGAAGGAATTCCTGGAAGAGGGTAAGATGGCAAAAGCTTTTCAGACACTTGATGATGAGGAGCTGGAATTATTTAATAGCTATAATTTGCTCACAGCAAAGCCGGTAATCTATGCTGCAAATGTAAAAGAAGATGATCTGGCAGACGATGGAGACAACAATGCCTATGTAAAAACTGTCCGCAAGATCGCTGTAGACGAAAATTCAGAGGTTTTTGTCATCTGTGCTCAGATCGAACAGGAGATTGCCGAGCTGGATGATGATGAAAAACGAATGTTTCTTGAGGATCTTGGATTAAAAGAATCCGGATTGGAGAAATTAATCAGAGCAAGCTATCATATCTTAGGTTTAATGAGTTTTTTAACTGCAGGTCCCAAGGAAACAAGAGCATGGACGATTAAGATCGGTACAAAGGCTCCCCAAGCTGCCGGTAAGATCCATACCGATTTTGAAAGAGGCTTTATTCGTGCTGAAATTGTAAGCTACAGTAATTTGGTAGAATGCGGAAGCTATAATGCTGCGAAGGAAAAAGGTCTGGTTCGCTCAGAGGGAAAGGAATATGTCTTCCAGGATGGAGATGTGGTCTTATTCCGTTTCAATGTTTAAGCCTGCTCTTTTACGGACTGCGGGAACATAAGGCGCCATGACAGGAATGAGGAGTAATTAAGACACTGTCAGGGAATACCGGAAAGGATGACGAAATTGCTTACGTTATTATCAACAAATATTAATTTTCCTAATTTGGGAATAGAGCTAAAAAATGTTGGAACGGGTATTGAGATCTTTGGCTTTCGTATTGCTTATTACGGGATGGTCATTGGTTTTGGTATGCTATGCGGTTGGATGATCGCGGAATGGATGGCAAGGCGTACCGGTCAAAAGTCCGAAATTTATCTGGATTTTGCCCTGGTAGCGATCATTGCTTCTGTGATTGGAGCCAGAGTGTATTATGTCATCTTTGCTTTGGATGAATTTGCCGATAATCCTTTGTCGGTATTTAATCTGCGAACCGGTGGACTTGCGATCTATGGCGGTATCATCGCAGGTGTTCTATCAGCAATTATCTATGCAAGAGTAAAGAAGTATTCGTTTTGGTTAATGGCCGATACTGCCTGCGTCGGCTTGGTAACAGGTCAGATTATCGGGCGATGGGGCAATTTCTTTAATCGGGAAGCCTTTGGCAAATACTATGACGGACTTTTTGCGATGCAGCTGAATGTAAATGATGTTTCCGGAATCTATCATAATACAACTTCGTTATCTCGATTGGAGGAATTGTATCAGGGTAAGGAAGCAGCACTGGCGCGAATTCTTGAGATCCGCAATCACATGGTAACCATCGGTGATGCTACCTATATTCAGGTGCATCCTACTTTTCTGTATGAATCCGTCTGGAATCTTTGCCTGTTAATTATACTGATTGTCTATACAAAGCATAAAAGGTTTGATGGAGAGATAATGTTATTATATCTCATTGGTTATGGACTTGGCAGAGTATGGATGGAAGGCCTTAGAACGGACCAGCTTTTCTTATGGGGCACTCCTTTTGCGGTATCACAATTATTGTCGGCACTCATTGTAGTAGTTTCTATCGCTATTTTAATTTATAAGAGACAAAGGTCAAAGAACAAGATTAGAAAATAGGTAAAATTAGTCAAAGATTGGGACTAAATTCCCAAGCTTACCTTTTGACTATATATTGACATAATTTGTTCGATTTTTGAAATTGACACAATATATTGTAAATATGAATCGAAAAAGCTCACAAAGCCAATACAATTAAGGCTTTGTGAGCTTTTTTTTTTGATTTCGTGCTTGATTAATTCCCATATATAATATAAAATAAACACATAAGTGGAGTGAAGTGGTGGAAAGTGGAGTAAAAAACCTGTAAAGTGGGACAAGCTGCTTCCAGACACTCGGAAATGGAGTCAGAATGGCAAAAGGAGTTGCCTGATCGATGACAAAAAGAAGGTGAAGCCATATGTTCATGGGTGAATTCGATCATTCGATCGATACCAAGGGAAGAATAATCATACCGTCCAAGTTTCGGGAAGATCTCGGGGATGAATTTGTCATCACCATGGGTCTTGACGGCTGTTTATTTGCATATCCCCAGACAGAATGGCAGGCCTTTGTGCAGGAATTAAGTAAATTACCCGGTACAAAAGAAGCAAGACAGTTACAGAGATATTTTATGGCGAAGGCGGCTGCATGCGAGACGGATAAACAGGGAAGAATATTAATACCTGCTAAGCTGCGTGAAAGTGCAGGACTGGATAAAGACATCGTTTTTGTCGGAGTACTGAATAAGATAGAGATTTGGAGTAAGGAACGCTGGGAAAACAATAACGATTATGATGATGTGGATGCTATCGCAGAGCATATGTCGCAATACGGTATCAGCTTTTAGCAAAGGATGAATTCCTTGCAGGTTAGTGATGGAATGGAGAGTATGATGGCATTTGAACATAAATCAGTATTGTTGGAAGAAACAATCGATAATCTGAATATCAAGCCGGATGGGATCTACGTGGATGGAACCCTTGGCGGTGGAGGACATTCTCTGGAGATAACCAAGCACCTGACAACGGGAAGGCTGATTGGAATCGATCAAGACGAGGCTGCTATTATTGCAGCGAACGAGCGCCTTTTTAAAGCTAGGGAAAAGGTCACCATTGTTCGCAGCAATTACAGTGAAATAAGACAGGTACTTCGTGACCTGGAGATCACTAAGGTGAACGGAATATTACTTGATCTTGGGGTATCTTCCTATCAATTAGATACACCGGAACGTGGATTTTCCTATAAAGAAGATGCTCCGCTTGATATGCGGATGGATACACGCAGTGATAAGACAGCGAAGGACATTGTAAATGGATACAGCGAGATGGAGCTTTATCGTATCATAAGGGATTACGGTGAAGATAATTTTGCAAAAAATATTGCAAAGCATATCGTTCGCATGAGGGAAGAGAAGCTGATTGAAACTACCTTCGAACTTGTAGAAGCGATTAAAGCAGCCATTCCTATGAAGCTAAGGGTAACGACGGGCCATCCGGCTAAGAGGACCTTTCAAGCAATTCGTATTGAACTGAACCACGAGCTTGATGTACTGAAGGATACGCTGCAGGATATGATCGATCTGCTGGCACCGGAAGGAAGACTTTGCATTATTACCTTCCATTCGCTGGAGGACCGCATCGTAAAAGGTTGCTTTCGTCTGAACGAAAATCCCTGCACTTGTCCCCCGAACTTTCCGGTTTGTGTATGTGGCAAGGAGCCGCTGGGAAAAGTGATCACAAGAAAACCGATCCTTCCCTCCGATGAGGAAATGGAACAGAACAAGAGATCAAAAAGTGCGAAGCTTCGAGTATTTGAAAAGACTGGTAATTAGTGAATAATAAAGTTGGTTGAACATAGGGTAGAGAGGGGTTTCTGGCATGGAGGCTAATAAGAGACGTTATCAATATGAGAATAATGGGACAAGCTATGTGGATGGAAACACAGTGCGCAAATTAAGGGTAGCTCCGGATATCCGAAGAGAGGAAGAACGTCATGTTTCTCCTACTCCGAGAAGGCAGGAGCAAAGACATCCGAATACACTATCCGGTATTAATTTCGCATCCCTGGTGGTTCTTACAGTCGCAATCATTGCAACTGTTTACGTTTGCGTGGAATACTTAATGCTCCAGAATCAAGTGACACTGATGGATAAAAGTATCATTAAGCTTGAAAAGGAGATAACCGTTTTAACAAATGAGAATGACGCCGCTTATGAATCAATTGACACCGCATTAGATCTGGATTATATTTATCAGGTGGCTGTGGAGGAGCTGGGTATGGTATATCCGAATAAAAATGAGATAATAACCTATAAGAGCAGTTCTTCTGATTATGTAAGGCAGTATGAAGATATTCCTGAATAGATACTGTTGATTTTAATGAGGTAAAGATACGATGGAAAAAGCACCGGATAAGACAATTAAAAAATTCAATTCACGAATGCAAGCAAAATTATTGCTTGTATTTTGTGTTATTACTCTGTTATTAGTCGCTCTGATGGGACGATTGATTTACATTACCCAGACGAAGGGGGAGAAATATGCAAAACACGTTCTCTCCAGAGAAACCTATGTCAGCTCGGTACTGCCGTATAAGAGAGGAGATATCACTGACCGTAACGGAACCGTACTTGCTCGAAGTGAACTACAATATAAAGTGATTCTGGACCCCAAGAGATTATTACAAAACGAAGACTGTATTTCGGTTACTTTGGCTGCTTTAAAGGACAATTTTGGAATGGAAGCAGAAGATGTGCAGGCAATCCTGAATGATGAGGTAAAGTCAAAGAGTCAGTATGTTATCCTTCAGAAGAATATAAAATATGATAAAGTACAAGCTTTTGACGAATATGTGAAGAACTTTAATGATAAAAAGGCAAAGGATGATACGACTACGATTACCGGAGTCTGGTTTGAGGAGGAATATGTACGCAGTTATCCTTACAAAGCCCTGGCTTGTGATGTACTGGGCTTCACCTCGGCAGATAATACCGGTTACTGGGGAATAGAAGAATATTATAATGATGAACTGAACGGAACAAATGGAAGAGAATACGGATATTATGATTCAAATCTCAATATTGAGCGTATCGTGAAAAAGGCTGTAAACGGTAATAATATCGTTAGTACGATTGATGTGAATGCTCAGCGAATCATTCAAGAGCATATCATTAAATTCAATACCGAATTCGGCAGTAAAAATATCGGTGTACTCGTGATGAACCCAAATACCGGTGAGATTATAGCTATGGCCTCTAATCAGGAATATGATCTGAATAATCCAAGAAAACTGGAAGGTATAGTAGCACCGGAGGTGCTTGCTTCTATGACAGAGGAGCAGAAGACCGAGGCACTGAATGCATTGTGGAAAAACGATGTGATTACCAGCAGCTTTGAGCCTGGCTCTACCTTTAAGCCGGTCACTATTGCTGCCGGTTTGGAGGAAGGGATTCTTTCGGAAGCAGATACTTATTATTGTGACGGAGCCGAGGATGTTGCCGGAGTACATATCAAATGCAGCAAGGTTACAGGGCACGGTGAACTGACACTTGCCCAATCACTGATGTTCTCTTGTAATGATGCATTGATGCAGATCGTAGCGAAGGAAGGAAAAGATATATTCTATCACTATCAAAACGGCTTTGGCTTTGGTAAGAAGACCGGAATTGATCTCCCGGGTGAGGGAACCGGTATAACGATGAAGCTGGACGCCTTGAATCCGGTGGAATTGGCAACGAACAGCTTCGGACAGGCATTTAATGTTACAATGATACAAATGGGGGCAGCCTATTCTTCCCTGGTCAATGGCGGTAATTACTATCAACCTCATGTGGTGAAGAAGATCGTAAATGATAACGGAGCAACAGTTAAGGATTATGATAAGCTGCTGGTTCGTCAGACGGTATCGGAAAAGACCTCCGAGTTCATACAGCAGGCAATGTATCAGACTGTAGAAGAAGGAACGGCAGGTGGAGCCAAGGTAGAAGGCTATGCTGTCGGAGGCAAGACCGGTACAGCACAAAAGCTTCCCCGTAAGGACAAAACCTATGTGGTATCTTTTTTGGGAGCCGTACCGGCGATTAACCCTGACATTGTAATCTATGTAATGATCGATGAGCCTCAGAATGTAGTAAAGCAGGCAGACAGCTCCATTGCAACCAAATTCGCCAGCAGAATTATGACGGAGCTTCTACCGGCACTCGGTATTTTCCCGGAAGGTGATATTGACTATCTACTGAATCAGGACGAGCAGACGAACACAGATCCGGCGACACAGGGAAACAAGACGGATAACACAAATAACAGCGCAGATAACATCAATTCACAGGACACTCAGATACAGAATAATGACCCGACCACAACACAGGAGAATCAACCGGAGAATACCAATACTCAGGAGGATCAGACACAACAAGTTGATCCGTCACAGGATAATGAGACTCAAAAGGAGGATCAACAGGATACGGAAGGAACTCCCTTAACGGAGACTGAGAATGGTGAAACTGGGAATCAGAATGAAGAACCGGGTACAAATACACCTCAATCACAGAATGGACAAGATACGGTGACACAGGAGAATGAATTTAATCCTGACGCTTTGGAATAAAATGAATAATCATAACTTGTTTGTAATAAAATGAAACGATAAGAGATTCGGGTTATGATGACATGGCGAAAAGCAGGACCTACAATAAAAGAAATGTATTAATCGTTACCTGTATAGTTATTACGGTTACCCTGTTACTTTTTGTTCGATTAGGGTATTTGATGATATTTAAATCCGAGGATTATGCCGTAAGGGCACAGGAGCTGCATGAGCGCGAAAGAGCGATCAAGGCAGAACGCGGTATTATCTATGATGCCAAAGGAAAAGAAATTGCTACTAATAAACCGGTCTGTACGATCTCCGTTATCTATAAACAGATTACGGATCCCGAACGGGTAATCAGCATTCTTTCAGAGCAGCTTGGATTAAGTGAAAAATGGGTCAGAAAAAGAGTTGAGAAGGTATCCTCACGAGAGAAGATCAAATCCAATGTGGATAAGGAGATTGCGGACAAAATCAGGGAATACGATTTGGATGGAGTCATGGTGGATGAGGATTATAAACGCTATTATCCCTATGATTCCCTTGCATCCAAAGTTATCGGTTTTACCGGCAGCGACAATCAGGGAATTATCGGACTTGAGGTAAAGTATGATAAATTTTTAAAGGGTGTCGATGGAAAGATACTGACCCTGACCACAGCTTATGGTGTGGAGATTGAGAACGCAGCAGAAGACAGACAAGAGCCGCAGCCGGGCAATGATTTGTATATCAGTCTGGATATGAATATACAACAATACGCAGAACAAGCGGCACTGAAGGTAATGAAGGCGAAACAGGCCTCCAATGTGAAGCTGATTATTATGAATCCCCAGAATGGAGAAATTCTGGCAATGGTAAATGTACCAGAATTCAACCTAAATGATCCGTATACTCTGATAGATGAGATTGCCTCCCAATATGAGGGACAGAATTTGAGTCAGGAGCAGATGAACCAGCTGTTGAACGGAATGTGGCGTAATGCCTGTCTCAGTGATACCTATGAGCCCGGTTCATCCTTTAAGATAGTCACGGCAACTGCTGCGTTGGAGGAGCATGTTGTCAAACTAACCGATACGTTCTATTGTCCTGGCTATAAAAAGGTGGAGGACCGTATCATTCGATGCCATAAGGTTGGAGGCCATGGAAGTCAGGACTTTGTAGCCGGTATCAAGAATTCCTGTAATCCGGTATTTATGGAGATCGGAGCCAGAGTTGGTGTAGAAAAGATGTATTACTATTACAAGAAACTGGGACTATTCAATAAGACAGGAATTGACCTGCCCGGTGAAGCCAACTCCATCATGCATAAGATAGAAAACATAAAAGCTGTCGAACTTGCGACAATGTCATTCGGGCAATCATTTCAGATCACACCTTTGCAGCTTATGGTGGCTGCCAGCGCTGTAGTGAACGGCGGTACGATCGTTACTCCACATCTCGGTGTAGAGATACGTTCGGCAGATGGTACCAGTATTCGGAAATTAGAGTATAAGACCACTGACAATGCAGTCTCCAAGGAGACTTCTGAGACGATGAAGCAGCTGCTGGAAGCTGTAGTAGCTGACGGAACCGGTAAAAGAGCCTATCTGCCCGGCTTTCGCATCGGTGGCAAGACAGCTACCTCCGAAAAGCTTCCGAGAAGCAGTAATAAATATATCTCCTCCTTTATCGGCTTTGCTCCTGCCAATGATCCCAAGGTAATGGCAATGGTACTGATCGAAGATCCCGTCGGTATCTATTATGGCGGTACCATAGCAGCACCGGTCATTGCAGATGTATTTGGCAATATCTTACCGTATCTGGGAATAGAAGAGAGCTATACGGAGGCGGAGAAGGAAAAGTACGATATTGGCTCTTTCCAAATGCCTGATTTCATCGGAAAGACAAAGAAGGAAGTCAAGGATCTGATGAAAATATTCAAATTCGGAGAACTATATTCCACTGGGGATGGTGAAATTGTTGATGAACAGTTCCCTCTGGAAGGGGAGACAATTGAAAACGGAAGCGACTTTATATTGTACTTCAAATAAAGAAAACCACTATTACTAGTACAAATTTCTCTGTTAGCAGGAGCAGTTCATTATTGTTTTTTTGAGGGCTATACAGTATAATAGCTAAGTTATAAAAAGATTTTACATATGAAATATGCCTATTAATGGCAGATGGGAAGGATCATTACTGAGGTTCCCATTTGGAATGGAGGATACCATGAATTTTTCTGAATTTAAAGTAATTTTACCTGTCATTATTTCCTTTGGCGTTTGTGTGATACTGTGCCCACTTTTAATCCCGTTTTTAAAGAGACTGAAATTCGGGCAGTACATTCGGGAGGAGGGACCTCAGTCACATCAGAAAAAATCCGGTACTCCGACCATGGGCGGTATTGTTATTGTGCTTAGTATAGCGATTACTTCTGTGATCTATATCAAGGATTACGATGAGATTATACCGGTTCTGTTTGTCACCATAGGTTTTGGAATCATCGGTTTTATTGATGATTATATCAAGGTAGTGATGAAGCGCTCTATGGGTCTTCGCGCTTGGCAGAAGATGGTTGGACAAATTTTAGTTACTGCGGTTTTCGGATATTATCTCTTAAACTATACCGATATCGGAACGACGATGTTAATTCCGTTTACTTCCGGTAAATATATCGATATATCCTATCTGTTTGTACCGTTCTTCCTGATTGTGGTTCTCGGAACTGTGAATGGCTCGAATTTTACAGACGGACTTGATGGTCTGGAATCCAGTGTGACGGTACTGATCGCAACATTCTTTACTGTGGTTGCCATCGGTCTTCACAGTGATCTTTCTCCAATTACGGGTGCTGTTGCAGGAAGCCTTATGGCTTTTCTTGTATATAATGTTTATCCTGCCAAGGTCTTCATGGGGGATACAGGCTCCTTAGCCCTGGGAGGGTTTGTTGCTTCAACGGCTTTTATGCTTCAGATGCCGTTGTTCATTATTCTGGTTGCATTTATTTATTTGATTGAGATTATATCTGTTATTCTACAAGTGAGTTACTTTAAAATGACCGGTGGCAAACGAATCTTCAAGATGGCTCCGATCCATCATCATTTTGAGTTGATGGGTTGGTCAGAGACGAGAGTTGTCGCTGTATTTTCCATCATTACAGCGATTCTTTGCCTAGTTGCACTGATGGGAATCAATTAATGCGATAAAGGGAAGAATGTCACACATTAATTCGGCTGATAAAGCAGATAGGAGCACATATGCAATTAAAAGGAAAAAGAGTCTTGGTATTCGGAGCAGGCAAAAGCGGTATCTCCTCTGCGAGACTGCTGATTAAGCAGGAAGCATTTGTTATCCTCTATGATTCCAATACGAAGCTTACAAATAAGGATTTTTCAGATAAACTGGATACGTCCCATAATTTTTTACTGGTGACCGGAGAACTGCCGGAGAATATTATTCAAGGCCTTGACCTTCTGGTAATCAGCCCAGGAGTAGCAATTGACCATCCTTCTGTATTAGCAATTACCGAGAAGAACATACCGGTGTGGGGTGAGATTGAGCTGGCATATCGAATCTCGAAAGGCAAGATTATCGGTATCACCGGAACGAATGGTAAGACCTCGACCACTACATTGGTTGGTGAGATTATGAATACCTACTTTGATGAGGTTTATGTAGTTGGGAACATCGGTAATCCCTATACGGATGTTGCAATGGAGACGACGGAGCAGTCTGTTGCAGTCATTGAGCTCTCCAGCTTCCAGCTTGAGACGATTCATGAATTTAAGCCGGATGTCAGTGCAATCTTAAATATTACTCCGGACCATCTGAACCGTCATCATACAATGGAAAATTATATCGCGATGAAGGAGAATGTTGCAAAAAACCAGACAATGGATGAGGTGTGTATCCTGAATTATGAGGATGAAATTCTTCAAGAGTTGGCGAAACGGCTTAAAACCAGAGTAGTCTTCTACAGCAGTAAAACCGTACTTAAGGATGGACTTTATCTTAAAGATGAGAATATATATTACAGTTTGGATGGGAATCGAGAGTTTGTGGTTAATGTTAACGACTTAAAGGTACTCGGCACGCATATGTATGAGAATATTATGGCTGCTACCGGAATGGCGATCGCGATGGGGGTACCCATGGATTTTATCAGAACCGCTCTGATAAACTTTCGTGCAGTAGAGCATCGAATTGAGTTTGTGGAGACCATTCAAGGAGTTACTTATTATAACGACTCCAAGGGTACGAACCCTGACGCTTCCATCAAAGCAGTTCAGGCTATGAGGACTCCGACGATTGTAATTGGTGGAGGTTATGATAAGCAAATACCGTTTGATGACTGGATAGATTCTTTTGAAGATAAAGTGAAGCTTCTTATCCTTCTGGGTCAAACAAAAGATCAGATCGCCGATACTGCAAGACGTCATGGCTTTTTAAACATAATTATGGTAGAGGACTTAAAGGAAGCAGTCCGGGTCAGTGCAGAAAAAGCAGAGCCAGGAGATGCAGTACTGTTATCACCGGCTTGTGCAAGCTGGGGAATGTTTGAAAATTATGAACAGCGCGGAAGGCTTTTTAAAGAATATGTACGGGAACTTCTTTGTTAAAAAGATTTCCCTATAGTTAAAAGAATGTCTGTTAAGGACATTTATTTCATCGGTGACACAGACACAGCAAGCAGGTTGGGAGAGTAATTATGGCCAGAACAGTCGGTGAAGTGAATAAAAGAAAGATGCATAGCTATTATGACTATAGCTTATTGTTTCTCATTCTGTTTCTGGTATGTTTTGGACTGGTTATGATTTATAGTACCAGCTCCTACAATGCTCAAAGACTGAATGACAGTGCAACTTATTATCTGGAGCGACAGGCATTATTTGCCGGAGCCGGAATTCTAATCATGATTTTTGTATCCAAGATTGATTACCGAATCTATATCAAAAATCTGCCGATCATACGGATGAAGCCGGTCACGATCTTGTATTTTATGTGTATCGTATTGCAGCTTTACGTTCTATTATTCGGACCAACCATCAATGGTGCAAAGAGATGGATCGACATGGGTCCACTCGGACGATTTCAGCCCTCGGAGTTAACCAAGATAGCAGTAATACTATTTACTGCATACATAGTGAATCTGGCTCCCAAGAAGCTGGATAAATTCACAGGCTTCATTCGGGTAGTAATGTTTATCTCACCTTTGTTGGGTCTGATTGTAATAGAGAACTTTTCGACCGCATTAATCATTGGTATCATAATGGTTGCAATTTGTTTTGTTACCAGTAGGAAGAAGGCATATTTTATTATATCAGGCCTATTGTTCACTGCCATTGGTTCTATCTTTGTCTTCTTTGTATCCTATCGTTCAGAGCGTATCAAAGTTTGGTTAAACGTCGAGACTGAGCCAAAGGGTTATCAGATTTTACAAGGCTTATATGCCATCGCTTCCGGCGGAATCTTCGGAAAAGGTCTGGGAGAGAGCATGCAGAAGCTTGGCTTTATTCCTGAGTCCCATAATGATATGATTTTTTCTGTGATTTGTGAGGAATTAGGCTTGTTTGGTGCATTTGCCTTAATTCTTCTGTTTATATTATTGATTTGGCGTATCTTTATTATAGCAATCAATGCAACCGACTTGTATGGCGGGTTAATTGCTACCGGTGTGCTGGCTCATATAGCATCTCAGGTATTGATTAATATAGCAGTAGTTACCAATTCGATTCCGTCTACAGGAATTCCTCTTCCCTTTATCAGCTACGGAGGTAGCTCGGTAATGGTTATTTTATTTGAGATGGGAATTGTTCTGAGCGTATCGAATCAGATTAAAGGGGAAAGGCAATAGATTGCTTTTTTCCGGAATTCACGCGGACAAGCCTGTAAACATATAGTGTAGTATATTTTCTACATTGTCTGAGGTGTGTTATGTCGAGTATCGAGGTCATCGGTGGTAAGCGATTAAATGGTGAACTTAATATACAAGGGTCAAAGAATGCAGCATTACCTGTAATTGCTGCTACAATTTTGAATAAAGGAAAGACAGTACTGAAGAACTGTCCCAAAATACTTGATGTATATCATATGGTGAAGATACTTCAGGAATTAGGCTGTGCAACCTCCTGGGATGGAAATACCCTTTATGTGGATAGCAGTAATTCTAAATCGACCTCTGTTTCAGAGGAATCGGTGACAAAAATGCGTAGTTCAATTTTGTTTTTAGGCTCTTTGCTTGGTAGACATAATGAGGTTACAATTGCTTATCCAGGCGGCTGTTCCATCGGGAAACGACCAATTGATTATCATTTGAAGGCGATTAAGAAAATGAATGTTACCCAGGAGTTTACCGGAGAAAATGATTCTATGATTCACTGCTTCTCTGATCGAATTCTGGGAGCAGATATATTTCTGGAATTTCCAAGCGTTGGAGCTACACAAAATATTATTTTAACTGCTGTTTTATCCGAAGGTACCACCAGAATATTTAATGCAGCAAGAGAGCCCGAGGTTATTGAAGTATGTAATTACCTGATTGAAGCGGGCGCAAGGATCTGTGGTAAAGGCACTGCCTTTATTGAGATAGAAGGAGTAAAGCAATTACACGATGTGGAATTTCGACTTTCGTCCGATCGGATCGTTGCAGGAACATATATGGCGGCTGTTGCAGCAGCGGGAGGAGATGTGGTATTTACCAACACACCGACCAATCATCTGGAGTCAACCATCCGTACACTAAAGAGAGTCGGTTGCACAATCGAAGCGACTGATGACAGAATCTCAGTCCATAGCAGGCAAAGATTACAACCAATCGAATTACTGAAGACCCAGCCATATCCCGGATTTCCTACCGATATGCAATCGCAGCTTTTGTCGGTATTGTGTTTAGCCGATGGAGAAAGTACGATCATCGAAGGAATCTTTGAATCAAGATTTCAAAATGTAGAAGATCTTAGAAAAATGGGAGCTTTGATCTCATTAGACAGCATAGAAAATAAAGTTGTCATTACGGGAGTGAAGGAGCTGCAGGGTGCTATTGTGGAAGCACATGACCTTCGCGGTGGAGCAGCCCTTGTCATTGCAGGTCTGGCTGCAAATGGTACTACGATTATCTCTGATTCCACCAGTATTGAACGTGGATATGAAGATATCTGCAGGGATCTGTCCATCATCGGAGCACAAATAAGATATTGCAGTGACAATGCGGCAGGATAAGAATACGCCATGGGAGTTAAAGAATGAATCGAATAAGATCAAGGAATTCGAGCAGCGTAGTAAAAAGGATAAGCAAAAGGTTATTATTGTTAATCATTATCCTGGGTATTCCAAGTGTACTGTTTATCAGTACCTTTCATATCAAAAAGCTCGAGGTTGTGGGAACACAGAGATACAGTGCAGAACAGATTACCGGTGAGCTTATGAAAACAAAGCTCGATTCCAATTCACTCTATCTATACTTAAAGCATCATTACTTTACTGACATCCGATTGCCTTTTGTGGAGAAAATTGACGTCACCATGACGGATACGCATACGATCACAGTATATGTATATGAAAAAATGGTGGCTGGATGCGTAGAATTTATGGGAGAGTATATGTATTTTGACAAGGATGGTATCGTTGTTGAAAGTTCCTCTGAGAGGCTGGAGGACATTCCGGTGATCAAGGGCTTAAAGTTCGATCAAATTCTTCTTAGCGAGAAACTGAAGGTACAAAAGGATGAGCTTTTTGATGTTATTATTAATCTGACACAACTGATTAATAAATATGAACTCGATGTAGATACCGTTACCTTCAGCAGTGACTTTGATGTAACTCTCGACGCAGGCGACATCAGGATACTGTTAGGCAAGAAAAGTACATATGATGAAGCTCTTTCCGAGCTAAAGAACATTTTAGTTGAAGCTAAAGGAATGGAAATTACAATTGATATGAGAAATTATGTTAAAGGAACGTCAAACATCATAGCAAAGCAAAAAAACCGACAGAATAGATAAAAAAGTCTTAAATAAAGTAGTCTTTTTTTAAAAATTATACTTGATTATTTGGGAATTTAAAGATATCATATAAGGTAGGATTATGGGACACCATAGTTAGTAGGTAATATCAATTTCATCCCATACATCATGTGGTTTTGGAAGAAAAATGGAACGATAATAATTGGGGATTGATTAGTCAAATTATAGAAAGAATACGATGAAGGAGGAATTAACCTTGCTTGAAATAAGAACAAATGAGGCGGATACCACTGCAAAAATACTTGTAATCGGAGTAGGAGGAGCGGGTAATAACGCCGTTAATCGAATGATAGAAGAGAATATTCTCGGTGTTGAGTTCGTTTGTGTAAATACGGACAAGCAGCACTTAAAAAATTGCAAGGCTCCATTGTGCATTCAAATCGGTGAGAAGTTAACAAAGGGCTTGGGCGCCGGAGCGCAGCCGGAGATCGGTCAAAAGGCTGCAGAAGAGAGCAGGGAACAATTGGCAGAGATTATTAAAGGCTCCGACATGGTATTTGTAACCTGTGGTATGGGTGGAGGTACCGGTACCGGTGCAGCACCTGTTGTAGCACAAATTGCAAAAGATATGGGCATCTTAACAGTTGGTATTGTAACTAAGCCTTTTAAATTTGAAGCAAAGACCCGTATGACCAATGCAGTTTCAGGTATTGATCGTCTGAAAGAGCATGTGGATACCTTAATCGTGATTCCGAATGATAAATTATTAGAAATTGTAGACCGTAGAACAACGATGCCGGATGCACTTCGCAAGGCAGATGAAGTTTTACAGCAGGGAGTTCAGGGTATCACTGATTTAATTAATGTTCCCGGCTTGATCAATCTTGATTTCGCTGATGTTCAGACTGTTATGAAGGATAAAGGCGTAGCACATATCGGTATCGGTATGGGAACCGGCGATGATAAGTGTATTGATGCCGTAAAACAGGCAATTACCAGTCCATTGCTTGAGACAACTATTCAGGGTGCTTCCCATGTTATCATTAATATCTCCGGTGATATCAGCTTAATTGAAGCGAATGATGCAGCTACCCTGGTGCAGGAACTGGCTGGCGATTCTGCCAATATCATATTTGGTGCAATGTTTGATGATGTGAATCCGGATACCGCTACAATTACTGTAATCGCTACCGGCCTTGATGCAAGATCCAGAGAGATGGTGAAGACTCCTGATTTTCTGAGACATCCCTCATCAAATATCGGCGGAATTAAGCCGACAACAACAAAGCCTGAATTTAGCGTAAACAGATCCTTTAGCACCGGAAGTACATATAACAGTAGTAATACGCAGCAGATTCCGAGGGTCACTCCCGCATATCAGACAGATCCGAACCGCCGTCCGGTTACCCAACCGGCGAAAGCACCTTCCAATACCAATACGGATCCAAGCGGAATTAAAATTCCTGAATTTTTGCAGAAGAACCGTCATAATAAATAATAGAGTTTTACCTGATACTTTCAGTCAAGTATTATATGAACAAAGGTAGCATGTCCGAGATTTTAGTCGAAACTTTCGGATTTCTTATACCCTAACGAAAGAAATATCTATATCCATAAGAGATTAAGGCTGTCAGATTATTTTATAAAGAATAATCTGACAGCTTTTTTTGTGCAATAAAAGCGTATAAACTCAAAAACTGTAAAAATAAGTAAATGAAAACAAAGGTTTTTTGACCAAGAACTGACAAATTATGGAAACGAAACAAGTTATAATCGGTTATGTACACTGAGATTAAAATATAGCATATTACAAAAGATGCTTAGCAAATTTTTGGAGGTGAATTTTGTATCTTGAAATCTATCCGGATATCGTATTTATCCTAAATTTCTGTATAGATTTTGTTCTGCTGTTCCTGGTCAAATTGGTGAACCGAAAAAGAAGCAATCTATTCAGGTTATGCACAGGAGCTCTGATTGGTGGAGTGTCTGCCGTACTGATCAGCCTGTTACCCTGGCTGAACTACACTTCAGACTTTCTCTTTACCTCCATTATAATCAAAGGAATATCAGTTCTGTTCAAAATTATAGTCATACCTCTGATGCTGTATATAAGCTTTGGAAAATTGAAATGGACTGACTTGCTAAAGCAGGGAATTAGCTTTTGCCTTATTACCTATTTCGTTGGCGGTTTGATGAATTCAATTTATTATGAAACAGGACTGAAGCTATATCTTATGAATTTGGGAGATACGATAATGTTTAGCAATATATCATTGACATTTGTTGCGGTATCCATGGGGTTAATTGCAGTATTGTCCGCGGGTCTGATCTTTTTATGGGGATTATACAAGCGGAAGGAGAAGGAAATCTATGAGGTAGAGCTGATGCTTGAGGGACGCAGCATCAAAACCAAAGGGCTATATGATACGGGGAATTGTCTTTATGATCCTTTATATCATAAACCTGTCATAGTGATCGAACGTTTTATTTTGGAAGATTTATTCTCCAAGGAATATCTTGATGAGTTTGAGAATACTAAGAATTATCTGAAGGGTTTGGGAACAGAGGAGGAAATGGCAGCAACGTTAGAGCAATCCGATACAGTGAAAAATTTATTGCTGCGTCTCCGAATTATTCCGTATTCCTCCATAGGGAAGGCCCAAGGGATGATGTTTGGAATTATGCTGGATCAGTTAATAGTACATACGGGGAAGGAAACGATATGCTGCAAGAAGATAACAGCTGCGATTTCTGAAAATCAATTATCTCCTAAGGAGGAATATCACGTGATCCTACACAAGGAATTATGACAGCTTAACACGTATTAGAATTGCACCTTAGAGGCTCGTTCTTTCTGGTGTTATGGTTATTTGGATAAAACATGGGAGGTCTATTATGCTTTTAAAGTTATCGATACAGAATAAATTTCAATTTCGGATGATCCCGGACATAAGAACAATAATTTTTGGACATAAAGGAGAGATCCACTATATCGGTGGTGCAGAGGTATTGCCCCCGCCGCTTGATCCGGTCAGAGAAGCAGAAGTAATCAATGAACTGGGGACAGAACGGGACGCTGAGATGAAGTCAATTCTCGTTGAGCATAATCTACGGCTCGTTGTATACATAGCAAAGAAGTTTGATAATACCGGAGTTGGGGTCGAGGACCTTATTTCCATCGGTACCATTGGGTTGATTAAGGCAATTAATACCTTTAACCCGGATAAAAATATAAAGCTTGCAACCTATGCTTCTCGGTGTATCGAGAATGAGATACTGATGTATCTGAGAAGGAATAATAAAACCAAGCTGGAGGTATCCATCGATGAACCGCTGAATGTGGATTGGGACGGCAATGAACTGCTCCTTTCAGATATATTGGGTACCGAGGAAGATGTTATTTATCGTAATATCGAAGAGGAAGTGGATCGTAAGCTGCTTCGAAGAGCGTTGTCAAAGCTTTCAGATCGGGAGCGGATCATCGTGGATTTGCGCTTTGGTTTAAATACAGATGACGGTATTGAACGGACTCAGAAGGAGGTTGCAGATCTACTCGGAATATCACAATCCTATATTTCTAGATTGGAGAAAAAAATTATCAAACGTTTAAAAAAAGAAATGGTAAGGTTTGAATAATACATACAATTTGGTAATTATTTCTTTTCTTTCTACCGTATAAAGAAGAGCCAAAAAGTGAATCATTTTATAAAGAAAATGAATGATTCGGAGGTTTCGATATGGCTCTTTATAAGGTTGAGATATGCGGTGTAAATACATCTAAATTGCCATTGTTAAAAAACAGTGAAAAGGAAGAATTGTTTCGTAAAATTCTGAATGGTGATAAGGAGGCGAGAGAGCTATATATCAAAGGAAATCTTAGGTTGGTGCTTTCAATCATACAGAGATTTTCCAACAGTAATGAAAATGTAGATGATTTATTTCAGATTGGCTGCATCGGCTTGATGAAAGCAATTGATAATTTTGATATAACACAGAATGTGAAATTTTCAACCTATGCGGTACCTATGATCATCGGTGAGATACGCCGATACTTGCGCGATAACAATGCAATCCGTGTCAGCCGTTCCCTTCGCGATACTGCTTATAAGGCAATTTATGCCAAGGAAGCACTGGTGAAGCGAAATGAGAAGGAACCTACAATCAGTGAGATAGCACAGGAGATAGGAATCAGCAAAGAGGATATCGTATATGCCCTGGATGCGATCCAAAGTCCGGTTTCCTTATATGATCCGGTTTATGTAGAAGGTGGAGATGCCTTGTATATTATGGATCAGGTAAGTGATAAAAAGAATAAAGAAGAAAACTGGATCGAGGAGATCTCATTAAAAGAGGCGATGGATAAATTATCCGCCAGAGAGCATAATATCATAAAGCTTCGATTCTTTGAAGGTAAGACTCAAATGGAGGTAGCTAAGGAAATCAATATTTCTCAAGCACAGGTCAGCAGGCTGGAGAAATCGGCGCTAAAAAACATGAGAAACTATCTGATATAAGAGCATGTACCGTCTTTATTCATGTATTTAGGAGGTAATCATTTCATCTTTGGATGAATTGATTCATATAGAGAAAAGGGTAAGAGCAGAAATCCATGAGTTTCTAGGAGGACTGCTCTTATCGATTCTCAGGAAGACATGGATATTGTTAGAAAGAGATCAAGGTATTTGCAATAATTTTGGAATATATGTGAATTGATTAATATGTCATAATATGATAACTTATAGTAAGTAAGTACTATTTACATGAATTATTGTTAGAGAGTTAAAGTTTACCTTGACCAATACAAGAATGGGATTATGAGCTAAGAATATATGGTTAAAAGTATCATGAGGTACTTTGACAAATTATTTGCACAGAAATACACGGAGGATAAAAACATGAATATGTTGAATATCGTATTTGATCATGCAGTTCAGGTAACTGAGGCATACATTTGGTATCGCTTAATGACAAATATGCTGGAGCTAAAATATAGTAAGAAAGTATATACAATTGCTGCTTCGATGATTTTTGTTTTATTATTAATCAAGACATTGATCTTTAATCTACCATTTATGGGAGGGTTTAGGGTCTTTGGTAGTTTTGTCATCATAATCTACACCTTGATTGCAGCGATAGTTCTATTTAAAGGTTCTTTTTTTGAAAAGCTGATTTGGTGGGGGATTTATTATATCGGTATGATTGGTATGGAATTGGTAGTCATATGCTTCGCAACAATCGTAATGAAGATACCGATGGAAGAGATATCAAATAATGAAGTGGTCAACGTTACTGCCTCCATCATCACTAAGGTGGTTACTCTCCTCGTGTTTGAATTATTTATCAACAGACGGAGGGCAAAGCTGCAGATAAAGCCTTCCCACCATCGTAATCTGAGTATTATCGTCATATTCAATATGGTATTATTGCTGGGAACGGTGATTGTATTCTTTAATGTGGAGAATACCGACATTAATCTGATCAATATTATTCAAATATTCTTTATTGTAGTACTGATTATTCTAATGGTTACCTTTTCTCTTGTTTTTAAGATAGAGCATGATACACAGAAGGAAATGCAGATACAGCTGAAGCTCCAACAAATGGAGTTAGAGCTTAAATTGAATAAGGATATGGCACAGGTAACGGATAGCCTCAGAAAGCTTAGACACGATATGAACAATCATATTGGAATCATAAAGAACCTTATATATACAGAAAATTATACTGAACTCAGAAAATATATAGATGAGGTCTACCATGATGTAGCAATTGCAAATGAGTATATTGTCGCTGAAAATCAGACCTTATCGGTCCTTCTTAATACTAAGAAGGATCGGGCTAAGGAATTAGGAATTGAATTTCAGAGCTTTATTGCTGCCTCTGATTTGAAGCTACAGGATGCGGACCTCTGCTCACTGATCGGAAATATAATGGACAATGCAATCGAAGCAGCGGATAAATCACCCTTTAAGAAATATATTGATTTATCGATTCAGAAAACGGAAGCAGGATGTATCATTCAATGTGAAAATGCGATTGGAGAGAAGCCGGTGGTGAAGAAAGGCAGATTTCTTACCAATAAGGAGAACAGCAATCTGCATGGAATCGGTACGGAAATTATCAAAGAGATTGTATCAAAGTACAATGGAGAAATAAAATTTGACTTTGATGATGAAGTATTTCAACTTCGAATCGTATTACCATAGAAGAAGCAAGCGAAAAAGCAGCGCAGAAATGGGGGAGAAGCATGCAAGTTACGATTGCGGTCTGTGATGATGAGAGCTTACCGCTTAGAATAAATTGTACCTATATAGAGGAATTAGCAAAAAAATATAAGGTGGATGCGCAGATTATAGCTTTTTCCACCGGTGAAGATGTACTCCGATATATGGAGAACAAAACTATTGATATTGTATTTATGGATGTCGATCTGAAAGGGATGAACGGGATTCAGACGGCTGCCAGGATGCTGAGGAAGAATCCGAAGATTCTGACAATTTTTGTTACAGGTTACAGGGAATTTGCTTATGATGCTTTTACCGTAGAGGCCTTCAGCTTCCTTATGAAGCCAATCGACCCGTTGCGGTTGGAGAGAATTTTTAAAAAAGCAATCTTGCAGGTTGATGATCTGAATAACCGGAGACAGCGTATGCCACTGATTATAACCGAAGACAATCTTAAGAAGAAGATTAATCAGGCAAACATCTTGTATATCGAGAGAAATGACACCCAAAGCGTGATTGTAACCGCCTCCGCCAGACACTGTGTATATGAGTCGATTACCTCCTTAGCTGAGCGCTTGGAGAAGCAATTTTTGAGGATCAATCAAGGAACCATTGTAAACCTGAGCAAGGTCGCACAATTAAATCGGAGTGAGATTGTGATGAAGACCGGCGAGATATTTCCGGTGGGAAGAACCTATATCCGAGAAGTGAAGAAAAGATATCTTGAATATCCTCAGATATAAAGTTTGCAGATTCATCAAAAAAAAGTGTAAAAAATGAAGGAATAGTTGATTCTGATACGGTAGATGATGCAGAATAATTAGTATTAAGTATAAAATAATTAGGCGTTCTTGCAATGTAACCCATTCGATATTAAACTATTATCGGATAGCTAAATTTTAGCTAAAAGAAAACATAATTAGCTGCTTTTATTTATTTGCAGCAGTATAAATAATGAGGAGTAGAATCATAGGGGGAAACTCTTGACTTATATCAGGTTGTATGGGGAATATACAACATTAACAGTATGCATAGAATCGTATTGGGCAAGCAATACAATTCTATGCTATATTGTTATTATGCAAGAGTAAAATCACTGCAACAGATCAGACTGAAAATAGACCATTGGGGGAAAAGAGCATGAATGAGACAATCAGAGAGTTATTTGAGAGAAAATCAGTCAGAGTATTTGAAGACCGTCCAATTACGGAGGAAACGAAGTCATTGATTCTTCAGACTGCACTTCAGGCACCTACCGCAGGTTCCATGCTGCTCTACACGATCATCGATGTAACTGATGCTGAGCTGAAGAAGCAGTTGGCAATCAGCTGTGACGGTCAGCCATTTATAAACAAGGCACCATTGGTTCTGATCTTTCTGGCAGATTATCAAAGATGGTATGACGCTTATTGTCAGGCTGGGTGTGAGCCTAGAAAGCCCGGAGAGGGTGATTTACTTCTAGCTTGCGCGGACGCGATTATTGCTGCTCAAAATACTGTGGTAGCAGCACAGTCCTTGGGGCTTGGATCCTGCTATATCGGAGATATAATAGAAAATTGTGAGACGGTGAGGGAGCTTCTAAAGCTACCGGAATACGTGGTACCGGCGGCGATGGTAGTTTACGGCTATCCTGCTGACAGTCAGCGAATAAGAAAGAAGCCGATTCGATTTGATTTAGATTTTATTGTCTCCGAGAATCAATACCATCGGTTATCCTGGGAAGAACAGGAGCGGATGCATCAATCGCGTAATCAGAAGGCAGGTATCTCGGATCGGGAGGTTAGAGAAGGTATCCGTGCTGTATGCAATCGCAAATATATGTCAGATTTTTCGCTTGAGATGAATCGATCTGCTGCATTATATCTGGAGGAGTTCCGAAACAATTAACGTAAGTAAGAAAAAGACACATTAGTGGCGATTTAGTCAGTGACAGTGAACATTGTATTCACTATGCACAGACGGTAAAACCAATAATGTGTCTTTCTGTTTCACCTGTTATTTGAATATCAATAACTTATCGATTTCTTTCAAGTTCAAGGTGTGCTAACCGGATGCAACCCATAATACCCTGATTGTCGTTCAAGGAAGCAGGAACAATATACTGATCCATTTTCTCGAGCTGTTGTGTCTTAATATAACCATTTAATAATCGTTTTACCTCCTTGCGGATTAAGGGGAAGAGCTGTTCCTGATGCATTACGCCTCCGCCCAGAACAATCTTATGAGGGGAAAGAGTCAGAATATAATTTACAAGACCTTGAGCTATGTAATAAGCCTCCAGCTCCCATACTTTCGCGTTATCCTTCAATTCGATGGCCTTTTTATTCCAACGCTTCTCAATGGAAGGACCGGATGCCAATCCCTCGAAACAATTGGGATGATAAGGGCAAACACCCTCAAAGATATCTTCGGGATGCTTACTCATCAGGACGTGGCCTGCTTCCGGATGAAGCATTCCATGTAATAATGAACCATTCATATAGACTCCGACTCCGACACCGGTACCAATGGTGATATAGATACCGGAGGAGACATCCTTCATAATTCCCCAGGTTGCTTCGCCCAGTGCAGAAGCATTCACGTCTGTATCAAAACCGATAGGAATCTGAAGAGCCTTCTTCAAGGTACCTACAATATCATAATTCACCCAAGCCAGCTTCGGGGTGGATGTGATATGACCATAGGTTGCGGATGCTCTGTCAAGATCAATTGGTCCGAAGGATCCGATGCCCAAGGCTTCTATATGTTTATCCTTAAAATAATCAATGATTTTTGTCATTGTAATATCCGGTGTTTCTGTCGGAACAGATATCTGTTCCAAGATCTCACCGTTTTCATTACCGATTGCTAATACCATCTTGGTACCGCCTGCTTCCAGTGCTCCAAATAACATGTTTCCTACCTCCAAAGTCATTGTATTAATCTATATCATACATTCTTTCCTATTGTAAACGATAACTAAAAAAAATAACAGTCCCAGATGAAAAGAATTATAGAAATATTTATGAGCCCTATAACCTATGACTTTGGAGGCTGGAAGGTTTATAACAAAAATCAGGAAAGGGCAAATTTTGCTACTTCACAATTAAAACGATCCATTTCCTCGATGAACGTCGCATGACCGCTGCACTCAAAGGGGATGAGCACGGAATTACGGATCATTTTCTTTTGTATCTCACCAAGGGTAAAGGGAACGATTTGATCATGCATACCATGTATTATTAAGGTTGGAGTAGTGATTCTGTCCAGATCAGAGAATAGTACCTCCTCAATCCAGGAATTTTCTACTGCTGCAGTGGACCAGCCTGCCGCCATTAAGCCAAGATTAAAAAACCAGTCCATCATCGCAGAGCCGACATTTCGGAAGAAGAAATTTGCTCCGAAATCCTGAAGCATCTTCGGCCGATCGGTATAAGTAGCGCGTATCATTTCTTGAATGGATTCCTTTGGTACCCCATAGGGAAAATCCGGACGGCGAATCAGACTTGGAACCGCCGCCGCACAAATAATCAGTTTACTTACTCCATATGCCCGATGCCTTGCCATATAACGAACTGCGATTGATCCACCGGTAGAATGACCTAACAGTGTGATATCATGAAGCTTTAAGGTATCAATAACACAACGTACGTCATCAGCTGAGCGATCGTAGCTATATCCATGAAGCGGACGGTCCGATTTTCCGAAGCCCCTCTGGTCCAGACCAATACAACGGAAGCCTTGCTTTGCTAATTGATCAAATTGATATTCAAATAATTCATGACTCCCCGGCCAGCCGTGTAGAAATAAGATGACATTTCGTCCTTCGGGATTCAAGTCCTCCACGTATAAGTTAACGCCAGGTTCAACATTAATATAATAACCCATTGATAATCCTCCATAAAATATTAGTCTATATATCTTATTCTGAGAGATCGCATCTGGATACCCATTTCAACTTGTGATATACTGATAGGAGCAAATATTTTCATGAGATGGATGTATAAGGAAAAGTACTTAATAAGGAGAAAGAACTATGCTGCATCAGACATTAAATGGTAATTGGAAAATGAGAGAAGTAACAGAGAAACATTGGCTGGAAGCGACTATTCCCGGCTCGGTAATGTCAACCCTTCTAAATCATAACCGGATTGGAGATCCGCACTGGCGTTTAAATGAGGATGAAGCAAGGGAGCTGTTTCGTAGGGATTATGAATTTTACAAGGAATTTACAGTATCAAAGGATCTGATGGATGCAGGCAAGGTGGAGCTATTTTGCTATGGACTGGATACTTTGGCGGAGATCTATATCAATGATATCCTTCTGGCAAAAACGAACAATATGCACCGGACCTGGAGGTTTGATTGTAAGAGTCTTCTCAATTTTGGTGAGAACCAGATACGAATCGTATTCCGGGCACCAATTACGTATATGGAGATCTATGAACCGTCATAGCATAAAGAGATCAGCTATGTAGCGACCGGAGCAATGAAGGGGAATCAATACCTTCGTAAGGCTCATTGTATGTTTGGCTGGGATTGGGGTGCGCAGGTACCGGATGCCGGAATCTGGAGAGATATCGAGCTCATCGGATATTCGGATGGACGAATTGATGATATTGAGATTATCCAGCATCATCATAAATGCGGTGTGGAGTTGGAGTTGAATACCAGACTCGAGCTTTTGCGAAACGATAATTTCTTTTTAGAATATATCTTAACCTCTCCCAAGGGAACAACATCTACCTATACGAAAGCAGTAATAGGGGAAGAAAACAACTATTCTATAACAGTAGAACAACCTGAGCTTTGGTGGCCCTGTGGATACGGAGAACAGCCGCTTTATGGGCTTTCTGTGGCTCTGATCCGACAGAAGGAAGAAAGCGACAAGAAGGAGTTTACCTTAGGGCTTCGTACGCTGACCGTAAGTCAGGAGAAGGATCAGTGGGGTTCTGAGTTCGCTTTTATGATTAATGGGGTTAAGATCTTTGCCAAGGGTGCGGATTATATTCCGCAGGATCTGGTTTATTCCAGAATAACGAAGGATCGGATAGAGAAACTGATCCGCTCCTGCGTGAGAGCAAATTATAACTGCCTGCGTGTGTGGGGCGGAGGCTATTATCCGTCGGAGGATTTCTTTGATCTTTGTGATCGATATGGTCTGATCGTATGGCAGGATCTGATGTATGCCTGCAATATCTATGATCTGACCAAGGAGTTTGAAGAGAATATCATCGAGGAAACCAAGGATAACGTGAGAAGAATCAGACATCATGCCTCCTTAGGACTTTGGTGCGGCAATAATGAACTGGAATCTGCCTGGCTGCACTGGGCTGACTTTCAGCCTCATTCGCCTCAGCTTCGTGCTGACTATATCAAGCAGTTTGAGTATGTACTGCCAAGAGCAGTGGAGGAGGCAGATGACCGGACCTTCTTCTGGCCTTCTTCTCCTTCCTCTGGCGGATGCTTTGATAATCCGGACGATGAGAATCGGGGAGATACCCATTATTGGGCAGTATGGCATGGCTTAAAGCCTTTCGAGGATTATCGCAATTATTACTTCCGATTCTGTTCGGAGTTTGGCTTCCAGTCCTTCCCGTCGATCAAGACCGTGAATTCCTTTACCGAGGAAGAGGACCGGAACATCTTCTCAAAGGTCATGGAAAGTCATCAAAAAAATAATTCAGCAAACGGAATGATATTATATTATCTTTCAGAGAATTTCCTGTATCCGAAGGATTTTACCAGCCTGATCTATGTATCACAGATCCTTCAGGGAATTGCAATCAAATTCGGCGTGGAACACTGGAGAAGAAACAGAGGACGCTGTATGGGAGCACTTTATTGGCAGTTAAATGATGACTGGCCGGTAGCTTCCTGGGCTAGTATTGATTATTATGGCAGGTGGAAAGCATTGCACTATATGGCAAAGAACTTCTTTGCACCGATTGCGGGTAGTATCCCGAGGACAGGGACAACAATCGAAGCCCATATCCAGAATGAACGCCGGGAGAACAAGAAGTGTGAGGTGGTGCTAACCCTTCGCAGGATGGACTTTACAGTGCTTCGAACAGATTACTTTGAGATGATCGTACCCGCCTTGTCCAGTAGTAAGTTGGGAGAAATTGATTATTGCGAGTATGTCTCCGGTCAGGAAGACCACGTTTATGTAGAAGCAATATTTACAGATGAGGATGGTACACAAAGCACAGAAGTTGAGATATTTGTTCCCTTCAAACATCTTAAGCTGGAGGTACCCAAAATAAGCGTTGAGGTGAAGGAAGAGGAAGAGCAATTCCTGATTAGCTTAAAGTCACAGTGCCTCGCTGCTTTTGTAGAGCTGGATTTTGCCGAGACAGATGCGATCTTTAGTGATAACTATTTCTATATTTCGAATGGTGAGGAAAAAATTATCACATTGACGAAATCTGATATTTCGGGTGAGCCTCTGAATGATGGCGCGCAGCTGCAGGAGAAGCTGTTAGTTCGTAGCTTGAGAGACACTTATTAGTAAGACAATAAAAACAAGAAAAAGTGAGAGACTGGGATGAATGTAAAACTATTTGAAGAATATTATGAAAAAATACGTAAAAACTGTGCGCGAATCATCGTCGGAAAGGATGAGTGTATCCGGAATATCGTGATAGCGTATCTTGCAGGCGGGCATGTCCTTTTGGAGGATGTTCCGGGCACTGGTAAGACCATGCTGTTTCGAGCATTTTCCAGGTCAGTAGGAGGAAGCTATAAAAGAATCCAGTTTACACCGGATATTATGCCTTCGGATCTGACCGGTATTCATTTTTATAATAATAAAAGCGGAGAATTTGAATTCCGACCGGGACCCTTGTTTGCACAGATGGTACTGGCAGACGAGATCAACCGGGCCACACCAAGGACTCAGTCCAGTCTTTTGGAGGCCATGTCGGAGGGACAGATTACAGTCGATGGGAATACCTTTTTTATCGAAAGGCCTTTTATGGTCATGGCGACTCAGAATCCACTTGAATCAGGCGGTACCTTCCCTTTGCCGGAGGCGCAGAAGGACCGTTTTATGATGAAGCTTTCCTTAGGATATATGCAAAGAGAAGAAGAACTGCTGGTGCTTGCCAGAGAAGACACGATTGATCTTCTCGCGCAGATCAGTCAAGTAGTAACGAAAGAGGAGACCCTGGAATTACAGAAGCTTTATCCTGATATTGAGGTCAGCGAACCGGTCAAGGGATACCTTATGGATATCATCGAGAGCACCAGAACGGATAGGCGTATTTTACAGGGGGCTTCAACCAGAGCAGCACTTTCTCTGTATAAAGCCGCCCAGCTGTCGGCGGCGCTTTATGGGCGTTCTTATGTTATACCGGAGGATGTGAGGGATCTGGCTGTTTGCATTATGGAGCATCGTCTGAGCTATTACGGAATTATACGAGGCAGTGAGGGGGCAGATATCTGCAGGGAGATCGTAGATAGTATACCGGTGCCGACAGAGATGATAAGTTTTAAAGGAGAGAGATAATGGTTGTCTTTCTGATTGTGATGATTATGTTCGGTGCTTTTTTGGAAATTCTGTCGATCAAGGATGAACTGTCAAGGATTCATTATCAATGTGTCCCTTCGAAACTAGGATGTGAACCCGGAGAAGTATTTCTGATTCATACGACAGTAACTAATTATGGGCGTGTAACAATACCATTTTTACGACTGGAGGAAGTATTACCGAAGGAGATTCATATTCATGGCGAAGAAGAGGAAGCTAGAAATGACCGATCCTATATCCGCTCCAGCCTTATGTATATCCGTGGCAGGCAGAAGGTAAAGAGGACGGTTCATGCCTCATTGCCAAAACGAGGATTATATTATCTGGAAGGCAGTAGATTGTACTGCGGTGATTTTTTGGGGATAAGAGAGAATAGTAGGGACTTCGTGCAAAGAGAAGAGATTATTATCTTTCCGGCTTTATTAAAGGATACTTCCATCTTTCAGGCACTGTCCGGTTATTATGGTGATTTTTCGGCAAAACGCCTCTTTACCGAGGACCCGATTTTAGTAAACTCCTACCGTGAATATACCGGGCGAGAGCCGATGCGCTCTATCAGCTGGATACAAAGTGCCAGAAAGAACGAGCTTATGGTAAAGGAATTCGATCATACCATGGATATGTCCGTAACGCTTTTGTTAGATACCTGTCTGCATTGGTCCGACGGTACCCAGGCTGACAGGATGGAATATTGTTTTTCACTGGTCAGAACCATCGCCGAATTTCTGGAGAAAAAGAAAGTATCCTATCGCCTTCTAACCAATGCATATATCAGCAACGGAAGTACGATGAGCGAGATCTTGACAAAACCGGGACAGGGAGCGAATCATTTTACCACTTTATTGTATGCTCTCGGACGAGCAGTACCGGATACTTTTCATAGTATCGACGATCTTTATCATAATGTTGTACGAAACTATTCTGGTGAAAATGCAATCTTCTATATCGCACCATTTGAGAATGAGAAACGTAGTAAACTGGTCAAAAACTTAAGAGAACAGCTGGGAAGTCAGATATATCCCATATACGCGTCGAAAAAATCGGAGGTAGGTCAGGATGTCCGCAAAACTGTATAAATTATTCTTCGATCTCAGCGTCTGTTATACAATCGGAGCATTCCTTTTAAAAGGCATTTGGGATGTATCGTTGTCAGGGTGGGGCTTCCTTCTGTTATTTTGCATCGGCAGTGCATCCGTATTGTTCTCTAAACGACGGATTCTAAGCCTTAGCATCATTCTAATTCTGCCGGTAGTATCATTACTTTTTTTAAAGCAGGCCTTGC
Source organism: Bacillota bacterium (assembly GCA_023415055.1). GTDB lineage: Bacteria > Bacillota > Clostridia > Lachnospirales > Lachnospiraceae > Mobilitalea. The sequence continues at coordinate 3,120 of JAEZLZ010000111.1, read as the reverse complement.
CGGAGCTCGTGCTATTCCTTCTTACCTGGGTATATAGTACTTATGTTATTTCTAAGGGGAGGATGACAATCAGCCGGGGTGGGTTAATCGATCTAATTAGAAATATTCTTCTTTTATTCCTGCTACTTACCCTTATCCTGGCAGCGGCAGTTCAAAATGTACCTGCTGCTTTAGAAACAGCATGTCCTTTTTTTGTCTTGGTAATCGTTTCAGCTGTTACTCTGCTTCGGTATCTGCGAATTAACGATCAGACAGTAAAGCTGAAGGGTTATCAAAAGCAGCAATTTATAGAACTTTTTGCTTTTTTGGCAGTCAGCATATTTCTGACCTTGCTTCGAGCTCCTCAGATGCTGCTGCGGGGAGGAAAACTGATCTATATGCATCTGATCGAACCAATCGTAGCATTTCTTGCAAGTATGATCGGTATGCTGATCAGCGGTATTATCTATTTGATCATGGCCTTGTATCGTGTGATTACAAACTCTTCTGAAGAAAGAGTGCTGACGCTTCCCGAGGGAAGAAATGAACAGCCGCTTGCAATACCACCAAATGTGGAGGCAACCGATATAAACTGGATTCTGCCCTTTGTCTATAGTATTGGTATCATACTTTGCTTGATTGCATTGTTCTTATTCTTCCGTAAGCTGATGGGAGATAAATGGAAGCAGGAGCTCTTGGAGGATATAACGGAAACGAGAGAAGAGCTAGGGGATAGCTCTCGTAAAAGAGAGGCAAGACACCAAAGAAAACCGGAGGATTCCAGAGAAGTGGTACGGTATTATTACCGCAAAACGATGCTATGGTTACAGCATAAAAAAGTGGAGCTAAAACCACAGGACACTACATTGGATATCAGTCATAAATGCAATCAGCTTCCGTCACAGAACGAGGAGGAAAGGAAGGAGCAGACGGCTCAGCTCATGAAACTTTACCGAAATGCCAGGTATCATCATAAACAGGAACCAATCCTTAAGGAAGATGCACAGCAGGCGAAAAAAAGTTATCAAGCATTATTCCGGACTTATAAAAGAAGATGACAACGGGAGTCAGAGCTTTATCAAAATGACTTTAAGTACTAATCTAAAATTTAAGCATGGCGGAAAAAAATAGGAATACACTGTATTAGTATTCCTATTAGGTGGTTGGACGGGGTGAAAAAGAAGGTAGAAGGTATTGTGATGGGGTGTATGCTCCTTGTTTTATTGTTACTTTTGACAGAGCTCCCCATTTTTCAGGACAGATGGGGATTATTGTTCATTGATTCTATGAATACAGACTTAAGCTTTGATGTTTGGCTCAATTTGGCATCCGACAATAAAGCTGTTTTCGGTGAGCCTATAAAGATAACCTATCAAGCGAAAGGAATCGAAGGAAGCTACCCGCAAATTGTTGCAGGGGGAACCAAGAAGGCTATGGAAAACTGGAATCTTTTGATAAAAACGGATTTTGATAAGATCCTACAGATCTATTCTTTTCATCCATTTGCCGGACCGACGCCTCCTTCTACAGATATAGAACAGACTCTTTTGAATATAGTCTATGAGATAAAGAGTAACAATAAAGAGGTATTCAGTGTGCTTTACCGTGCTGACTTTAACAGTAGCTTTGTCGCACATCCGAGTAATCTCGTCTATACTACGAATCTGGATAAGAACCGAAATAAAAGGCTTAGACTCGCAGATATCGTCATTCTGTCCGAAGCATTTGTAAAGGACTTTCGAACCTGGGAGCCGATTGCCTACGACCAGGAGAATAAGGAGATGAGGAAAGCGGCGATGGATTATATAGGAAATATCACAGATCAGGATCTACTGAAAGGCTTTCGTTCATCAGACCGGATCGGATCCGGAAATCCCTGGGGTATTTATAGCTATCTGACGAATAATAGTCTGGGAATAAGCATTGAGGTTCCGCATTATGCTGGTGATCAGATACAATTTGAGGTTCCGTTTTCCGATTTGAAGAAGTATCTTAAGGATGGGTACGGCAGCTAGAACATCGTGCTTATTCCAGTAAAACAGGGCTTTGGGATCTATGTATATTTAAATTACATAGCTGCCAAAGCCCTGTTTATTTATCTATCTTGATATAAAGTTTTATTGAAAATAATAAGAGATATTTAACTTTCCAATATCTTCTTTAATTCCTCCATAAAAGTGCTGACATCCTTGAACTCGCGATATACGGAGGCAAAACGGACATATGCTACCGGATCCAGATCCTTGAGCTTATCCATTAAAATCTCGCCAATGACATGGCTTGGGATCTCTTTATCTTCCCGATTAAAAATAGTAGTCTCGACCTCATCAACAAGAGCTGTAATCTGATCAACGGATATCGGTCTTTTATGACAGGAGCGAAATACACCTGCTTCAATCTTGGAACGATCATAAGGCTCCCGATTATTATCCTTCTTAATTACAACTAGGGGTATCGTCTCAACTTTTTCATATGTAGTAAACCTGCGCTGACATTCATCACATTGGCGCCGCCTACGAATGGAATTATTATCGTCCGCGGGTCTTGAATCTATAACTCGTGTATTGTCCTTACTACAAAATGGGCACTTCATAGTAACCTCCTCCTTAAGTCAATCTATCGAATGTCTTTTAGAACATATTGACAGTTCTAGATATAATTTGATTATATTTAAGTTTCACGAAACGGTCAAGAAAATAATTACAAAATATCGTGAATTTTGAGAATAATTTGGAAAAATAAACACAAAGTATCATAATTATAAACCGTTCGTCAAATTTAACCTATTTTTACCAGACATTTCTCGATATCTACATCCACCAGAATAATATCAATACCAATCTGCTTGATATAGTTACGGCCGATCACGTATTCATGATCCCTGCCAAGAATACCCCATACTTTACAGGGACCTGGGACAATGATATGTGTTATCATACCGGTACATAGATCAAATTCCACGTCGCAGACATAGCCCAGTCGTAAGCAATCCCTGCAATTAATAACTTCCTTTTCCCGAAGCTCACAAATGCGCATATTATCACCCATACTATTTCTTGGTTTATTATATGCAGGAATAGGAAAAATAGTGGCTCTCTATCCGCAAAAATACCTTGAGATGACAATTTATTCGTATCATGG
>JAEZLZ010000034.1 GCA_023415055.1 Bacillota bacterium | reverse complement strand
CATGTACTTTTTAAGCCGTATAGATTGTTGAAACAATTGTAAAAATTTGGTATATTTATAGGCGAGCTTTGCATTATGCTACAAAGGGAAGGGACATGTATATGGAGAGGGCAGGTTATTTGGATTTTCATACACACATTCTTCCAGGAGTTGATAATGAAGCCATGGATATGGAAACAACAAGGAGAATGTTACAACTGGCTTATCAACAAGGAGTTCGTACAATATTAGCAACTCCCCATAATTATCCTGGAGGACGACCTCAGGACAATGAACAAATCAGAGCACTATGTAGTGAAGTAGAGAAAGAGGCACAGAACATCCATCAAGACTTTCGAGTTCTTGCCGGGAATGAGATTCTTTATAGGGAAAGCATACTATTTGAACTAGAGAAGCAACATATTCTAACGTTGGCAGATAGCCGTTACCTTTTAATAGAATTTCTTCCAGGTGAGTATTTTTCTCATATTAAGGAAGGACTGTATCAGCTTATACTTGAGGAGTACTATCCTGTAGTAGCCCATGTAGAACACATAAGATGCTTAATGGAGAGATCTGAATTTATAAAAGAGCTTGTCGAGATGGGGTGTTACATGCAGGTAGATTGTAGAGACATTATGGGAGGCCCCTTCAACTCGCGAGCAAAAGCGCTGCACAGGCTAATGGAGAAGAACAGAATTCATTTTTTGGGAAGTAACTGCCATGACGAGATAAATAGTCCACCAATTATGGAAGACTGTATTAGACAACTTCAAAAGAAGATTCCAGAACAGACATTGAAGAAAGTTATCTTTGATAATCCGGATAGATTTTTACAAAAGAAGTACTTATAGAAAGAGGGCATGAGTATGAAACAAGAGCGAGACGAGATGGAGATTGACTTAAGGCAGATTTTTTATCTCCTAAGATCAAAAGCAGCCATAATTATCCTAGTTACAGTGATAGCTGGAGTGAGCGCTTATTTGGGAAGCCGATTCTTAATTACACCCAAGTATTCCTCCACAGCCAAGATTTATGTACTGACCAAATCAGATATGTCTATTAGTTTAAGTGATCTTCAGATTGGTACAAGCCTTACCTCAGATTACATCGAACTAATAGAGAGTAGACCTGTTTTGGAGCAAGTAATTGAAGAGTTGAATTTACATATGGGGTACCGAGATTTATTGTCGCTTATATCGATTAAGAACCCAACGGATACCCGTATTTTAAACATTACGGTTGTTTATAACGATGCCATAATTGCCAAAAGTATTGTGGATAATTTGGTGGCAGTAGCAAAGAAGAAGATCGCTAGTGTCATGCAAGTGGGAGAACCAGCTACTGTATCACCCGCATACTTAGAGACAGGAAAGATTAGCCCAAGTAACGTAAAGAATGGCTTTTCAGTTGCTATGTTAGCGTTTTGTTTGACGGCTGGTTTCTTTATTGTGCTTTATATCATGGATACCAAAGTAAAGCTTTCTGAGGACATTGAAAAATATCTAGGACTACATACCTTAGCGCTAATTCCCGATGATGGCAAAGAACATGGAACGAGGAAATGGATAAGTATGATCAACTTAAAGCGCCATAGGAAGGAGATAGAATAGATGACGAATGTTGTATTTGATGAGTTTGAAGAGCTAGGATATGCCAAGAAAGAAGCCTTCAACTCCCTTAGGACCAATATCAGTTTTTGTGGAGATGATATTCAGGTCATGGTATTTACCAGTTGCGTTATGGAGGAAGGGAAAACAAGTACGGTAATTCAGCTAGGACGTTCCATGGCTGAGGCAGATAAGAAGGTGCTTGTGATAGATGCAGACCTTCGTAAATCAGTAATAGTAGGACGGCATCATGTTCATAAGGTAGTAGATGAGGCTGAGACTAGCGAGAAGCATGGGATTGCAGGCTTGTCTCACTATCTTACCGCACAATCTGATCTAGACGAGGTATTGTGTTCTACCAATATACCGAATTTACATATCATATTTGCAGGCAGAATGGTGCCGAATCCAACCGAGTTATTGGGCAATAACTATATGACCGAGTTACTTAACTATGCAAGAACCAATTATGATGTGGTACTCATCGATTCCCCACCTCTTGGCTCCGTAATAGACACAGCAGTCATTGCACCAAAGTGCGATGGAGCAGTGATTATCGTGGAGAGCGGGAGAAATAGCTATCATTTTCTAATGGAGGTTACAAAGCAGTTAGAGATGACAGGTTGTAAGATTCTTGGAACCGTTCTGAACAAAGTGCAGCTTGATAAGAGAGGTTATTACAAGGGATATTACAAGGGATATTATAAGGGTTACTATACGAAGTACTATAAGGAGCAAGAAAGTAAGAGTAGTTAGGAAATAGTAAGAGTGTAGGTGATGAGATGTATAAGAAGATAAAGGGTGGCTGGAGTAAACATTTTGATTTTATGATAATTGATTTATTTGCTTTAAATGTGGCATTTTATTTGTCCTATTTTCTTCGATTTGGTTTAAATAATCCAGCGGAGCATCCAATTTATAAGAATTTTTTGCTGGAGATAATTGTATTACATATTCTATTGGTGTTTTTTAGTGAGCCTTACTCTGGAATCCTTCGAAGAGGAAAGCTTCAGGAATTAAAATATTCCATAAGTTATATAACCAAGTTTATGGCTATCTACTTAATCTATACATTTTTCATTAAGAGGACCCAAGAATACTCTCGATTATCGTGTACATATTTTTGTATATTTGGCATGATAACAATTACACTTGCTCGAATTCTATTTAAAAAATGCATTGGTACGTGGTCTAAGGCGCCCCGCAAATCTCAATATCTAGTCATTATTACTACATATCATACAGCATCCCAGATTATTAAGAAGTTTCAGGAGAACAATACTTTTTCAGAGATGCAATTAGCAGGTCTCATCATAACCGATCAGGATGCGGTTGGTGACTGTATTGACGGTGTGAATGTAGTAGCCAGTAAAGATACCCTGTTAGAGTATATACACAAGAATGTAGTAGACCGAGTACTATTTAATGACATGACGCCGTTGGTTACTGACATCGTATATCAGCTAGTTAGCATCGGTGTGATTGTTCACCTTAATGTAGACTTTGCATATTCTCAGTTACCAAATTGTACGGTAGAGGCAGTAGGGGGATTTAATGTGGTGTCTACTAGTATTAGTGTGGCATCAGACCGCCAATTGTTCATAAAGAGAGGATTTGATATCTTATTTGGGTTACTGGGCATTCTGCTATGTGGTGTACTCTTTCTGTTCTTGGCACCAATTATTAAGCTACAATCTCCAGGGCCAGTTTTCTTTTCTCAAGTAAGAGTTGGGAAAAATGGTCGTAAATTTCGGTTATATAAGTTTCGTTCCATGTATATAGATGCAGAGGAGAGAAAAAAAGAGCTGATGGAGCAGAATGAGATGCAGGGACCAATGTTCAAGATGAATAATGATCCTAGAATCTTTCCTGCAGGACGGTTCCTACGTAAGTATAGTATCGATGAGCTTCCGCAATTTTGGAATGTGTTTAAGGGAGAGATGAGCCTAGTAGGAACGAGACCACCAACAGAAGCGGAGTATGAGTTGTACAAAATAGAGCATAAGTCTAGACTTGCCGCCAAACCTGGTATAACGGGTATGTGGCAGGTAAGTGGTAGAAGTGATATTACAGATTTTGATGAAGTAGTTGAGCTAGATAATGAATATGTGCGCAATTGGAGATTGGCATTAGACATTAAGATTATCCTAAAAACTGTCCCTGCAGTGTTATGTGGCAGTGGTGCGAAGTAGTAGAATTACATGAGGACAGATGTGCAGGAAAGCTATTTTTTGCCTATCCAATGTAATGTCCCTCTACTTATAAATATACATATATTATTAAATATTAACAGTATATGGGAAACCAAGTGTTATATGCGTAAACAATTCTATGTATAAATAGGAAAAAACAGATTTCTATTGTAATTTTATACATATAATTAAGAAAATATTGACAAAATTGTATAAAAATGTTACATTTAATGGGAGATCTTATGCCTAGTAATTAAATAGTTTAGTAGGGATTATATAGACATATCAAAACTATTATTAATATTGATAGGGAGGATAATATGAACAAATTTACAAAGCGCTTGATTGCTGTAATACTTAGTGCTTGTTTAGTTACGTTAAAT
>JAEZLZ010000019.1 GCA_023415055.1 Bacillota bacterium | reverse complement strand
AAGGTTTACAGAAGTTGTCTGCATAACGTAATGCTGTAGAAAGAAGAATGTCGGAAAGCCGTATGAGGGAGAACCTCACGTACGGTTTGATGAGGGGCGGGTGAAATTTCACCCGCCTACTCTATCGTGTGTCCAGCGAAGCTGGACCACACCAGTCGGTACATTCGCGTACGAATGAATCATTAAAATCTTTCTATTACAGGAACAAACAGAGGGATAGCAGTATGGCAATGTTATCCCTCTAATTTTTAATTCAACTTTCGTTATGATTATTACTGCACTGTTGCTTTCTATAGGATATAACCCTGATTGAGAAGAAGCTGCCGGGCAGTAGAGATAGAATCATTACTGCCAGCGCTTTTAGTTGGAGAGAATTCATCTTCTCTAATTACTTCAAACGGAAGACAAGCTTAAAAAGGATGTTTATTTTATGGTTTATTTCACAACCTAATACTTGATAAGGTTTCTTAATCAGTTTATATAACAAAGGAGATGGATCCATGATAAAACGTCTTATATCTTTATTGATATGTATCTTTCTGATATTCATTTGTGTCGGATGTACTGCGAAGCAGCCGACAGAAAATAATACATCACAAGATATCACTCAGCCTCCGGCAGCTACTTTGCCTGCAACACAAACTCCGGTCCCTACAATAACAATGTCGGAAGAAGTTCAACAGGAGAGTCCTGAAGTAACAAATACCTTGAGATTCGTAGTTCTGGCGGACAGACAGTTGTCGATATCAATGATAGTGGCATCAGCGTACAAGCAATCAATCTTGAAGGCGAAACCCTGGATTCATTTCAGATACCATGATTTGCTTGCGTTGATACGATTGAATATAGATCATTCAAGAATATAGCATTTCTCATCTTCAAGGATAATAGCCTGCATATCGGTCAGATTGATATGAGTACATTGACTTATATCAGTCGTTCCGGATACGTTACTTTCCGGACAATGTACGTTTAGGGTACAGGGTAAGAAGCCCAGGTTATCTTCGAAGCCATTCACACAAATCAAGCTTCCGGCACTTACTCCGATATATATTCCACCCTGATGCAGGAAGCTCTTCAATATTTCAACGAATTTTGCTTCATACATTCTGGTAAGAAGATATCGGCTATCACCACCGCAGACATATACCACATCATAGCGGATGATCTCTTCATAGTCCATACTGTAGTCAAGGTCATAGATTGTTATATTACTGGGAAGTACACCTGCATTTAATAAATCATTCATGCAGACAGGAAGCATTGCTTTTGCATCATCATTCACAGCAGCGGTCGGTATCCAAAGGGCCTTAATTTCAGCTGCCGGTTTTTGAGCAAGCCCTAGAAATTTTTGCTCGACAATTTTGTTATGAAATCCCGCCGAGGTTAAAACTATTTTTTTCATAAATCTTCTCCTTAATTATATTTTAGCATAATTTCTCTAACTGTATTTCTAGTAAGTGTTTCTTATCAAATAGAGGATTAATTCGAATTGAATTCCTTATCCTCCATAATAAATGCATTTTAGTATTTAGCGCCTATAGATCAAACCAATAAACTATATTTTCATGTATTTTCTCAAACCCCAGTTTTTTAGCCAAGTGATAAGAATTCGGATTAGATTCGACACAATCCCATTGCAGAATAAGTTCGTTGCTCAGACAATCCGTGATAAATTCAACCCCCATAGCATAGGCTAAGCCCTTCCTCTGATGATTACTTTCTGTTTCGATATCAATTGCAATGATATGGTTAAAGCTTGCAGTACCAACCATGACAGCAACGATTCTGTTTTTGTAGAGAGTACAATAAGCAACACTTCTCTTTTCAAATACTTCAAAGGAGGACCAGGATTCTAGCAGCCTACGCATTAAGAAATCTTCATTTTCAAATCGCCCTTCGATTAACCTGGTCCAGAAAAGAGCGTCCACTTTTCTTATTTGATATTCTTTGGGTTGAATAGGTTGATTGCTTAATGGCGCGCTGTTGATTCGAAGTGAGAATTCCTTTTCCGTATGAATTACCTCATCCTGAAACATCTCAAGGATAGGCGCTCTTAGACTTTCACTTTCTATCGAAAATTCGAAACATTCATAGCCGTCTTTTTTTAAGGAGCAAAAAAGTTCGTTTTCTAAAAAATCCTTTAATTTTGCAAAGTTAATAGGGGCTTTCTGTACCCCGAGAAAAGCAAAGCTTCCAACAGCAAAGGACTCCGCGATTGCTATCGCGGGTACCGTAATATTATCTACCCATAATTTACCTTTGCTTTCCTGGCTGACGATTCCGGAAAAGCTGGGAGAATAGTCATTTATGACTTTTGATACATTGTTCAGTTTGATGGAATGGTTAATAGGTATCATTCGTGACCTCGCCTGTTTGGTAATATTTGCTGTATTATATCATAAAAGAGAAAATAAATAAACTAAATACCAGAATTATAAGCAGGTGAGAGAGTAGCTTTCAAGCGGAGCACATCCGGATATTTCTTATACAAAAAAAGTAGGATCATCATAGAAGAGAGTCCTACTTTCTTTCTGCATATAACGGAATTTAGATTGATCGCATACTGATTACTCATGATAGATATTTTCGTTTATTATTACTTCCAGGTTCTGTCCCGGAAGATGATTCAGAGTGATGATGCCGGATACCTCCAATTGTGCAGCCTTGGTACGTGAAACATGAAGAATATCTGCAATAATTTTGTCAGCTCTTATTTTTAATCCATAGGTGTTCTCAATTTTGATGAAATCACCGGCAAGATGATTGATCTCGCCATCCGTATTGTGCGATTGTGCTTCTTTGGTAATGGTCTGATATTTGATTCCGTTTTTATCAATTTCTGCCTTATTTTTTGATAAAATAGACTTATCCATTCCATATCTCATGGCAAGTACTTTATCGTTTTCCATAAAGCTTTTGTAATGCTGCAGTGGTAAGTCTACCTTATTTTTTCTATCAAGAATAGTTAAATTATAAGTGTGTTTACATTTATTACATTGATAAATTAACCATACATCAATTCGATTTCCATTTGCGTTTACGCGGAAGTTATTACTGTTGATATAGGATGATTTCGTACCGCAGAGTGGACAATGACGAAGAATGGTATAAGATTCTTCCGGAATAATTTCGTACCTAAATTCTCTAAAATAGCTCATTTTGCATCTCCCTTAATTTAGCTTTTGGGGGTGCAAGGGCTATTACATTATTTGTTTTTATTTGCAATAGCCTTTGCTATGCAAAAAATTCAGGTGTAGTCATAGTATGCTCCTTACTTCTTTCGTAATTTTGACTTCATTCTAGCATCCGAAAAATGAAATTACCACCTCAAACATTATTATAAAAAAGTTTGAGGTGGTAATTTCAGAGTATGTGTATGCTTGATCTAAGTACGTGAATTGACTTAATGGTATTATCACTAGCTGCACTTTCATCATTGTCTTTCTCAACGAGTGTACTGTTTTCACTGATATCCTTTGGAACATCAACAGTTAAATTCCCATTATGAAGAAAAAATGTAGTCACGCCTACTCCTATAAGCAAGACAATAAAAGCTGCTATAGATATCCATCTTGTCTGTTGCCTGTTTCTCGATTTAATAGTTGCTATATCTCCTTTTGAATTACCGTATGTAAAATCGACCACTTCTTGTAAGCCCTGACTTTCCCTATAAACCCAAAGTTACTGTTTGGGAACAAGGCATATCGTTTGTTTTTTACGTCTTTCTTCAGGTATTAGCTTTCGTATATAGCAGCGATATCATGTATTCTGCGCTTTATTTCTGTACGGATATGTAATGGCTCTAAACACTCACATTTATCCCCAAAACTGAAAAGAATATTATAGTAGTATTCGTTCTCTGTGAAAGGAAAGCAAACAATGTAATGCTCATCACCGTCCGGTGAAAAGTGATCATAAGTACAATAATCAAGAACTCTGTCCATGACGGATTTATGAATACGAATTTTGATACTTGTTTGCATCGTTGCTATAATATCAGTAAAATCTAACTGCGGTTTCTGATAATCTCGCGGCGTAAAGAATTCCTCTAAAATTTGTAGGTTTGATGTGCGGGATAATTTAAATAAGCGAAAATCATTTCTTTTATGACAATATCCTTGCCAATACCAATGACTGCTTTTAAATACAAGCTGATAAGGCTCGGCTGTTCGTGCGCTTTTATTCCCATAGCGATCTGCATATTCAAACGAAAGCATCTTGCTTTCCTGTAAAGCTGTTTTGATAATTTCTAAATAGGGTTGTATGTTACTGTTGCCAATCCACGGACTTAAATCTATATATATTTGATTTGCCTTTATTTCAATGTCTTTCGCTCTATCGGCGGGGATAAAACTCTTTACTTTCGCAAGGGCGTTTACAAGTTCATTACCCCACATCATGTTGGAAAGACCGGAAAGCCCCATCAAGATAGCGGAGAGATCTGCAGTCGAAAAGACATTTTTATCAATCTTGTATTTCTGCATGATTTCAAAGCCGCCGCCTACTCCCGATGCCCCGCGAACAGGAATACCCGCCATGTTGATCGTTTCTATGTCGCGGTAGATTGTGCGAGGTGAAACTTCAAACATATCTGCTAACTCCTGTGCGCCTCTACGCTTTTTATCAAGGAGTATCATAATAATGCTTACAAGCCTGTCAACTTTCATCTGATAGCCGCCTTCCCAAATTTCTTGTTATCATTATAGATTGTTGCCATACTGGTGTCAACAATCACGAGATATAATAAATCTGTAAATAAATCGATCGTTACTGTGAACAGTAACAATCAATCCATCTATCAGGAGCATTCCTGTAATTCAGAAATAACGCCAATTGAATAAAAAGAAACCTCGAAGTAAGATTAAGGTATCATCTTGGACGGATGAAAAATACCAAAATCAAACGGAGGTTTCACTATGAATTTAACACAGAATGCTAGATTAAATCAAGTAACTGCTGACACTTTAATTGTAGGCGTGGACATTGGCTCACAAGCGCACTTCGCCAGAGCATTTGACTGGAGAGGATTTGAGCATACAAAAAGAGCTTTTAGATTCAACAATACGAATGTTGGATTTCTGGCATTTCTTCGTTGGCTTGATGAATTAATGAGTAAGACCAAAATGAAGAAGATACTTGTAGGATGTGAACCTACAGGATGCTATTGGCTGACATTTCAGAAATTCTTACAGGATCATGACATCCTCTTGGTAACAGTCAATCCATACAGTGTAAAGAAGAGCAAGGAACTCGATGATAACAGCCCAGAAAAGAGCGATTTAAAAGATCCAAAGACAATCGCAGGCCTTGTAAAAGATGGACGTTTTTCAACCTCCTATCTTCCAAGCGGAGTATATTCAGAATTGCGAGAAGCAAGTGTTTGCAGAGATCAGATCATGAAACAGCATGTTCGACTTTCAAACCAAATTCAAGGGTGGTTACAGAAGTACTTTCCTGAGTATCTGGAGTGCTATACGGATTTTGATTCGATGAGTGGATTGAAGGTGCTGCAACAGGCGCCATTGCCACAGGACATTATAAAACTTGGTGCAGGCGGAATAAATGAGATCTGGCGGAATGCAAAGATTCGTGCGGCAGGAATGAAGAGGGCAACGACACTGGTAGAAGCTGCACAATCAAGCGTTGGTCTGGAAGGTGGGGAAGCTGCAAGATTAGAGATATGGATCCTTGTAAATGATTACATATCAAAGCAGGAACAGCTTATCCGTCTTGATGAATATCTGAACCAGAAAGTAATGGAAGTACCAAATGTGGAGAAACTGCTCGCCATAAAAGGAGTAGGGCTGAGTACCGTGATAGGCTTTGTGGCAGAGGTCGGTGATATCGGACGTTTCACCGATCCAAGACAGATACAGAAGCTTGCAGGACTGGAGATAACAAAAATCAGTTCTGGTAAGAAAAAGGGTCAGCCGGGAATCAGCAAGAGAGGCAGAAGAAAGTTGCGAAGGACGATGTATGAATCAGCAAGGGCATTGATCAACTGGAATCCAGCATTTCTTGATGTGTTCCTTTATTACAGGAATCGAGAAAAGAAACCGCTGGGAGGAATGCAGGCTAAGATTGCAGTAGCATGCAAAGCAATCCGAGTATTCTATATCATCATGAAAACTGGATGTGACTTTGAAGAAGAAAGGTTTAGAAAAGACATCGTAAGGCCAGAAGTAGCTTAAAGAACAAGAAACAAAGCACACTGTAACAGTGTACGTCCGCCAAGGTTCAATTGGTGCTGGATTACAGGAGTGCTCTCTAGCAATGACAAAGCAGAGCGAAGTCGCTATAGCATATTTTATAGGGCATGACCCTGGTTAGGAGCAGGAGCGACACCCAACTATGGGAAGGCTGGACGAAGGAATTTAGGACTCTGAATCATATATCAGATGATCCTGTTAGACATGAGAGGTTAGCAGCCATAGGGAAGAATGGGACACTATTCGCCTTCATAAAAAGGATGACGTTTTAATTTGTGCACCCTTCAACCTGGAAAACAGACACTTTGCAACAGAAAAGATGTTGTTTTCGCCCATAAATTAATG
>JAEZLZ010000009.1 GCA_023415055.1 Bacillota bacterium | reverse complement strand
TCGATGCTTTAAAGGCATATTTACCGGTGGCAGGAGAATGGCCGGCGACTACGATAACGGAGGATCAATCGGAAGAAGGCTTACGTAAGGCGCTGATCGACAGTCCGTATGGAAGATGCGTCTATCGTTGCGATAATGATGTGTGTGATAATCAGGTAGTACTGATTGAATTCAAGAATAATGTTACCGTAAGCTTTAATCTTAGCGGGTTTACAAATAAAATGAGTCGTACCATAAAGATAATGTGTGAAAATGGTGAGATTCGCGGAGACGACAGTGAGGATACCATTGAAGTAACAAAATTCACCTCAAATGCAATCGACGGTTTCGAACAAAGAGTAATCCATACCGCTCTAGTTCAGGGAGGCCATGGCGGTGGAGATGTCGGGTTAATGGAAGATTTTCTTTCTCTGATGCAGACCCGGAGTAATGACAGCAGATCCTCCATCGGACAGTCAGTGGAAAGCCATGTTATGGCTTATGCTGCGGAGCAATCCAGAATAGCAGGTAAAGTAATTGATATAGATGAGTTGAAAGAACAGTTACGATACTACTAATATGGGAAAAGAGTGGTGAAACGTTATGAAATCAAAGAAAAGCGATAGTACCGGGCAAACAATTATTATAGATAGAAAAAAAGAATTTGTTAAGGAAATGAAAAGGAACAGAGGCTTGTATTTAATGTGCTTACCCGCATTAATAGTACTGATCATGTTCTGTTACATACCTTTTGCCGGAACGTGGATGGCATTTACGGATTTTAACGTTGTGGATGGCATTTTTGGAAGCCGTTTTGTTGGTCTGGACAATTTTAAATACTTTTTTTCTACCAGCAGTATGGGGTGGAGGGTAACCTATAATACATTATTTATTAACTTTTTTGGTATTATCTTAGGACTGATTGTACCAATCACAATTGCTATCTTTTTTAATGAAATACAGAGTAAGTTATTTAAAAAACTGACGCAGAGCTTTATGTTCTTCCCTTATTTCCTTTCCTGGGTCGTAGTTGGTGCTATTATCTATGGCTTTTTCTCAACAGATGTCGGGGTTATTAACAATCTGCTTCGTACCTTTGGTCTGGAACCAATCAAATGGTATGCAGAGCCGAAATACTGGAAGGGAATCATCATCTTTGCAAATATGTGGAAGTGGAGTGGATACAGTTCCATTATCTACATGGCAGCGATGGCCAGCTTTGACGGTTCCTTATATGAAGCGGCTGAGGTCGATGGCGCAAACAAGTTTCAGAGAATTCTCTTTCTGACACTTCCGATGCTTAAACCAACCGCAGTTGTACTTACCTTAATGAGTGTTGGTCGTATCTTTTATGGAGACTTCGGAATGATCTATGGTATCGTCGGAAACAATCCGGTACTCAGCGATGCAGTAACTGTCATTGATACCTATGTATACCAGACGATGAGAACCCTTGGCTTCTCCTATTCTACTGCAATTGGTTTATTCCAGTCCTTAATGGGACTGATCCTGGTTTCGATCGCGAATCGTGCAGCGAAAAAATACAATGACGGGGAGGGATTGTTCTAATGAGAAGAAGTAAGCTGTTGAGCGACCGCATTGTAATGATTATTGCTTATGTATTCATTGGATTGTTTGGGATTATGTGTCTTTATCCTCTACTGTTGACCTTAAGTGTATCCTTATCTGCAGAGAAAGAGATTGTAAAGGAAGGCTATTCTGTTATTCCGCAGGGCTTCACCTTAAATACCTATATTTATATCTTTGTGAATAGCGGAAAACGAATTCTCAGGTCCTACGGTGTTACTATATTCATTACGGTTGTGGGAACACTGGGTGCAATGCTTGTCACCAGTATGATTGCCTTTGCGCTATCTATTAAGAGCCTTAGATACCGTAATTTTATTGCCTTTCTCTGTAACTTTACCATAGTATTTTCCGCGGGCTTGATCCCCTGGTATGTGGTATGTGTTAATTACTACGGACTAAAGAATAATATACTGGCACTGATCCTGCCATCCATCTTTAGTGTTTGGAACATGTTTCTGATGCGAACCTATTTCTCCAGCATCTCACCGTCCCTGTACGAAGCAGCGAAGATTGATGGTGCCAGTTATCTCCGCATCTATTGGCGTATTGCCATACCCTTAAGCAAAACGGCTATTTTGACCGTGGGTCTGATGTATGCACTGCAATACTGGAATGATTGGTGGTATGCTTTGATCTTCATTAATGATAAGGAATTATTCCCGCTGCAGTATTATCTTTATACCATTCTTTCCAATGTAAATGCGATCAGCTCGGGACGAATACCCTCTGGGGCTTCGGCAGGCATTACATTACCTGCTGAAACTGTGAAAATGGCAGTAACAATCATAACCATAGGACCGGTAATCTTCCTGTATCCCATTGTACAGAAGTACTTTGTACAGGGTGTTATGACTGGAGCAATAAAAGAATAGGAAAGGGTGAAATCATGATACTAAGCCTAAATGTAGGGCTTAATATAAATCTAAAAGGAGGAAGTATTATGAAAAAGCTATTAATTACGATGATTGCTATTAT
Source organism: Bacillota bacterium (assembly GCA_023415055.1). Taxonomy (GTDB): domain Bacteria; phylum Bacillota; class Clostridia; order Lachnospirales; family Lachnospiraceae; genus Mobilitalea. The sequence continues at coordinate 5,416 of JAEZLZ010000009.1, read as the reverse complement.
CATGGCAATTGGATTACTTGGGGGATGTGGTAAAGCGAATGGTTCAAAAGACACGATAACAATATTATACCCTGGTGATCAAAGTGAGAGAATGTCAGAATTTATGAAGAATGAATTCGCCCAAAGGATGCAAAAGGATCTGGGAATGAAAGTGGAAATGGTCTATGTACCCTGGGATCAGTACTGGGAGCAGAAGGATATCATGCTTGCAGCACAGGAACCGATTGATCTGTATTGGGATGGTTTACCGGATCTGGCAACCATGGTCAATAAAAAGCAAGCTAGTGTTCTTAACGACTTGATTGATAAGTATGGTAAGGATATGTTGAAGGTGCTCCCGCAGGAGCAGTTGGATGGTGCAAAAATCAATGGCGATATCTATGGTATTCCGTCCGCTTATGCGCCTTCCTCTGCAATGTACCAGTTAGTATGCGTACGTCAGGATATTCTTGAAGCATGCGGTATGACAGAGATTAAGACAGCAGAGGATCTGAAATTATTTGCTGAGAAGGCTAAGGAGCAGTTCCCTGAGATGAAGGGACCGGCAGACCCGATCTTTAAACCTCTAACCAGATATTTTGCAGATGAGCAGCTTACCTGGTGTGCAAATGAAGACGCAGTAGTATATGGGGATACGACCAATAAGGTATATGACTATTATGAGACAGACGCCTTTAAAAAAGTTTCTCTCTACAACCGTGAGATGTATAAGGAAGGCATATATTCAGATGATTTAACAACAAAATACAACGAGAGAGATTCTCGTGTGCAGACCGGTTTATATCTTTGGGTGGAAGGCTCTTTAGGAAAAGAGAATGAGATCATCGACAGCGTGAAAGCAAATGCTCCGGAGGCTGTACTTAAATCCTATTTATTAAAGCCGGAGGAACCACGCTACATAACTGCTACCGGTGGTGAAGTACTCTGTATTCCTCAGACAGCACCAAATCCGGAAGGTGCGATGAAATTCATTAACTGGTTATATTCTTCACAGGAGAATTACCTTTTTGCTTTATATGGTGTAGAAGGAACGGATTATGAAATCGTAGACGGAAGAATTAATAAATTAGTTCCGGATGAATTCTTCTATGAATGGATGTTCCGAAATCAGAATTATCAATTATTTGCTCCGAACGTAGATCAGGCTTACATCGATACCTATCAAAGCTGGGATGACGAAGCAATCATCTCCAATATGATTGGCTTCCGTTTCAATAATGAGAAGGTGAAGGAGATTGAAGCTGCGATCAAAGAGGTATCAGGGAAACAGATGGCTCCGATCCTGTATGGCTTTGTAGACTTTGATACTGAGTATCCGAAGGCATTGCAAGCCTTGAAGGATGCAGGAATTGATGAATATGTAGCTGAAGTACAGCGCCAGATGGATGAATTCCAGGCTGCGAAAAATAAATAGTAAGAATAATTTGATTAGAAAAATCAGATAAAATTAGAATAATCAAGGGCTACCCAGTATAAAGCATCAGCAGCCGGGTGGCCCTTGATTTTTTTCTTGCTTCACAAACTGAGATCAGGCATGGAAAGTGCCAGAGAGCGGATCAATAGACTTTAAATAAATTAAAAAAATAGGAATTATACTATTGAATTTTATAAAATTAAATTGTATAATATAAATGATAATCATTATCATTTAATTATAAGTGAGCCCGGCGGGCGCACATTTCATAAGGAGGTATACTCTTGTATAATATATTAATTGGTGGAGCGGCAGGTCAGGGTATTGAGACGACTGCTGCAATCTTACAAAAATTTTTTACAAATTCGGGATATCATGTATTTGCGGTTCGTGACTTTATGTCCAGGGTAAGAGGTGGGCATAACTTTACACTGCTGCGAATCGGTAAGGAGAAAATTTATTCCCATAGCTTAAAACTGGATGGTATCGTTGCATTCAATGAAGAGACAGTCCATATTCATCTGCCGGATTTAAACCCGGAGGGATTTATACTCTGCGACAGCACTTATGCTTTTGACGACAACCGAAAGATTGCGATTGATATGGTTGCCCTCAGCAAAGAATTAGGCAATCCGCGATTTGCAGGCATGATTGCCATGGGAGCTCTCCTAAAGCTTTTCGGAGAGGATCTAAGCAATGCAGATAAGGTATTACGGCAGTTTGTTAGGGAACAATATGTAGCACCCAATAAAATTGCGTTAGAAAAAGGTCAGGAGCTTGTGGAGAGCCGCATCACCCCCTTTGGAGCTAAGGACAGCAAGAAAATCATATTATCAGGAAATCAAGCCTTAGCACTGGGGGCCATATCAGCCGGACTCCGCTTTTACAGTGCTTATCCGATGTCCCCCTCCACAACGATTCTGGAATATCTGGCCTCAAAATCAGAGGCATCAGGTATTGTCGTAGAGCAGGCAGAGGATGAAATAGCAGCAATCAATATGGCAATTGGAGCTTCTTTTGCAGGAGCACCGGCGATGACCGGTACCTCAGGCGGAGGCTTCTCCCTTAAGGTAGAAGCGCTTGGTTTATCCGGTATGGCGGAGATCCCACTGGTAGTAGTAGATGTTCAGAGACCCGGACCGGTAACCGGTCTTCCGACCAGAACCGAGCAAAGCGATTTAAAATTCGTGATCTCAGCTTCTCAGGGTGAATTCCCAAGAATGGTGATTGCACTTCGTAATCACACAGACGCTTTTTATCAGACGGCAAGAGCACTGGATATTGCGGATCGTTACCAGATACCGGTCATCCTTTTGAGCGATCAATATCTGGGTGATTCAACAGCCAGTGTGGAACCTTTTGATCTGTCAAAGGTAAAAGTTGTGGAGCCGCTGAATACGGAAGATACACCGGAAGGAGAGTACCTGCGCTTCCGATATACCGAAAGTGGAATTTCACCTCGCCTGATCCCGGGAAAAACAAAAAACTTTGTAACAGCAGATAGTGACGAGCATGATGAATTTGGGCGAATTACCGAGGATGCAGTGATTCGTACCCAGATGATGGATAAACGTATGAGAAAGCTGGAGAGCTTAAGGCAGGAGCTTTTGGAGCCGGAGTTTGTCGGAGAAGAAGACTGTGATACCTTAATTGTAGGCTGGGGTTCCACCTATGGACCGATTATGGAGGCGATACAGCTGCTGAATGAGGAGGGTAAGGAGAAGTTTGGAGCCCTGCTTTTCGGTGACATCTATCCATTGCCGCAGAAGCTACTGACGAAGAAAGCATCTGAGGTAAACAGAATCATTAATGTCGAGCAGAATGCAACGGGACAGCTTGCAGATCTCATACGAGAACAGACCGGCATCCGTTGTCAGGAGAGCATTTTAAAATATGACGGCAGACAGATCAGCGCGGAAGAGATCGTAAGCCGTCTAGGATTGGAGGTATCACGATGAGTGATAAGAAGTTTGAGACCCGCGAGACAGCTTGGTGTCCTGGCTGCGGTAATTTTAATATATTGGATAGTTTGAAGACAGCTCTTACAGAGCTTGGAAAGGATCCGTACGAGGTATTGATGGTTGCGGGGATTGGGCAGGCGGCAAAGCTTCCGCAGTACATCAGCGCCAATCAATTCTGTGGTCTCCACGGCAGGGCATTACCTGCTGCAGTTGCCGCTAAGATTGCAAATGAGAAACTGACCGTCATTGTTAATTCCGGGGATGGTGATACGTACGGAGAAGGCGGTAATCATTTTCTGCATAATATTCGAAGAAATGTAAATATCACGCATTTTATTCATGACAATCAAATCTATGGTTTGACTAAGGGGCAGGCATCGCCGACCTCTGTCAAAGGGATCGTAACCGATGTACAGGTGAATGGCAATACGACGCCGCCGCTCAATCCCATGATGCTGGCAATTGCAGCCGGAGCTGGGTTCGTAGGCAGAGCCTTCAGCGGGCGTAAGGAGCATTTGACTGAGATTATGAAACAGGCAATTGAATTCGACGGTTATGCTATGGTAGATATTCTGCAGCCTTGTGTCAGCTTCAATAAGATCAATACCTTTGCTTACTACAATCAGCGGGTTTATGAGCTTGATGATACTTATGACCCTACGAATAAGCTGGCAGCGATGGAGAAAGCGATGGAGTTTGATGAGAAAATTCCAATCGGTGTCCTATACCGTGAGGACCGTCCTACCTACCATAAGAATAACTCCGTTCTCCAGGGGGGGATACCGCTATTGGAGCGCAGCTATGACTCTGAGGTTGTGAATAGATTAATTTTAGAATTTGCTTAAGAAAGCAGCAGATGAATTTTGAGACGTAACAAAAAACCGGCTATAGAAACGGAATCGTTTTTATAACCGGTTTTTATAATTCTCTCATTATAACAGATCGTTTCTTTTACCGCAGTTACCTATCGGTATTAGTTAAGATGAAAGCGGAAGGTGAAATTAATCTTCTCTTCCTGAAGGCGGTACTGCGGCAGTAACTCGGGACCACAGCTGTTGGAGCCGATACCGCTTTGCTTGTAATCGATGCACACTACAGTATAAGGTGCTTTTACAAGCTCATAATTATGTCCCTTCTTCGTAAGCTCTTCCTGTGTATATTCGGAGACATTGAAGGAAAATGCCTGCTCAGCGGTTACAATCAAATCGGAGGAAGCTGCAGTGTCATTTAATCTTAGATATCGACAGCCGAAGTGGGAGGAGTTCTCTTGGGGGAAGATATAATCCTCAAACATCTCAGAGACACTCTGTTCAAATAATCCGAGATAGGAGGCACGGTGCTTATCGATATAGCTCTCATAAGGGCCATAGCCAAAATACTTCACCTGATCATAGGACTTCGGAAGGAAAAGACGAACGCCGAAGCGGGGCAGATAAGGCATTTTGGTATTACGGTTCGCTTCCACACGGAGGGTGAGGTCACCGTCTGACAAGATGGTCCAGATAGCTAAGGCATCGACCATATGCTCTCTTTGGATTGCATTGATAGCAAGCCTGCTCTGAAGAACAATCTCTTCTGGAGTATTCTTCACAATGTCCGTCTCATAGACACGAACCATCGTACGATCATAGCCCGCATTCTCCCATTCATTTTTGATATTTCGATCATTATCGGTAGGTGCTCTCCATAGATTGAATTCCATTGGACGCTCTAATAATTTCTGTCCGTTCTTTTCAATTACATCAAAGAGTCCGGTGAGTTTATTCAATATATAAAGGAAACTGCTTCCGCTAATTATGATTTGATGCTCTTCTTCCTTAAGGTTAATAGACGAAGCAGCTGACTTACTGTGAGCTACCGTATCAAGGGATTGACAGCCCTCCTTAGTAGATGCTGTATTCGTAAGATGAAAGTTCTCATCAAGAGCTAATTCATCTTCTCTCAGGATGAATTGATCGAAGCCTAATTCATGACCTGGTTTGGTAAATGGAAGCTCTGCTTTCTGAATATAACCTAGCTTAAGTAAGGTGAAGCCCTGCTC
>JAEZLZ010000142.1 GCA_023415055.1 Bacillota bacterium | reverse complement strand
ATGCGATATGCTTAATGATATTTTTAAAGGAGTATTTGATTCAGAAACAGTGTCTGTAGTTCCACTATCAGACTTTCTCTTATGTTTATTCTGTGCATTAGGAGTTGGGTTTATTCTTGCCTTAATGTACATGTACAAAAACCGTTATTCCAGAAGCTTTATTGTAACGTTAGCCCTACTTCCTGCAGCAGTTTGTGTTGTGATTATGATGGTAAATGGTAACGTAGGAACGGGTGTGGCGGTTGCAGGAGCCTTTAGTTTGGTTCGTTTCCGTTCTATTCCTGGTACTGCTAGAGAAATTGGAATTATCTTTTTAGCAATGGGTGCTGGCTTAGTAGTTGGTATGGGATATCTAGCGTATGCTTTCTTGTTTGTAATCATTCTTGGCTCTCTTAGCATGCTTTACAACCAATTTGATTTTGGTGTAAAAAAGCAAATGAACTTAAATAAGACTCTTAGAATTACAATTCCAGAAGATTTAGATTATCCTAATGTATTTAAGGATTTGTTAGAGGAGTATACGAGAACCTATCAATTAGTGAATGTAAAAACTACTAGTATGGGAAGTCTATTTAAGTTAACCTATCAACTAACCTTTAAAGAAGAAGGAAGAGAAAAGGAACTTATTGACGAACTTCGTTGTCGCAATGGTAATCTAGAAATCACCATGTCTACTCAAGAGAGTATGGCAGCGGAATTATAGGAGGCAATCTATGAAAAAAATGAAAGGTATTTCAGTAATTTTAGCTGCTGCGTTAGTGATGTCATCCTGTAGCGGTAATAACTCAGATTCTAAGGATAACAAGCCACAGGCTACAAACGAGGCAAATGCAACAAGTACGGTAGAGCCAATCTCTAAAGCGGATATTACAACCACTGATATGTTTTCTTCTAGAGATACGGATGCTAGCTTCGAGGAAAGCAGCGCTGTGAAGATACAGTTAAAGGACAAGGCGTCAACCACAGACTCGAAGGCAGTAACTATAACAGATAATGTAATCACCATAAAAGACGAGGGTGTGTACATCCTCTCTGGAACGCTGACAGATGGTCGAATTGAAGTTGCGGCAGAAAACACCGATAAGATACAGCTAGTACTTGATGGAGTGACCATTAATAGTAAAACCTCCGCACCAATCTATGTATCTCAGGCAGACAAGGTATTTATCACCTTAAAGGAAGGCTCAGGGAATACCCTTAGCAATAGTGGTAGCTTTACCGCTATTGATGATACTAACATAGACAGTGTAATATTTTCTAAAGATGATTTAACTGTAAATGGCACTGGTTCCTTAACCATTCAGTCTCCAGCAGGTCACGGAATCGTGTCCAAGGACGATTTAGTCATTGGTGGCGGAACCTATAAGATTGAGGCAGCGAACCATGGTATTACAGGGAAAGATAGTGTAAGAATTGCAGATGGTAATATGACGATTACTGCTGGAAAAGATGGTATCCATGCAGAAAATGCGGACGATGCCAAATTAGGATTTGTCTATATTGCAGATGGAACCTTTAACCTTACTACCACAGGAGATGGGATCAGTGGAACTTATTACACCTTAGTGGAAAATGGAACCTATACCATTAAGACCTCGGGAGATTCTGCAAAAGGCATCAAAGCAACCAATGGCCTTGCTATCAATAATGGAACTTTTACTATTGATGCAGCAGATGATGGGATTCATTCCAATGGAAATGTAGAAGTAATGAATGGAACCTACACCATTTCCTCTGGAGATGACGGAATTCATGCGGATGCAACCTTGACGATTAAGGATGGCTCCATTACAATAACAAAAAGCTATGAAGGTTTAGAAGGAAATAATATTGCGATAGAAAATGGTACCATTAAGCTTACCGCTAGTGACGATGGGCTAAATGCCGCTGGTGGCAATGACCAAAGTGGATTTAAGGGAATGGGCGGTAAAGACCAGTTTAACAGTAGTAGTGACTCTAGTATAACCATTAGTGGTGGTACATTACATGTCAATGCACAGGGCGATGGACTAGATTCTAATGGTGCGCTGACCGTAAGTGGTGGAACAATTTATGTATCTGGCCCTACAAATGGAGGCAATGGTGCCTTAGATTACGGCGGTGAAGGTGTCATTACCGGCGGTACTGTGATTGCAGCAGGTTCTAGTGGAATGGCAGAGAATTTTGGTACAAATTCTACCCAAGGTGCTATACTGGTAAATATAGATCAGCAGACTAAGGGAAGCACTATCACTTTAAAAGATGCAAACGGAAAAGAATTACTTTCTTGGCAGCCAGAAAAGGAATATAGCTCCGTAGTAGTAAGCTGTCCAGAGATAACAAAGGGCTCCACCTATACGCTAACAGCTGGTACCTCTGAAAATAAAATCACCATGGAGGATATTATCTATGGGGAAGGTATGATGGGAGGTTTTCCTGGTAGCTTTAAAGGTGGCTTTGGTGGTAAAGGTGATGCATCAGGAGAAAAACCAGAGAATATGCCAAGCTTTACACCAGGAGACATGCCAGAGAATATGCCAGAGAATATGCCAAGCTTTACACCTGGAGAAAGACCAGAAGGAATGCCAGATGGTGCACCAGGTAAAAGGCCTAGCGGAGATTTTCCGGGTAAGGCTCCTGATAATAATACAGACGCTACATCACAGGCTACTAGTCAATAAGGAGGATCACTATGAGGTTACTACTTGCAGAAGATGAACAATCTCTCTCTCGAGCAATCACCACGCTTTTAGTAAAGAACAATTACTCAGTGGATACGGTATATGATGGCCAGACGGCATTAGAATATCTAGAAATGAACAATTACGATGGTGTAATCTTAGACATCATGATGCCGAAGATGGATGGCATTACTGTTCTTCAAACCATACGTAAGCATGGAAATCGTGTTCCGGTTCTTATATTAACTGCAAAATCAGAGATTGATGACAAGGTAGAGGGCTTAGATAGTGGAGCTAACGACTACCTGACAAAACCTTTTGCAATTAGGGAACTTCTAGCACGTATTCGTGCCATGACCCGAAATAATGTGGAACAGTCAGACTCCAAACTAAATGTTGGTAATATTACCTTAGA
>JAEZLZ010000135.1 GCA_023415055.1 Bacillota bacterium | reverse complement strand
ATAAACTTGTCAAAATTCCTGTTAGGAAAATAACCATCAAACTACTGAATGAATTTCTTAATGATTCCATTACCACATTTAAGTTTTCCCGAAAAGAATTTAATAACATGAAAACAATTCTTAATGCGGTATTTCAGATTGCAATGGATAAGGATATACTATCTGTTAATCCATTGCTGAATACGCATACAGAAGTCAAATTCCGCTCTATCCAAAAGAAAAAGGATGGTTCCAAGCTTTATCTTGAGAATGAGATGGAAACCTTTGAAAAATTTCTCTATGAACAAAAAACCATAGAGGCTTATGCCATTCTTATGGATTATCAGATTGGAACAAGAGTTGGCGAATTAGTTGCTCTTACTAAAAACGATGTGACAGACAATGAAGTATATATTCATAAGATGGAGATTGTTGATGAGGAAAGAATCGATGGAGTGTATGTCCGCAAAGGCTACAAGATTGTAGAATACGTAAAACACGATATCTCTTCCGGCTACCGTACCATTCCTATGACAGAAAAGGCCCAGAAGATTCTAAAAGAGGTTGAAAAGCTTTCACCTAACAGTGAATATCTGTTGACACAATCCAGTGGCGAAAGAATGACTAGCAGAAGCTTCAATTACTGGCTAGAGAAGTATTGTAGGGATGCCGGAGTTACTTTCAAGAGCAGTCACTGCATACGTAGAACATTTGCTAGCAGACTGTTTGCTGCAGGTATGCCATTATCTGAAATTAGTGTTTATCTAGGTCATCAGGATATCGAAACAACCAAAGGGTACATCTACAATTACCATGAAATTGAACAAAATCGTTCCTACATGAACAGGGCCTTATAAAAAGACGAGTACGTAAAAGGCTGTTGCACACATCTGCACACATGGTTCTGGGCAAGAAAAAAAGAGAAAAGCTAGATATTATCTAGGTTTTCTCTTCTAATTCATTAAGCGCGAGACGGGATTCGAACCCGCGACCCTCGCCTTGGCAAGGCGATACTCCACCACTGAGCCACTCGCGCATATTCTGTTTTGTTTGCTGCGCAAGAACTATAATATAATATCAGAGGTGGTTTTGTCAAGCCTCAAATTAGAAAAATTTTAAATCATTAAATTTTAAATCAATCATTCTTCGCTCTTTTGAGAATCCTTTTGATCATTCTTTATCGGACGCATCAGAGGGAAGAGCAGCATATTCTTGATATTCTCTTCACCGGTAAGTACCTGAAGGATGCGGTCGATTCCCATCCCCCAGCCGGAGATGGGCGGCATGCCATATTCCATAGCAGTAATGTAATCTTGATCGAGCGGCATTGCTTCATCGTCTCCCTTTGCCTTCAATCTTGCCTGCTCATATAGGCGCTGCTTCTGGTCGATGGGATCTACCAGCTCGGAGTAAGCATTAATTACCTCGGCGCCGTTGATAATGAGCTGAAAGCGGTCCACCACCTTGGGATTTTCATCGTTTGCTCTGGCTAAGGGTGAGAGAGAGGTGGGATGCTCAACTAAGAAGGTCGGTGAGATCAACTTTGGTCTGCTGACTTTCTTGTAAAGCAAATCAATCAGATTTCCCCTGCCAAGAAGCGATAATTCGGTGTCGGATTCCAAGGTAATATTACGTGCCTTTATTTCGCACAGTAGACTTTCCGCATTCTCGTACCGATTGATATCGATTCCGCTGTCACCAAGAATCAGATTGCGGAAGGATACTACCGGCCATTCCCCTGCGAAGTTAATTATCTTATCACCAATGGTGATTGCTGAGCTACCAAAAAGCTTTGTTACTACACACCGCAGCATCTCCTGCAGAAAGAGCATATTGTCCTTATAATTATAGTAAGCACAATAACCCTCCAGCATTGTAAAATCCTGAAGATGAGTGGTGTCGATCCCCTCATTGCGGAAGCATCTGGCAAATTCAAATACCTTTGTGAAGCCGCCGACAATTGCCCTTTTCAGGTAGGTCTCAGGAGCAATACGCAGATAGACATCGATATCCAACGCATTATGGTGGGAGAGGAAGGGTCTTGCAGTAGCTCCGGAGGGCTTATCAATCAGGACAGGGGTTTCTATCTCAAGATAATCATGATCCTCCAGAAAGCGCCTAACTTCTCTGATAAATTGAAACTTCAGAAGAAAACGCTGCCTGGTATCCTCATTCATAATTAGATCCAGATAACGTTGACGAAAGCAGCTGTCGGTATCATTGATGCCATGAAATTTCTCAGGGAGCGGCTTCAATGCTTTTCCAAGGAAAGTGATACTATCCGCTCGTATCGTCTTCTCACCGGTCTGTGTAGTGAAGATCTCACCCTCTACACCCATAAAATCACCGATATCAAAGCCCTTCTTGAAGAATTCATATGCGTCTTCTCCAATACAATCTTTTTTGACTGCTATCTGAATATGACCTTGAATATCAGCAAGAGTTACGAAGGAGAGCTTACCCATCTTACGAAGAAGCAGAATCCGGCCTGCAGTTTTTACATTGCAGGTGCCATCCTCAAGTGCCTTTGCATCGGATATTTCATAATTTTTCTCGAATCTCTCCGGGTATGGATTTGTAATTGTTCTTACATACTCAAGCTTCTTTCTTCTTGCTTCTTCTAACACTGCTTCGCTCATTCTTATTTCCTCCTTAAAATTTATACGATATAAAGTGCGCTTCGCGAACTTTCTATTGTCATGAATAAAAAAAGCCCCATCCTTGACGACACTCAAGGACGAGACTATTACTCGTGTTACCACCTTAATTCTTCTGTATCTCGCGATACAAAACTCTACAAGTACAGCCGCGCGGCGATACTCTGGTGCTGTAATGGGCACTCCCATCGTAGTCTCAGCATAGTATCTATGCAGTCGGTACGCAGTTCCGAGGCTTTATTCAGTGGGATGGGAAATAACTCCATCGATTGCTTTCTGTGTCTCTTCACACCAACCGAGACTCTCTGGGACAGAGGGGCAATACTTACTTCTCTCTTCATAACCTTTACTGTTTGAATTTTCCTAATGCTATCACATGGAACCATCCCTGTCAAGTATATTCGGCTTCGAATAAGATATTTTCCCGGTGCAGCGCCTGATTGACATGTTAAATGATTTGGCATGACAAACATTTTTTAAAGTATTATAATAACTGATAGATCTATTTGAAACAGGTGAAAGGCTTTATAGTACAGCATTTCTAGGGTTGATAATTATGATTCTATCAAGGGAATGAATCAACAGCCCTGCTTGAGCTATCAAGAGGGAAAATAAAAGGAACACATGAGGTGATAGAGGGATGACCGAGAAAGAGTTACAATTTCTGCCGGGGTTTATACCGGAGACAGGAAGGAAGCAGCCGGATCTGGCAGTAGTTCTTCAGAAACAAAAAGTAGTACTAAAAAAGTCGTCAAAAGGATACACAATACCGGAGAAGAGCTTTATTATTGAGCGGCTTGGGGTAAGTGAAGAACTGATTTATATCGGGACCTATGCTGGGCAAAATTGCTATTGTATGGAGAGAAAAGAAGAAGACCTCATTGAGGGCACAGAGCTGGTAGAGCTAAGACAAGTTACGAATTATACACTGGATCCGGGACTATTTATTCTTACGTCGACAGCAAATCATATCCTTCATTGGAGGAGCATGAATCGATTTTGTGGCAGATGTGGGCATAAGACAATCGAGAAAGAGGATGAAAGAGCTATGGTATGCCCTTCCTGTCAAAACTTGATCTATCCTCGCATTTCTCCGGCTACCATCACAGCAGTTCGGAAGGATGATAAAATCCTTCTGGCTCATAATAAAAGGTTCACCAATAATGTTTATAGTCTGGTGGCAGGCTTTGTGGAAGCAGGAGAGACACTGGAGCGGTGTGTCGCCCGTGAAATTATGGAGGAGGTAGGCATTAAGGTTAAGAATATACAATACATAACCAGCCAGCCTTGGTCCTTTCCCGACTCCTTAATGATAGCGTTTTCTGCTGAATATGAGAGTGGAGAGATAAATCCTGACATGGTGGAAATCACGGATGCTGCGTGGTTTGATGCAGAGCATCTGCCAAACATCCCTTCCTCTGACAGTGTAGCGGGTAAGATTATCCGAAGGTATCAAAAGGAACATGGTTTTCATGAAATATCTTAGGACGAAATGATTTCATCCATAATTTCTACATAATTTCATCGGTTTTTTGTATAGGAAAAAGGAAGTAATGGGTGTAGTATAAAGAGGAGTATTGAATTAAGCTTATATAAATGGGAGGTTTCTATGCAAAAAAGTGATGGAATGAATTATGCACCGCAGGGTAAGCCGTCCCCGGTGGTTAAAGCGGGAGAGTTTACATTTGCGGCGATTGCTCTGGATCATGGACATATCTATGGAATGTGTAACGGCTTAACCGAAGCAGGAGCGGACTTAAAGTGGGTCTATGACCCGGATCCGAATAAGGTAAAAGCCTTCTGTGAGAAGTTCCCACAGGTAAGAGCAGCTTCCTGCGAGGATGAGATATTGCAGGATAAAGAAGTGAAGCTGGTCGCAGGCGCAGCTGTGACTTCTCTCCGCTGTGATTTGGGCATGCGTGTCATGGATGCAGGGAAGGATTATTTTACGGATAAGGCACCGCTCACTACGCTGGAACAGCTGAACAGAGCCAAGGAAAAGGTGAAGACTACCGGTAAGAAATACATGGTTTATTACAGTGAACGACTTCATGTGGAAAGCGCTATTTATGCAGGATATCTGATTCAGGACGGTGCAATCGGCAAGGTGGTTCAGGTCATTGGACTGGGTCCGCATCGCCTCAGTGCTCCTTCCAGACCGGAATGGTTTTTTGAGAAGGAGAAGTATGGTGGAATTCTTTGTGATATCGGAAGTCATCAGATTGAGCAGTACCTCTATTTTGCAGGTGTTAAAGATGGACAGGTGGTAAGAAGCCAGATTGGTAATTATAATAATCCTCTGCATCCGGAGTTAGATGACTTCGGTGATTGCTCCATCGTCGGGGACAATGGGACAACCAATTACTTCCGAGTAGATTGGTTTACTCCGGACGGACTCGGAACCTGGGGTGACGGAAGAACCATGATCTTAGGTACAGAAGGTTACATTGAACTGCGCAAATACATTAATATCGGGACGTCGAAGGATTCGGACCATGTATTTTTGGCAAACGGTAAGGGAGAGTATCACTTTGAAGTATCCGGTAAGGTTGGATATCCCTTCTTCGGTCAATTGATTTTAGATTGTCTGAACCGCACCGAGAAGGCCATGACACAGGAGCATGCCTTTAAGGCAGCAGAGCTTGGGGTAAGAGCACAGATGCAGGCAGTGGAATTAACCGGACGTAATAGATAAGATTATATTAGCTCGAAACATTAAAAGACCGTACCAAAGCAGCTGGCGGATACAGCCATTAAGCTACTTGGTACGGTCTTATCTTATCGCCCGGCGGGCGAATTTCAATAATTATTCCAGCTCAATCTTGAAGTTATTTGCTTTTGCATAATCATAAGCCGCGCTGCTCATGCTGCAGTAGATAGTTTGCTTGCCAATGTTTTCCCAGCTATAGAAGGCCCTTTTATCAATCTTTGTGATTGAGTCGGGAACATGGATCGTTAACAGCTTAGGACACCACCCGAAGGTATAACCCATCACCTCGGTCATACCATTAGACAGCCAAACTTCTTCCAGACTCATGCAATTGTTGAAGGCATAAGCATCAACGAAGGTGATGGTATCCGGCAGCTTCAAGGTTCGGAAACCGCAGCGCTCGAAGGCACTGTGACCGATTGCAGTAAGGGAAGCAGGGAAGGTTAATTCCTTAAGGCTGACACAATTGTTAAACGCGGATTGTTCAATGGTCTTTAATCTCTCAGGCAGGTTAACCTCACTCAAGTTTTTGCAGTTATAAAAGGCACCGCGTGCAATTGTAGTTATATTGTCTGATAGTGTAATCTTTGCTAGGCTTCCGTTATCTTTAAAGGCATAGGGTGCAATATAAACAATATTTTCCGGAAGAGTAAGCTCAGAAGCATTTCCTGTATATTTTACAAGGTAACCATTGTTTGTAACTACCATGTTCTTTACTTCATTGTCACGAATCCATACGGTACCGGTGAATACATAGCTTCCCAGAGATTTTAGTGATCTGGGGAGTGATACATCGGCCAGATAAGCGCAGCCGCGGAAGACATTATTTCCGATTACCTCTACACCCTCTGGGATCTTAACCTTGGTTAATGCACGACAGTTTGCGAAGGCATCATCCCCGATTATATTTACAGAGGAAGGAATGACTATTTCTTTTAATGAAGTACAGCTGTTCAGCATATAACTGGTTATTGATGAAAGTCCGGACGGAAGCTTGATGCTTGACAGGTTAACACACTGGGCAAAAGCACCATCACCGATTGTTGCAACTGAATTGGGAATGATAAGCTCAGTTAACTGATGACATTGTTGGAAAGCATTTGCCCCAATATAGACAAGTTTATCCGTAAGCTTAATTCCGGTCAGGCTATAACAGGACTCAAAGGCTCCGTTGCTGATGCGTGTTGTGTTTTCAGCCAGAGTAACATAGAGAAGCTTGGAACAGCCGGAGAACATATAAGGGCCGATCTCTGTGATCCCCTCAGGAAGAGAGATAGAGGTAAGCTTTCGGCACCCCTGGAATGCGCTTTCACCAAGTGTTATAAGCTTCTCGGGAAGAGTCACTGCAGTCAGAGAGGTACAATATCCGAATGCATTGTTACCGATACTGGTGACGGTCACAGGAATAGTGATGGATTTTAATGCTTTGCAGTTTGCGAAGGTACCGGCTTCAATCTTCTTAAGCATGCTCGGAAGATTAATGCTTGTAACAGAAGAACAGGAAGCAAAGGCTGAGGCATCAATTTGTGTGATACCTTCAGGCAGCTTAATACTTTTTAAAGCACCACAACCGGACAGCATACCCTCGGGAACCAGTGTAAGGTTAGCGGGAAGCTTGATACTGCTCAGTTTGGAACACTCTGAGAAGGCATAAGGCTCAATCACCGTTACGGAGTCCGGGATAGTGAGTGAGGTCAATCTGTTACAGAACTGGAAGGTTTCTCTTTGAATTGTTGTTAATTTAGCTGGGATATGGATCTTATTCAACCGATAACAATAACGGAAGGCCTGCTTACCTATGGTGGTTATGCCATCCGGCAAAGAAATCGTAGTTAAGGCCCCGCAACTGTCAAAGGCTCTTCTTGCGATATAATATAATGAGCTGTCTTGAGGGATGCTTACGGTCTTTAGCTTGTAGCACCAACGAAAGGCTTCAATGCTGATGAAGCTAACCGACTTCGGAAGAGAAATCTTTGTAAGTGACTGGCAACCTGCGAAGGCACTCTCTCCGATATAAGTTACTTTATCCGGCAGAGTAATGCTCTTTAATTTATAACAGTTATTAAATGCTCTAAAGGGGATGCGTTTAATACCTGCCGGTAGATTTATCTTTTGTAACGAATTGCAGTTGGCAAAGGCTTCATCTTCAAGCGTAGTAATTCCGCTTGGTAACACAATCGTAGTTACGGTAGAATTCTCATAGAAAGCTCGTCTGCCGATGGTTTTAATACTCTCGGGAACGGTTACTGTCTTGGCTGTTCCGGTATAAGCCAGAAGTACGCCGTCCTTAATTAGGAAGTCACTGGTTGCTGCCTTTGCCTGTGTAGTTATTAAGAAACACAGGGACAAAAAGAACATGACTCCAAGAAGCTTTTTAAATAAGTTACTCATAATACACCTCCGATTACACGCTATGTAGATTATTCTAAGCATGATTGCATGCTTAAAAACGATACATTGTATCGATACTTTAACATTGTATTCCATATAAGGAGTTTATATCAAGTTAAGTTTTCCTTAAGAATATTTAACTCCTCCTCCATATATGCGAGCAGCTGTTCCTTCGTTATTGCTGTGTCATGTCCTTCCACACAGGTATCAAAATCTGTTGCTTTAATAAAGTCGATGAAATTTAATAGCTTAGTCTTATCATAAAGCCCCTTATTATGATAGTAATCTCCACCGGAGGCGTCTCCAAGGAAGATGATCCTTTCTTCCGGGATATAAATCGCCACGCTATCCTCCGAGTGCGGACTGCCGATTTTGACCAGCCTGCATGTAATACCGCCAAGGTCGAGCTGCAGCTCCCTGTCGAATACGATATCTGCGGTCTGCACCTTGATATCACTCCGATCCGGATATTCCTTGCGTATGTGAGTATCACAGAATTCGATATCCTCTCCGGTTGTCAATCGCTTGGCCATGGCATGGTCATCCCATTGCCAGTTAACCACCTCCTGCAGCTGTTCATTGGTTAGATTGCAGGTAATGGATTTTGCTGCGACGGCATGCATTCCAAAGGTGTGATCCCAGTGCCAATGAGTGATAGCGACATAATCAGGGAGAGGAAGGTTAAGCTCCTGCAGCTGGGATAGAAATAGCTGCGCATGGTTCGCAGAATTACCGGCATCAATCATAAGGGCATAGCGATCACCTCTAATATAGC